>CATJQX010000117.1 GCA_949742535.1 uncultured Muribaculaceae bacterium | reverse complement strand
GTGGGAGCTACACTGCCGGTATAAGGCGACTGTGCTGCCAGAGTGAACGCGCCGAGGAATCCTAATCCAAGAATTAAGTCTCTTTGTTTCATTAGTATATTTTATTAAGGTTAAAAATGGTTACACTGCAATGCACTGGCAAAAACTGCCGGGTGCCCTGTTTCATGGTCAAATTACTAATGCAAATGTACGTATTCCACATGCATTCCTGCAAAAAAATCTGTTCAAAAACAGACACAGGTGTGCCACACACGTGTTGAAACCCGCCCAAAAGGTCTCATATAATACCATGAATAATAATTTGCATTCTTTGAACAGGCTATACCCGAAATATGTCTGTCCGTTTGTGTATTTTTGCAGATATTTGCACAAAACACGCCTGGCGCATGCGAGAAATGCGCCATGTATTTTGCCAATCATTTATACCATTTTCACATAATTTATGAAACCCATCGGAAAACTATTGGGGGCAGCAGTTCTGACAGCAGCCATCGGCATGCCATCATTCGCTCAGTCTCCCGAAGACTTCAAACCGTACAAAGAAAACAATCTGCGCCTGCCCTCAGTGCCGCTGATCGTTAACGACCCGTTCTTCTCGATATGGTCAAACTACAACGAGCTCAACGGCGGCCCGACACGTCACTGGAGCGAGCGCGAGAAAGCCATCGACGGCATCCTGCGTGTCGACGGCATCGCTTACCGCTTCATGGGACAGGAGAAGAAAAACCTCCTGGCTCCCATACACCCCATGACCATAGACGGCCCGGGGTGGGAAGGCACAGTGAGCCATACGCGCCAGACAAACCTCGACTGGACAAAGGCCGACTTCAACGACAGCAGCTGGTCAAAAGAGCAGGCTGCATGGGGCACACCAAACGAATACCCCAACGTGAACAACACCTGGAAAGACGAGCACAGCGACATCTATGTGCGCCGTGAAATAGATCTTACCGCCGACGACATAGCCCAGGACCTCTGGGTGATGTTCTCGCACGACGACGTGTTTGAACTTTACATCAACGGCACAAAGGTGGCAAGCACCGGCGAGACCTGGATACAGGGAGAGGAGCGCCAACTGACAGCCGCCATGAAAGCAGCGCTGAAGCCGGGCCGCAACGTAATGGCCGCACACTGCCACAACACTCTCGGTGGCGCATATGTGGACTTCGGCCTTTACAAGAACCTTCTCACAGAAGACGAGCAGGTGATCCAGGCACAACAGAACTCGGTGGACGTTATGGCTTGCAGCAGCTTCTACAATTTCACCTGCGGTCCTGTGAATCTCGACGTGGTATTCACAGCCCCGATGCTCATCGACGATATGGACATGATCTCCACACCGATCAACTACATCTCCTATCAGGTGAAATCTACCGACGGCAAAAAGCATGACGTGCAGTTCTATCTCGGCACAAGCGCACAGCTTACAGTACACGAGATGGGACAGCCCACACTGTCAGACATAACCAGAGTGAACGGCACCAGCTACCTGCGCGCCGGCTCAGAGGCACAGCCCGTACTTGAGCGCACAGGCGACATGGTGGCAATCGACTGGGGCTATCTGTATATCCCTGCCATCAATGGCGAAATTGCAGTATCAGACCCTCTGACCACACAGCGCACCTTCGTGACCACAGGCAAACTGCCTGCTACCGAAAAAGAGCCCGTGCGCAGCACCAACCGCAGCACCATGCCCACACTCGCATTCGTAAATGACCTGGGTTCAGTAGACGAAGCCCGCGACTTCATGATGATCGGATACGACGAAGTATGGGACATACAGTACATGCACAAGAACTACAAAGCATATTACGCACGCGACGGCAAGACAATCTTCGAGGCATTCGAGGAATTCCGCGACAATTACGCCAACAATATGGAGCGTTGCCGCGCCCTTGACAAAACAATCTACGACGACGGCCTGGCAGCCGGCAACGTGAAATATGCCGAACAGCTCGCCGCAAACTACCGTCTGGTAATGGCAGCCCACAAGCTCTTCCGCGACGATACCGGCAAGGCGCTCTATTTCTCGAAAGAGAATAAATCAGGCGGATTCGTGAACACAATGGACCTCACCTATCCCGAATGCCCCATCTACCTGCTCTACAACATCGACCTCCAGAAAGGCATGATCCTGTCGATCCTCGACTATGCCCTGAGCGATGCCCGCAAAGGCAAAAACTGCGCCGCACACGACCTCGGCATCTATCCCCGCGCCAACGGTATGGTGTATGGTGACTCCATGCCTCTTGAGGAATCTGCCAACGTACTTCTCCTTGCCAATGCGATATGCCGCCTCACAGGCGACGGAGAATGGCTCAAGCCTTACAAGAATGTGCTGCGCACATGGGCACAATTCTGTCGCAACGAGGGTCAGAACCCCGGCAACCAGCTCTGCACCGACGACTTCAAGGGTCCGAGCGAGCAGAACACCAACCTGTCTGTAAAAGCGATCCTCGCAGTAGGTGCCTATGCCGAACTCATACCCTACATCGGAGGAAACAACCGTGAAATCGAGACATATCGTGAAGCAGCCAAAAACATGGCACTGATCTGGGAAGGTGACGCCCGCGACGGCGACCACTACCGCATGGAATTCCACAAGTCAGGCACATGGAGCCAAAAATACAATATGCTCTGGGATGTGGCATGGGGCTACAACCTGTTCCCTGCCGAAGTGCTCGAGCGTGAAATGAAATTCTACCTCAGCAAACAGCAGAAATACGGCCTGCCGCTTGACAGCCGCGATCTCCAGACCAAGAGCGACTGGATCTTCTGGACAGCTTCTATGGCTCCTGATACCGAAACCTTCCTCAAATTCTCTGACCGCCACTGGGACTACATGAACGAGACAACCTCACGCATACCTCTTAGCGACTACTATCAGTCGCATACAGGCGTGACCTGCAACTTCAGCGGACGCTCGGTTATCGGCGGCCTCTGGATGAAGGTGCTCGTAGACCGCATCAAACCTAAGAAAGAGGTAGTGGAATGGGAACCGAAAGGGAACCACATAAAGACACGCTGGGCTGCGGATGTGTCGCCGGAGAACGCGCACCCCGAATATCCGCGTCCTCAGATGGTACGCGAAGATTGGGAATGCCTCAACGGCCTCTGGGACTATGCTTTCACCACCGGCACCGCACCCAAAGAATACGAGGGTAAGATACTCGTCCCTTTTCCCGTTGAGTCGAGCCTTTCGGGAGTAATGCGCCCGCTTGAGCCCGGCAACGTACTCTGGTACAAGCGTGAAGTGACTATTCCTGAGGAATGGAACGGCAAAAACATAGTGCTGAATTTCGAAGCAGTTGACTATGTCGCCGACGTATATATCAACGGTACAACCACACGTAACCGTATAGCAACCCACAAAGGCGGCCACACAGCTTTCTCGGCAGACATCACCAAATTCATAGACAACGGAATAATAAAAGACGGCAAATTCACCCTGTATGTTAAAGCGACCGACAATACAGACGAGGGAAGACAGCCTGTAGGCAAACAGCGCCGCTATCCCGACGGAAGAGGCAGCATCTGGTACACCTCAACATCCGGCATCTGGCAGAGCGTGTGGATGGAACCTGTAGAAAAGGCCTATCTTGAAAATCTGCACATCACCCCCGATGTGGACAACAGCACATTGAAATTCGACTTGACCTATACAGGCACTCCTTCAGGCAAAGTCACCGTATCGCTCAAGGACGGCGACAATGTGATCGAGAGCAAAAGCGTAGACGCGGCAGCAAGCACAAGCGTGACCTTCGACATCGCCTCTCCCCGCCTGTGGCATCCCAACGACCCCTACCTCTATAATGTGACCGTAACACTTGCCAACGGCGAAGAGATACTTGACAAGGTAGAAAGCTATGCTGCCATGCGCAAAATATCGTACGCAAAGAACGACGAGGGTTACTGGCGCCTGCAGCTGAACAATACCGACATGTTCCAGTTCGGCCCCCTGGACCAGGGATACTGGCCCGACGGTCTGCTGACCGCCCCGACCGACGAAGCGTTGCTCTACGACATCGTGAAGACTAAGGAATGGGGATTCAACATGATCCGCAAACACATGAAAGTGGAGCCACGCCGCTGGTACTACCATTGCGACCGCCTCGGCATGCTCGTATGGCAGGACATGCCCTCACAGTTCAACGGACATGAAGGCTGGGTTACAGACCGCTACTACGACGACCATACCTGCACCATAGATGCCACAGTGGAGAAAAACTTCCGCGCCGAATGGAAGGAAATCATCAATGAGCTATATTCCAACCCCTGCATCGTGGTATGGACCCCGTTCAACGAGGCCTGGGGCCAGTTCAAGACAGCTGATATAGTCAAATTCACCCAGGAACTTGACCAGACCCGCCTTGTGAATCCCGCCAGCGGCGGCAACCATTTCCGTCTTGGAGAAGGGACATTCGTGGACCAGCATACCTATGACCAGCCGATCCGCCTGCAGGAAAACATCTTCGATCCCAACCGCCCCATGGCACTGGGAGAATATGGCGGTCTCGGCCGTAACATCAGCGGCCACCGCTGGTATGAACGCGACGCACAGACCTACAACACCTACGACGGTGCCGCATCAATGACAACCGCCTATGTGAAACTCGCAAACCAGATCGCCGACATAGCCAGAGGTTATGAAAGCAACGGCAACAAGATAAACTACTGTGCTGCCGTGTACACCCAGACCACCGACGTGGAAACCGAGGTGAACGGCATCATGACCTACGACCGCGAAATCATAAAATTCGATGAAGAGCGTCTGGCAAAAGCCACCGGCGAACTGTCTTCAGTATTCGGCAATTTCGCCGGTATAGAAACACCGGTAGCCGACAGTGCAAAAGGCAAGCCCGAATACTACAACATCATGGGAATGCGCCTGAGCGGACCTTCTGCCGGCATCAACATCGTGAAGGACGCCGACGGCACAGTGCGCAAGGAACTCCACAAGATGTAAGACCAGACACAATCAGAATCTTGCCTGCCAAACGCCAGCCAAGTGGCAAGGCGAGGCAAGGAGATCTCCGCAGGGGAGCATCCGGCACGAGCCGGACCGCTCCCCTGCCGTTATTTATGTCCCGCGGCACAATAAGCAAGCGGGGAAATGCAACAACAATTAACCATGCAATTGCACTGCCACAGCTTCCACAAGTGGATTTTTTTTCTTAACTTTACAAACTCAAAAAACACTTCACCCATAACGCATGAATTACAAGTTTCTATTGACTGCAATTACAAGTGCAGCCATATGTTTCGGAACTCACGCACAGGCGAATAACTCCGAAAAAACATCTGGAACAGTAACCGAACTGAAAGTATCAGACGTATGGACGGCCTATGACGCGTTCAATACCGTCTACCTCGACCAAGACAAATACATCTACAAAAACACCGACCGCGACCGCGCCGCCAAAGGACGCGACCGCGGAGCTGCGGCCATATGGTGCCAGCCGATGTATGTGGATATGGCTCTAAATGCTGTGGAGCTTGCAAAAAAGAGTGGCGACAAGAAAAGGGAAAAAGAATATTCCGAACTACTCACAAAAATCATCGACGGCAACATAGCCCACTACCTCAACTTCGATTTCGACGACTGCGACCTCAACCGCGGATGGTTCATCTACGACGACATCCAATGGTGGACAATAACAATGGCACGCGCCTACCTCGCCACAGGTAACGAACGCTACCGTGAACTTGCAGAGAGAAGCTTTGCACGCGTATGGTACGGCTCCCCGCGTGTAGGTGATACAGGGTCGTATGCCGATCCTGAGAAAGGTCTCGGCGGCGGAATGTTCTGGCAGTGGCAACCGATCGACGCTCCCAATGCCAACGAGGCCGGACACGGCAAAATGTCGTGCATAAACTTCCCGACAGTGGTGGCAGCCATGCTTCTGCATGAGGCCGCTCCAGAAGGGCGCTCCGAAGACCCCAACCCAACGTGGTGGGGCAACAAATACGGCGTATTCAAGCGCCCCAACTACGAAACAAAGGAACGCTATCTGGAGATGGCGAAAGAGATATACGACTGGAGTGCCAGAAACCTCGCCGACACGTCGACAGGAATGGTGCATGACAGCCGCCACGGAGACCATGCCGGAGGGCATCCACTGATCTACAACCAGGGGACATATATCGGAGCGTCTGCCCTGCTGTATCTGAACACAGGGGAAGAGCGCTACCTTCAAAACGCCATGAAAGGCGCCGACTACTCCATCAATGTCATGTCGGCCGAGCATGGACTGCTCCCCTGGGCACACAACCGCCGCAAACCTTACGACCAGGGAAGCCTGGAGCAGGGGGTATATCCCGCCATCTGGGTGGAATACATGAAAATCCTTACCGACAGATGCGGACAGCCGCAATACCGCGAATTCATCGTGCGCAACATAGAGGAAGGGTGGAAAAACCGCGACCGCAACCGCAATATCTGCGACGGCGAATCGTGGAAGCCCACTACCGACGAGAACATGATAGGCAGCTATGCCGCCTCATCCGTGCCGGCCATGATGCTCGCCATCGCCCCACAGGTGATGCTTAAGTAAGTCCTGACTAATAGCAACATATAATCCGCTTAACTAACATATCACATGAAAAAACTGATTCTTGCGACACTGTTCGCACCTTGCCTCATCTCGTGCGGCAGCTCAGGAAGCGCTTCGCATGAGGTGATCAAAAACGATCTGAGGGCTCCGGCTTATCCTCTGGTAACCATCGACCCTTACACAAGCGCATGGTCACCCACAGACCAACTTTACGAGTCGTCTGTAATGCACTGGACCGGTATCGGCTTCCCCTTCATCGGAGTACTGAAAGTAGATGGTGTACCCTACCGCTTCATGGGTCTGGAGGAACAGGAAATGAAACCGATCGTCCCCACATCGCAGCAAGCCGACTGGACAGGCCGCTGGACAACCGAAAAACCTGCCGGCAACTGGACTGCCGAGAACTATGACGACTCCAAGTGGAAGACCGACAGAGGTGCTTTCGGCACAATGGAGAACGAACCCACAGCAAAAACACAGTGGGGAACCCGCGAGATTTGGGTGCGCCGCACCGCCGACATAACCGAGAACCTTGGCGACCGCCCCGTATATCTGGAATTCTCCAACGACGACGACGCCATATTCTACATCAACGGCACACAGATCTACAGCACAGGTCCTGTTTGCAACAAGAACAAAATAATCAAACTTGACGACAAGGCACGCGCTGCCCTGCGTGAAGGTACAAACACACTCGCAGCCGAGTGTATCAACCCTGTAGGAAACGGGCTTCTCGACTTCGGACTGCTTATACCGAAAGAAGCAAACACATCGTTTGACCGCACCGCCGACCAGACTTCTGTAGACGTACAGGCAACCCAGACCCACTATACCTTCACATGCGGCGACGTGAACCTGGCGCTTACATTCTCAGCTCCCATGTTCATGGACGATCTTGACCTTCTCAGCCGTCCCGTAAACTATGTGACCTATACAGTAGACTCCAACGACGGCAAGGATCACGACGTAGAGATCTACTTCGAGGCATCTCCCCGCTGGGCACTCGATCAGCCCTACCAGGCATCAGCTTCTGAAGCCTACGAAAAAGATGGCCTCGTATACCTCAAGAGCGGCAGCAAGGAGCAGAATACCCTCGCAAAACGCGGCGACCATGTGCGCATAGACTGGGGTCACTTCTACATGGCAGCTCCCTCCGAGAACACCACCTACGGCATCGGTGGCGCCGACGCCCTCCGTGCGAACTTCGTGAAGGGTGAGAAACTCTCCGACAAGACAACAGGCGAAGACGCCGAAGGCCAGATGGCACTCGTATGCGACCTGGGCGATGTAAAATCAGCCACAGGCAAGATCATGATCGGCTACGACGACAACTACTCTATCCAGTACTTCGGCGAGAACCTCCGTCCTTACTGGAACCGCGACGGCTCCAAGACCATCGAAAGCCAGTTCGCAGCCGCCAATGCCGAATATGACAAGCTGATCGACCGCTGCTACGCCTTCGACAAACAGCTGATGGAAGACGCCACCGCAGCCGGCGGCAAGAAATATGCCGAACTCTGCGCCCTGGCTTACCGCCAGACACTGGCCGCCCACAAGCTCGTGGAATCTCCCTCTGGCGAGATCCTGATGTTCTCCAAAGAGAACGACTCCAACGGCTCCATCGGTACAGTAGACATCACCTATCCTTCCGCACCGTTCTTCCTCTACTACAACCCCGAACTCGCCAAGGGCCTGATGAACTTCATCTACGAATACAGCGAGAGCGGACGTTGGGAGAAACCTTTCCCCGCACACGACGTAGGCACCTATCCCCAGGCCAACGGCCAGACCTACGGCGGCGACATGCCTATCGAAGAGGGTGGCAACATGCTCATCATCACCGATGCCGTATGCCAGCAGGAGAATAGCCCCGAGTATGCCAAGAAACACTGGAAAACCCTCACTACATGGGTAGACTACCTCGTTGAATATGGCCTGGATCCCGAGAACCAGCTCTGCACCGACGACTTCGCCGGCCACTTCGCACACAACGTGAACCTCTCAGCCAAAGCAATCGTAGCCATCGCAGCCTACGCCCAGATGGCAGAAATGCAGGGTCTGACAGAAGTAGCCGAGAAATACAACAAGATCGCCCGCGACTATGCCGCAAAATGGGAAGAAATGGCCAATGACGGCGACCACTACCGCCTGACATTCGACAAGGAGGGCACCTGGAGCCAGAAATACAACCTGGTATGGGACAAGCTTCTCGGCCTGAATGTATTCCCCAAAGAGATCGTAGACAAAGAGATCGCATACTACAAGACACGCCAGAACAAATATGGCCTGCCGCTTGACAACCGCGAGACCTACACCAAGAGCGACTGGATCTTATGGACCGCCACAATGGCTCCCGACCAGGAATCATTCGAGGCGTTCATCACCCCGCTCCACAGCTTCTACAACGAGACCGTGGACCGTGTGCCGATGAGCGACTGGGTATTCACCGACAATGACCACCGCCGTGGCTTCATGGCACGTGCGGTCGTAGGCGGATACTTCATCAAGATGCTTGAGCAGAAGGACGCCAACAAATAATCCACAGTAACATCAAAACCTGTCAGCCGAACCGTAAATACGGTGCCGGCTGACAGGTGTTCTATCAATACAAATTCCCGTAATGAACTACTTAAAGCATTTAGCAACCGTGGCGCTCGCAGCAGGAATAGCAGCAAGCGCAGGAGCAGTGGAATCGCCAGTAGATTATGTGAATCCGCTTGTAGGATCACAGTCGAAGCACTCCCTTTCCACAGGCAATACCTATCCGGCAATCGCCATGCCCTGGGGCATGAACTTCTGGACCCCCCAGACCGGAAAAATGGGGGACGGATGGGCCTACACGTATGACGCGGACAAAATCCGCGGTTTCAAACAGACCCACCAGCCAAGCCCGTGGATCAACGACCACGGCCAGTTTGCCATCATGCCTGTAACAGGCAAACCGGTCTTCGACCAGGACGAACGCGCCAGCTGGTTCTCGCACAAGGCTGAAGTCTCAAAGCCCTATTATTACCGCGCTTATCTGGCCGATCATGACGTGGTGGCAGAGATCACCCCCACAGACCGTGCGGCGATGCTCCGTTTCACTTTCCCCCAGACAGATGACGCATATGTGGTTGTGGACGCACTTGACAACGGCTCATATGTGAACATCATCCCCGCCGAGAACAAAATCGTAGGTTACACCACCAAAAACAGCGGCGGCGTACCCGACAATTTCAGAAACTACTTCATAATCGAGTTCGACAAACCTTTCACATACACAGCTTCAGTATCAGACGGCAAGATAGACACAGCGTCGCTGAAAGCCGAGTGCAACCATGCCGGCGCCATAATCGGCTTCAAGACCAAGAAAGGTGAAATCGTGAACGCACGCGTTGCGTCATCGTTCATCAGCCCCGAACAGGCCGAGCTTAACCTCCGCAGAGAGATCGGCAACGACAGCTTCGATACAATCGAACAGAAAGGACGCGACATATGGAACGAGACACTCGGCCGCATAGACGTAGAGGACAACGACATAGACCGCCTGCGCACCTTCTACTCGTGCCTGTACCGCTCGGTTCTGTTCCCCATGAGCTTCTATGAGATCGACGCCGCCGGCAAACCGGTGCACTATAGCCCGTTCAACGGGAAAGTGATGCCCGGCTACATGTTCACCGGCACAGGTTTCTGGGACACATTCCGCTGTCTTTTCCCGTTCCTGAACCTCATGTATCCCTCAATGAACGAGAAGATGCAGGAAGGTCTGGCCAACACTTTCAAAGAGAGCGGTTTCCTTCCCGAGTGGGCGAGCCCTGGACACCGCGGCTGCATGGTAGGCAACAATTCAGCTTCAATCGTTGCCGACGCATGGCTCAACGGCCTGCGCGGTTTCGACGAGGAGACAATCTGGGAAGCCGTGACACACGGAGCCAACAATGTGCATCCCCAGGTGCCCTCAACAGGCCGTCTCGGTCATGAGTATTACAACAAACTCGGATATGTGCCCTACAACGTGGGTATCAACGAGAGCGCCGCACGCACTCTGGAGTATGCATATGACGACTGGTGCATCTATCAGCTCGGCAAAGCACTCGGCAAATCGGAAAAGGAACTGAAGCCCTACGCACAGCGTGCCCTTAACTACAAGAACCTCTTCGACAAGGAACACAACCTGATGCGCGGCCGCAACGAGGACGGCACATTCCAGAGCCCGTTCAATCCGCTGAAATGGGGCGACGCCTTCACCGAAGGCAACAGCTGGCACTACTCCTGGAGCGTATTCCACGATCCCCAGGGCCTGATTGACCTCATGGGTGGCAAGGAAACATTCAACCAGATGATGGACTCGGTGATGGCAGTTCCGCCACTGTTTGACGACAGCTACTACGGAGGTGTCATCCATGAGATCCGCGAGATGCAGATCATGAATATGGGCAACTATGCACACGGCAACCAGCCGGTGCAGCATATGCTCTATCTCTACAACTATTCAGGCGAGCCCTGGAAGACACAGAAATGGGTGCGCGAGGTAATGGACAAGATGTATCTCGCTACTCCCGACGGCTATTGCGGCGACGAGGACAACGGCCAGACCTCCGCATGGTATGTATTCTCCGCCATGGGATTCTATCCTGTATGTCCCGGCAGCGGAGAATATATCATCGGCACTCCCCTCTTCAAGAAGATGACACTGAACCTTGAAAACGGCAACAAAGTGTACATCACCGCTCCCGACAACAGCCGCAAGAACTGCTATGTTGACGCAGTGACTGTGAACGGCGCTCCCTATGATCTCAACTATTTCACACACGCCCTGCTTGACCGCGGCGCCTACATCACATTCGAGATGTCAGACAAGCCCAACGTAAAACGCGGTTCAGACGAGAAATCGTATCCTTATTCTTTCAGCAACGAACTTAAACAACAGTCCAAAAAGAAGAAATAAGCGATGCAGAAACTACGTAATCTCATAATAGGATCCGTAGTGGCGGCCGCCGGCATAGTACCGGCGGTTGCCCTCGGAGCCAATCCGGTCTTTGAAGGGTGGTATGCCGATCCTGAAGGTGTGGTTTATGACGATACCTACTGGATCTATCCTACCTGGAGCGACGAATATGAACGCCAGACGTTCATCGACTGTTTCTCGTCAAAAGACCTTGTAAACTGGACCCGCCACCACTCGGTCATAGATACCACAGAGGTGAAATGGGCGCATAAATGCATGTGGGCTCCCGCCGCCCTGCGCAAAGATGGCAAGTACTACATATTCTTCGGCGCCAACGATGTGCACCAGGGGGAAATCGGAGGTATCGGCGTCGGGGTAAGCACACGTCCCGACGGTCCTTTCCGCGACCATATTGGCAAGCCTCTGATCAACGATATTGTAAACGGCGCACAACCGATAGACCAGTTTGTGTTTCTTGACGATGACGGCACGTACTACATGTACTATGGCGGATGGGGCCACTGCAATATCGTGAAACTCAGCGATGATTTCAAATCGCTTGTGCCTTTCCCCGACGGGGAGACCTATAAAGAGGTAACTCCTGAAAACTACGTGGAGGGTCCGTTCATGTTCAAACGCGACGGAAAATACTATTTCATGTGGAGCGAAGGAGGATGGGGCGGCCCTGACTATTGCGTAGCTTACGCCATAGCAGACAGTCCGTTCGGTCCGTTCAAACGTGAAGGGGTAATCCTTAAACAGGAACCTGCGATAGCTACAGGCGCAGGGCACCACTCGGTAATCCAGGTGCCTGATACGGATGAATATTATATCGTTTATCACCGCCGCCCTGCCGGAGAGACGGCACGCGATTTCCGTGTGACCTGTGTAGACCGCATGACTTTTGACAAGAGCGGACGTATCAATCCTGTTAAAATGACGAAGGAAGGTGTAAAACCACGGCCTATAAAACTGAAAAAATAAGGATTATTTTTTCGGAATTACCCATACAAAGCGCCCGCCTGAGACTTTTCAATCTCTCAGGCGGGCGCAGTTATTATTAAGAAAGGATTATAGAGCTTCGATTTGCAGAGCCCTCCACTTATAAAGCTTCGATTTTGCAGAACCCTTCACTTGCGTGTCGGCACGCAAGCGGGGGCTGTAAGGGAGAGGCTAAAGGGAGGAGCTTGGGAATCAGCGGACTACCATCTTGCAGGCAGCTCCGGCGGTTCTTACAATATATATGCCGGGGGTGGTGACTGAGACTTTACCGTAGGCTGCTGCATAGAGAGCGCCTCCGGCGGTGTAGACCTCTATCAGACCATTTGCACGCACTTCTCCATTTGCGACTATGGCAATGCGGTCTTCGGAGCTTACAGCTACATCCTCTACGCCGGAACTCTTTCCACGCATAGTATAACGGAAATTGTTGTCGATGACGGCATCAACAAGTTTGCGGCCATTCACATCATAATCACCGGAACGATCCACACCGGCATAGTCCATCATCACAAGACCTGTAGGACCAGCATTGGCCTCGTCAGACAGATAATCAACTACTGCGATATTGGTTGAAGCCGCGTTGAGGCGATATGCGTCGGCAGTAGCGAAAAGCCCAGACTGAGTATAACCAGAGGTGTGGTTAATTACCCAGTTGTGTGATGACGATGTGTTGAGTTTAACAGAATGGTCAAGCAGGTTGCTGATGGCATTGAGCTTTGTATCCATCGCATTACGTGTCTCGTAAAAATCCTGCACATGCAAGCGGGCGTATGCCCTGGTGTTGGTTCCGGTTATTTTTCCATTTCCCTGCTCCGAAAAATCAGCGCTGTGTGTCCATCCTGTAATGAATGCACCAATTGGTTGCGCGGCATATTTGTCACGGCTTAGCAGGAGGATTTTTCCACGCACATCGGCTACAGTAAGAGTGTTGGTGAAGTCAACAAAACGGCCGGCGTATTTTTCATCAGCGAGGGTCTGTTCAACAAGACCGTTCCAAAGTTCTTTGTCGGAAGCGCTCTCGTGATCGTCCTCGTGTCGCATGACAACTACAGCAAATTCGGTAGGGTTATTGTCAAGCTGTTCACAAATGGTGGATAACGCCTCGTCAAATGTCACTTTTGTCTCCACTATGCCGTGGTATATCTTCAAAATCCCATCTGAAACAGAGGGGCGGAGATCAAAAGCACGTATACCGGCTTCAAACTGCGCTGCAAGCGTCAAGTCCTGTGTGCGGGCGAAAGAATCCATAGTAGTGCCGTTACCTGTGGCGGCATCGTGTGTACCGGGGATAGAAACCTGGTGCAGGTATGCATTGTCTTCGATACGGCTCATCCAGGGATCGACAACAACCTTTTCCACAGTAATACTGATGCGTGGAGATATTTCTTTTCCGTCGGCAGTGCGGATACAAGCCTCGTATGTGCCATCTGCCGGCGCTTCGAATGCAACCACTCCACCATTACCTGACACAGGCAGCTCTGTAAGAACAGATTCACCGGAATAAACCGCGAGTGCAACTCCATCCCATGCCGGCGCTCCCTCATATACGACTCTTACTTCATCTCCGGGGTAATAAACGGTTTTCCCAGCCTCGAGAAGCACCGGTTTCCCGACAATGAAATAGCTTCTCTCAACCGGTTCATAATATTGGTCTGCAATGCAGTATGTGGCGTAATACAGACCGTCTGACACGGGGGTTGTATAGTTGAAATTACCCGACACATTAAGGGTCACAGATCCCATGGGGTCGCTTCCGGCGTATGCGTAGGAATGCGACTTACCATCCTTGACAACAGCCACACTTGATGTGTATATGCCGACCCAGTCTTTAGAAATGCATGGTGCGTTATTGAGATTGACGATCACCGGGTCACCGATTTCATATACAAGTTTGTCGGTTGAAATGGAAGGCGTCGTGTTGTCATCACAGTTGTCGCTGACAACAAAATAGACACGCGAAGAAAGTTCTGAATAACCACCGTCTTTAAAGAGAACCGCGAAGTATGCTCCGGGGGTATTTATAGTGAAATCCCAACTTCCAGAAGCATCCTTTGTGTATTCATAGAGATCTGATGTATCGGAGGTTCCGGGTTTGCAATGTTCTTTATATATACCTATCCATGCGTCTGTATTCAGCGGGGCGCCGGCAAATGCGAGATGTATGTTGTCGCCGGTACGGAAAAAGCGTCCTCCGAGATCAACAGATGCAGGATCGCCGGCACCTTCCACAGTGAATTTAACCGGTTCGGAGAATTCCGACCATTCGATATTTTCATTGCGGTTGCTGACGCGTATATAGTATGTGCCATTAGGGATATCGCCGTTCTCAACAGTAAACTTCTTCAGGTCAAGGCCTTTGTTTATGTCAAGCGGATAAAAATCCTCTGTAGCGCCGTAAAAGTCTTCGGCGTTGATGACCTTGTCAATGACAGGCGAGTTGAAGTTGATGTCTGATGCCACTTGATAACGCACGGCATATGGCGATACGGCAGTTTCTGCCTGTGTGAATGTGTACGGCAATGTTACCGCCTCTTCCACGGGATCAATCGCCGGGCATGCAGGTTTTTCTTGCTCGCCGAGTGTGCGGGTGAATGTATCCACAAGTTCATTGTCAAGGGCCAGACGCGAGTTTCCGATAGAATAGCAATCTACGGTCATGGTGCGTGTTTCGGGGTCGAATTCGAGGATCTGGTATGTCCAGTGGTCGATTGTCTTCTGCACCTCGTCGTGATTGAAATTGTCTGGTGTCCTACCCCAAAGCTGCTCGTATCCTTCTGCCGAGGTGCCGACGCCACCTCCTGTGATTATATGGTATACGGGAGAATCAGTCATCTGGCCACGTGCATAGAGGTGATGGTGCCCGGCGCAATTGAGCACGTGCTTGGGGGTAGATGAAAGTATGGGCATTATTTCATTGAGCATCCACGGGGATACATCTGATGCATACTGCTCGGCATAGAGAGGACGATGCTGCACACTTACGATGAAATCTACCGATGTGTCAGCAGATGCCGCCGCGATGACTTTACGCACCCACATTTTCTGTGCTACCGAAGTGTCGTCGGAGTTAAGCACTACAAACAGTACAGATCCGGTCTGATATGCATAATATCCTGATGTCCCGCTCTTAATGCCCTGATATTCGAGCTTTCCATATTCGCTGAAATGCCCGTCGTAATTATAGAGCCTGTCATCTCCTCTATATTCATGATTTCCCACAGTTGTCATATTCGCAAGCACGGGGGACACGGACCTTGATTTATACAGGTGCACCTTTTCATAAAGGTTGAGATCGCCGCCATAATCGACTTGATCTCCATCGTTAAGCAGGAAGTTTATGTGGTCTTCAAACGGACCGTCGCCATATTTTTCTTTAACTGTCTGACGGGCGGCATTGAGCATCCACTCGTAGTCAGACCGCTCGTTGCGCTGATGGTCGCCTATCAGCAGTACTCGTGTTTTTGATTTCGCACCGGCTTCAGGCATGGTGCGGAAACGATATATCTCGCTATCTGTGCCATTGGTTGACACCTGATAGTAATATGCAGTATTGGGTGACAGTCCTGTGAGTTTGGCGGTATGCCAGAAATATTTCCTGGAGATCATTTTTACCGCAGGCTCGCATGTGCGGTCGAGGTTGTCGGGTGAAGTGCCGAATCTGACAATGGCCCCGTCTTCCTTAGTCGATGTTTTCCAGTTCACACAGATAGACTCCGGTGTGTTCATGTTCAGGTATGGCACCGTGATCTCTGCGGGAGCTTCCTGAGGTGCTACGGTAAGACGCGCGGCCTGGTATGTGCCGTCTTCCTGAGGGATATAATAGATATCCGGCTCAGTACGTTTTTCTCCTCCGATTGTGGATGTGTTTCCGGAAATAATCCTGATTTCCTTAAAACTTGAAATCGGTCTTTGCGCCTGGGTACAGATTCCCCCAATAGCTAACAGCATGGTTGCTGTTACAATACATTTTCTCATATCAGTCAGTATGGTATTGGTTTTTATGGTATTCAAACAGTTTCAGGCTTGCAATAATATGCAATGTGTTAAGTTGGTTATGAGGTAAAGAGGTATATCACACCGGTTTCCTCTATGCAAAGGTAATGATAAATTCGGGAATTTTTACAAAAACACATGATTTTTACGGCTGCATGCAGCCGGCACCAAAACAAAAGTTTTTGACCTATGCGCCAAGTTTTTTTGAGTGAGGGGGTGAGATGAGTGTGAGGGGGGTATTATGGATGGAAAAGGAGATTGGGAAGGGGCAACGATGGAGAGGAATGGCTGGGAGAGAATGCAATCAATGCAACTCGAGAATATTGGAAGCGGGCGGCATGCCGAAAATGATGCTTTCGGTATGCCGCCCGCTTATAGGGGGAGATATAACACGGCCGCTTTTTGAGGGAGCCGCGCTGATAAGGAATGATTAGCGGTTGGAGTACATATCGTCGTAATATTTTTCGTACTCGCCGGAGGTGATATTGTCCATCCACTCCTGATTGTCGAGGTACCAGCGCACTGTGCGCTCGATCCCTTCCTCGAACTGTAGGGATGGTTCCCATCCAAGTTCACGCTGAAGTTTGCGGGAATCGATGGCGTAACGGAGATCGTGGCCAGCACGGTCTGTGACGTATGTAATGAGATCCAGGGAATGTCCTTCGGGGTTGCCGAGGAGACGGTCAACGGTCTTGATGACCACTTTGATGATATCGATGTTTTTCCATTCGTTGAAGCCGCCGATATTGTATGTCTCAGCATTCTTGCCTTCATGGAAAATGAGATCGATGGCACGTGCGTGGTCTTCTACAAACAGCCAGTCGCGCACATTCTCCCCCTTGCCATAGACGGGTAGGGGCTTGCGGTGACGGATGTTGTTGATGAACAGCGGAATAAGTTTCTCAGGGAACTGATATGGACCATAGTTGTTGGAGCAATTGGTCACGATGGTGGGCATGCCGTATGTATCGTGGTAGGAACGCACAAAATGGTCGGAAGATGCCTTAGAGGCCGAATATGGGCTGTGGGGATTGTATTTTGTGGTCTCAAGGAAGAATTCTTCTCCATAGGCATGGTGATGCTCAGCTGATGAAGCTGCAGTTGTAAAGGGTGATTCGATGCCTTCGGGAGCCGTCAGCTCAAGTGCGCCGTAAACCTCGTCGGTGGAGATATGATAAAACCGCTTGCCTTCGTATTTCTCAGGCAGTGATTCCCAATATTCTTTTGCAGCCTGCAGGAGAGCGAGGGTTCCCATTACATTGGTGCGGGCGAATGTGAATGGATCCTTAATTGAGCGATCCACATGGCTTTCAGCCGCGAGATGTATGATGCCGTCGATCTTATATTCGCTGATGACGCGACGCATCTCCTCAAGATCGGCTATGTCGGCTCGGACGAAAGTATAGTTGGGTTTGTCCTCGATATCCTTGAGGTTGGCAAGGTTGCCGGCATATGTAAGTTTGTCGAGGTTGACAATATGATAGTCGGGATATTTATTGACGAACAGACGTACAACATGGGAGCCGATAAATCCGGCACCACCGGTTATTAATATATTACGCTTCATTTTCTTTCAGGTTTTTAATACAGGTTTTAAGTGAGTCGGTCCAATAGGGTATCTTCAGACCGAATGTGTTTTTGAACCGGGTCTTGTCAAGCACAGAATATGACGGACGGATGACCTTTGATGGGAACTCGCCGGAGTGACACGGCTGAATGTCGCATGCGGTGTTTCCGGCGATTTCAGCTATCATTTTCGTGAAATCATACCAGGAGCAGACCCCTTCGTCGGAGTAATGGTATATACCTTCGTTGCCCTGGAATTTGCGGTTTTCTATTATATGGAAGATAGCGTCGGCAAGATCCTGAGCATATGTGGGTGTGCCAGCCTGATCGAAAACCACTTTCAGTTCCGGCTTTGTGGATGTGAGTGACAGCATGGTCTTGACAAAGTTTTTGCCATATTCGGAATAGAGCCATGCTGTGCGGAATGTGAGGGCTCTGACACCGGTGGCCTCGATCTGCTGCTCTCCGTGGAGTTTGGTGAGACCGTAAACTCCGGTGGGGTTTGCAGGCTCGTTTTCCGCGCGAGGGGTGTTTCCTGCGTTTCCACCGAAAACGTAATCGGTAGAGACATGTATGAGGGTGCCGTCTACAGGCTTCAATGCCTCGGCGAGATTGCGGGGAGCTACGGCATTCAATATTTCTGCAAAGTCGGCATCATCCTCTGCTTTATCCACATTGGTGTATGCCGCGCAGTTAACGATAATGTTCACGTCATTATCTTTCACCATTTTGCTTACAGCTGCGGCGTCGGTGATATCCAGTTCGGCCACGTCGGTGAAGATATAGTGGTCTTTAGAGCCACGTTCTACGGCATTGCGGAGGCAATTGCCAAGCTGTCCGTTAGCTCCGGTAACAAGTATGTTCATTCTGCGTAAAGGTCTACGTTATAATCAAATGGAGAATCGAAATCCTTAAGTAAGGCGTGTTTGAGATCTTTCTCTGATAGGATGGCCTGCGATGGATCAAGATGCCAGTCTATGCCCAGAGAGGTGTCCTGAATGGAGATGCCTCCGTCGGCTTCGGGATGATAAAAGTTATCGCATTTGTACTGGAAAACAGCGACATCTGACAGAACAGCAAAACCGTGTGCAAAACCGCGAGGAACAAAGAACTGCAGATGATTGTCCTCAGTCAGCTCAACGGCGACATGACGGCCATATGTGGGTGAACCTTTACGGATATCTACAGCGACATCCAGAACAGAACCTTTGACGCAACGCACCAGTTTGGACTGGGTGAATGGGGGGCGCTGGAAATGAAGTCCGCGCATTACACCACGTGTAGAACATGACTCATTGTCCTGCACGAAATCGACAGGACGCACATTGGCGTCGAACTCACGCTTGGAGTAGCTTTCAAAAAAGTAACCGCGCGCATCTGTGAACACACGGGGCTTAAGGATTACAACACCCTCTATATCAGTCTTTATTATTTCCATTATCAATCAAGATTCTTATTTCCTGTACGCTCCATCTCGTCCACTACCTTGAGCAGATATTTTCCATACTGGTTTTTGAGCATCGGCTGTGCCAGCTCCACCATTTTTTCCTTAGTGATCCACCCCTGGCGGTAGGCGATGCCTTCAAGGCATGCGATCTTCAGTCCCTGGCGTTTTTCCAGTACCTCCACATAGATGGATGCCTCAGCGAGGGAGTCATGCGTGCCGGTATCAAGCCATGCGAAACCTCGCGGAAGTGTCTGCACTTTGAGCTCGCCGTCTTTGAGGAACTCCTG
>CATJQX010000116.1 GCA_949742535.1 uncultured Muribaculaceae bacterium | reverse complement strand
GCGTTACCCTTGGCGCGACCTTTCTGGACTCTGCGAAATTTTGTTTTTTTCGGTTGTAACATTTTTGCGGGATGTTAATCGATTTGAAAAAAAATCTATACCACTCTTGCATTCGGCCCCTCTCCCCTGCCGGGGATCTCAGAGGCCACATTTCCGGCGCTCGGCGCACTGACCGACGCAGACGGCGCTGTCCGGGAGGAAGGATGGGTGGACGGCCGGTCGTCGCCCCGAGGGCGACACTGCGCTTTTTTGACCTTACCTAACGTGGGAGGGGCCAACAGTCAACCGCCGTCCGGGCGGAAATCCCGTCCGGACGCCGGAAGCGTGCTTTAGTGGTTGGAGCGCTGCTTGCGGAAACCGCCGCGACGCTGATTGCCTCGTTCGGCCGGACGGCCTTCCTTGGCTGTTGTTGCAAAATTGGGAGCCAGGTCGCGCTTGCCGTAAACCTCGCCACGGCAAATCCAGACCTTCACACCGATCACACCAACCTTGGTGTGGGCCTCCACCAGTGCGTAGTCGATGTCGGCACGCAGGGTGTGGAGCGGTGTACGGCCTTCCTTGAACATCTCGGAGCGTGCCATTTCGGCGCCGTTCAGACGACCCGAAACCTGCACCTTGATGCCCTCGGCGCCGGAGCGCATGGTGGCTGCCACAGCCATCTTCACTGCACGGCGGTAAGCTATCTTGCCTTCGATCTGGCGGGCGATGGTGCTTGCCACGATCTGGGCGTCGAGTTCAGGACGCTTAACCTCGAAAATGTTGATCTGAACGTCCTTGTCGGTGATCTTCTTGAGTTCCTCTTTCAGCTTGTCAACCTCAGCGCCACCCTTGCCGATGATAACACCGGGACGCGATGTGCACACTGTGATGGTGATGAGCTTGAGGGTGCGCTCGATAACGATGCGCGACACGCTTGATTTGGCTAAGCGGACATTGAGATATTTGCGAAGTTTGGAGTCTTCAAGCAGAGTGTCACCGTACTTCTTGCCGCCAAACCAGTTTGAATCCCATCCGCGGATGACACCCAAACGGTTGCTTATCGGATTTACTTTCTGTCCCATTTCT
>CATJQX010000115.1 GCA_949742535.1 uncultured Muribaculaceae bacterium | reverse complement strand
TTCTACCGCTTCCTTCATCTGAGCGTCAGACAAAACGGGAGTTAAAATGAAAACGGTTTCGTAGTGGTTCATTTGAAACTTTTGTTTTGAAAAATGATATTTGTTATATTCCGGAATGGGCACAACGCGCCCAAACCGGGTGCAAAGTTAACACTTTTTTTTCTCCTTACAAAATGTTTCAGGTCACTACCATGATTTTTTTCTGAAATTACATTTGGGGAATGTGAATCCCATGCATAGCTACAGTTATTTTTTGCGAGAGAATCTGCGGAATATTTTCGTTACGCGGCGGGTGATGCTGTAGGCAATCATTGCTATATCCACTGCTCTCATAAAATTCTGGAAGCCATTTACTGTACCGTTAATGGCCTCTTTTTCCTCCCTCAGTTTGGGCGACACAAGCATCATGAAACGCTCCTGCGCCACTTCAATTTTCAGCCCGGTGACAAGTCGGCGGTAACGGATCTCATCAAGCGTATAGCCTCTGAACGGCTTTTTCTCCCGGGAAGAAACGCGGCTGTGGTGCGGGCGCCCTTTTGCTACAGCGGCATGGCTTCTGTCTGCCGGCACTGCCGTCTCTTTGTCTGTGTGGATGCGTTGTCCGTTTTGGTTGCGTGAGTTCATATTCCACTGTAATTTAACCTGGTTCTACTTCTATAAAGAATACACGATGTCTGGAGATTGTCATTTGTCAGAGAGATGCTTTTCGTGTGATACCCCATCTTGTTCCTCCTCGAATATGAGACGGCTGACAAATCTGGCTATCGGATTGACAATGATCCATTTCCGCAAAGTAACCACCAGTACCATAAGCAACACGAAAAAAACGAAGCATATCGCATAACAGGCCCATTGCGGTAGCATAAGTGCCAGCAGCTGCACCATCGCGCCTGAAAAAAAGGCCAGCGCAAAAATGCCGAGCACAAGAAGCGATATTAAAACAACGGCCGCCGAAAACACCACGGTGAGTTTTTCAGCGACTGTGAGCCTCACATTGTCGAGATAAAGCCGTACAAGACGGAGCAACAGCTCCTTGCCGGTAGAGAAGGTATGAGGTATTTTCCCTGACATTTTCATAAACAAACAGTCTGATGATAGAAGGTATACTACAATAAAGAGACGGGGAGGAGGAGCAGCCGCACAAATAAAGGGAGAGCGAAAAATTAATTGGTCTTATAGTCAGTGCTGTTTTCGCTCCCCGCTTTATTATATCCGGATCAAGCCGTCCCTCCATAGCTTGTGGGGGACAGCATCGGTCCAACATGAATTATTTCTTTATCTCGGCAGCAATCTCGTCTACCAGCTCCTCAAGCTCCTCCTCTTTGGTGCATTTGCATATACCATATTTTTTCAGAAGCTGGCGGATCTGGCCACGAAGGTCCTCACCCTTTTCAGGGGCGAAAAGAAGAGCTGCCCCGGCGCCGACAATCGCACCGCCGAGAAATGCATAAAGCAGATTCAATGGTCTCATTTTTCTTATAGTTTTTATGTTCGTTATTTGTCTTGTGTTGTGTCGCCTCACCTTTGTGGGGCCTCTCCGGCAGGGAAGAGATTATTTCTTGATCTCTTCCTGAAGCTCGCCGACAAGCCGGTCAAGTTTCGATTTTTTCAGGTTCACACCTTTTTCCTTGAGATAACCCACGATTTCGTCTCGGAGATCATCACCTTTTTTGGGAGCGAAAAGCAAACCGAGAGAGGCGCCTACCAGGGCACCGCCCACTACTGCCAGTACAATGTCTAAGTTCTTCATAACGTAAAATGGTTTTTAGTGTTTGGATGTTCTTACTATCTACAACAAGCAACTCACCGATTGGTTCTCTCTGTCTACAACATTTCCTCAAATATCGCAAAAATATCTTTAACAGTTTCCTGTTACGGGCAATATTAGCTAACTTTGTGTATAAAACGGCCAATTTCAGACTGTTTTTCATATCGGAAATGAGCAAATCTTCAAAAGACATAAAAACCATACCCTCCGCCCACCTTCGCACTACAGCCGCAGGGGGCGATATCGTAATAAAAGGAGCGCGTGTCAACAATCTTAAGAACGTTGATCTCACCATACCGCGCGGCAAACTGATCGTAGTCACAGGGCTTTCCGGCTCAGGCAAATCATCTCTCGCCTTCGACACCATATATGCCGAGGGGCAACGCAGATATGTGGAGAGCCTCTCGGCATATGCACGCCAGTTCCTGGGCAAAATGCACAAGCCTGAGGCCGACTACATCAAGGGATTGCCCCCTGCCATAGCCATAGAGCAGAAAGTGAACACACGCAACCCGAGAAGCACCGTAGGCACTTCCACGGAAATATACGACTACCTCCGACTACTCTTCAGCCGCGTGGGGCGCACATATTCACCCGTAAGCGGCTGCGAAGTGAAACGCCACACCGTCACAGACGTAGTGGATACGGCGCTCTCCTACCCCCGGGGGACACGCATCGCCGTAGTGGCACCGCTGCATATACCCGCCGGACGCACATTCAAGGAGCATCTTGAGATACTGCGCAAAGGGGGCTATTCGCGACTTTACGCCGACGGCCGTTTCATTGACTTCGCGGAAATACTCGAAAGCGACGACGCCCAGCACCCCTCCCCTGCCGGTTACGAATTGCTCATAGACCGCCTTGCTGTCAGCGACGACAGCGATGAGCAGTCGCGTCTCGCCGACTCGGCGGAGACAGCCTTTTTCGAGGGTAACGAAAGCTGCACACTCATTGTATGGGATAAAGACGATGTGCGCCGCCACGAATTCTCAAAACGTTTCGAAGCCGACGGCATCACATTCCTGCAACCAACCGACCTGCTTTTCAACTTCAACAACCCTTATGGCGCATGCCCGCGCTGCGAAGGATTCGGAAAATGCATCGGCATCGACGAGCGCCTTGTAGTGCCAAATCCCGCACTTTCAGTTTACGAGGACGCGGTGGCATGCTGGCGCGGGGAGAAAATGGGGGAATGGAAACGCGATTTCATACGCATGGCCGCCCAGACCGGATTCCCTGTACACCGCCCGTACTGCGAGCTGTCACAGGCCGACAAAGACCTCCTGTGGCACGGAGGAAAAGGATTCAGCGGTATCGACGGATTTTTCAGGATGGTAGAACAGAACCAGTACAAGGTGCAGTATCGTGTGATGATGGCACGCTACAGAGGGAAGACACTCTGTCCCGAATGCCACGGCAACCGTCTGCGCCCGGAGGCATCATATGTAAAGATTGCCGGCAAAACCATCTCGGACCTGGTGAAACTGCCTGTATCAGGACTGCTCGAATGGTTCAACACCCTCGAACTGTCGGAACATGATGCCTCCGTTGCAAAACGTCTGCTGACAGAAATACGCAACCGCCTGACATTCCTCGTAGATGTGGGGCTTGAATATCTGACCCTCGACCGCCTCAGTTCCACACTCTCCGGCGGCGAAAGCCAGCGCATCAATCTCGCCACATCGCTCGGATCATCGCTTATCGGATCGCTTTATATTCTCGACGAGCCGAGCATCGGACTGCACTCCAGAGACACCCAGAAGCTCATCGGGGTGCTCCGCCACCTGCAGAGCATAGGAAATACTGTAATCGTGGTGGAACATGACGAGGAAATAATGGAGGCGGCCGACTGGATCATAGATGTGGGTCCCCGAGCCGGACGCCTCGGAGGCGAAATCGTTTACGAAGGCCCGGTTTCTGGTCTCGACAAAGCCTCAGACAGCTACACCGCCAAATATCTGACCGGCAGACTGGAGATTCCCCTCCCCTCTTCACGCCGCAAATGGAGTAGCTACATCGAGGTCAAGGGCGCCATGGAACATAATCTGAAAAATATCGACGTGCGGTTCCCGCTCGGCGTAATAACCGTGGTGACCGGAGTAAGCGGCTCCGGCAAATCCACACTCGTGCGCGACATCCTATACCGCGCCATGCTGCGCCATCTCGGGGAAGCGTCAGACGCGCCCGGAGCCTTCCGGGAACTGTCGGGCGACACAGGCCGCATCAGCGCAGTGGAATTCGTGGACCAGAATCCAATCGGCAAATCAACCCGCTCCAATGCCGCCACCTATCTCAAGGCATACGACGAGATCAGGCAGCTTTTCGCCGATCAGCAGGGAGCCAAGCAGATGGGTTTCTCACCCGCCTATTTCTCGTTCAATACCGAGGGAGGCAGATGTGAGGAGTGCAAGGGGGAAGGAACCATCAACATAGAGATGCAGTTCATGGCAGACATAACAATCCCCTGCGAGGCATGTGGAGGCAAAAGATTCAAACGCGACGTACTCGAAATAGAATACCGCGGCAAAAACATCTATGACGTGCTCGACATGACCGTCAACCAGGCAATAGAATTTTTCTCGGAGACCGACGGAACCACTGAACGGCGGATCGTGCGGCGTCTCAAGCCTCTCCAGGATGTGGGACTCGGATATATCAAGCTTGGACAATCATCCTCCACACTCTCGGGGGGCGAGAACCAGCGTGTGAAACTTGCCTATTTCCTCGCCCTGGAGAAACATGAACCGACAATGTTCATCTTCGACGAGCCGACCACCGGCCTGCATTTCCACGACATAAACCTGCTCATGGACTCCTTCAACCGCCTCATCGCCCAGGGACACACAGTGATAATCATAGAGCACAACATGGACGTCATAAAATGTGCCGACCATATCATTGACCTGGGACCCGAAGGGGGCGCGGCGGGAGGCGCACTTGTAGCTGCCGGCACCCCCGAGGATGTGGCCCGACGCGAGGCTTCCCACACGGCCCGGTACCTCCGGGAGAAACTCCACATCTGAACCTCTTCCTAACTATATAAAACGCCGGGGTGACGCGCGATGCGCATCACCCCGGCGTTTTATATAGTTCAAATCCGCTGCTTAGCCTACGAAAGCGAAGATAGTGGATCCTGCTGCCGCCTCCATGATTGAATCATAGAAGAAGCTGACGATGCCGAGAGCTACGATACCTCCCACAGTGATCCAGAGGCCGAGACGCTCGCTGCAAGCCGAGCGGAATGTGGCGATCTGGGGCTCTTCAGGAGATATGTACATCGCCTTGACAACAAGCAGGTAATAGTAAAGCGATATGATAGTGTTTATAAGTGCGATGAGCACAAGCACATAGATCGCGATGGAACCCTGGTTGATGGCAGAGGTGAAGATGAAGAATTTGCTGAAGAAGCCTGCGAACGGAGGAATACCGGCAAGCGAGAACATGGCGAGCATCATGGAGCATGCGAGCCAGGGATTTGTGCGTGACAGACCGTTGTAATCTGTCATCTCCACTTTGCCGGTCTGGTTCTCTATAGCGCCGATCACACCGAAAGCGGCGAGATTGGAGAAGATGTAAACCAGAATATAGTACATCATGGCTGCGAGACCCATCTCGTTGCATCCCACGATACCGAGCATTATGTAGCCGGCCTGTGAGATAGAAGAGAAAGCGAGGAAACGCTTCATGTTATTCTGACGGATCGCAAAGAGGTTACCGATAGTGATTGTGGCGATGATCAGAGCGTAGAGCATCCACTCCCATACCATGGAATAGAACTGGCCGAAGCACTGCACCAGAATCACCAGGAAAGCGAAAGCAGCCGCACCCTTTGAGATTACCGACAGATATGAGGTAACCGATGTGGGCGCACCCTGGTAAACGTCGGCAGTCCAGAGATGGAACGGTACAAGCGACAGCTTGAATCCCACGCCTGCTATCACAAAGGCGAGAGCCACCACAAGAGTGGGATTGAACGATGAGCCGAGCTGCAGGGCTATGTCATGGAAATAGAGCGAACCGCTCAGGCCGTAGACGAAAGAGAGACCCATCATGAACACTGCCGAAGAGAACACTGCGGTAAGCATATACTTTACAGCAGCCTCATGGCTCTCGTAACGGTTCTTGTCGAACGCCACCATGGCGGCAAGGGGAAGAGAAGCCGACTCCAGACCGATTACGAAGAGAAGGAAGTGGCGGGCGGATATCATCAGATACATGCCGAAGAGTGTAACGAGCAGAAGCTCGTAGAACTCGCCGCGGCGCATGATCATCAGCTCTCCGTTAGCCCAGCGGCATGACTGGATAAGCACGATAAGCACACCCACATTGAGGATGTTCTTTATCATCGAGCACACACCGGAGGTGCTGTACATACCGGCGAACGCGTCGACATCGCCGATGTTGCCCCAGATGAAACTTGCTGCCGTGAAGAGCAGGAAGAGTATTGTCGTAAAACCCGCGGTGGCATTCAAAGCCTTCTTGGGCATGAACGTGTCGTAAAGGAATACCAACAGGAAGACTATCAGCAGCCCTATTTCCTGTCGCATTGCGAGAAACTGAGAATAATCCATTTTGCTAATTTATTGGGATATTCAAAATCTTAGTTCAGACCGATTGCACGGAAGATTTCCGGGCTGAAGGTGAAACGTATTAACCACTCGAAGAAATTGGGGAAACAGCCGATAGCGGCCACGCTCACGATAAGGGTGATTGTGGAAAGGCGCTCCCACCATGTAGCGTCTGTAAGGCTCAGATGATGCTCGTCTTGCACCGGACCGAACAGCAGCTTGCCGACAACACGGAGGATGTAGACCGCGGTGATCACGATTGAGGAGCATGCCACGATGGTGAAGACACGATGGAACATGTCGGGATGCTGGAACGAACCTACGAAGATTGTCATCTCGGCAACGAAACCGCTGAGACCGGGAAGACCCAGAGACGCCATACCGGCGATAACATATCCTACGCCGAGGAACGGCATTATCTTCATGAGACCGCCCATGAGGCGAATGTCGCGTGTGTGGGTGCGGCCGTAGATCATACCGATGAGAGCGAAGAAGAGGGCAGTCATCAGACCGTGCGAGAGCATCTGCATGATAGCGCCTGTGAGTGCGGTGGTGTTAAGCATCAGGATGGCGAAGAGCACCATGCCGCAGTGCGACACCGAAGAATAGGCGTTGATATACTTGAGGTCGGTCTGCACGCAAGCCGAGAAAGCTCCGTAGACAACCGAGACACCAGTCAGGATAAGGAATATCCACGCGAGGTCGTTGGCGGCGGTAGGCATAAGATACATGGCCACGCGGAAGCAGCCGTAACCGCCGAGCTTCATAAGCACACCGGCATGGAGCATGGACACCGCTGTAGGAGCGCAGGCATGACCGTCGGGGCTCCATGTGTGGAAGGGGAACATGGCTCCGAGCACACCGAAGCCCACGAAACACATCGGGAAGAGGAAATACTGCCATCCGCGGCTGATGGAATCGTTCTGGGCGATCTCAAGAAGATTCCATGTGAGCTGGCCACCTTCGGGAGCCGAATGGAAGTATATGCCGATAAGGCTGAGCATCAGGAAAGCCGATCCGCCCATGAGCATAAGGGTAAGCTTCATGGCCGAATACTCCTTGCGGCCTGTGCCCCACTGGCCGATGAGAAGGTACATAGGTATAAGGGCCACCTCATAGAACATGAACATCGTGAACATGTCGATGCTGATGAAGAAACCGAACACGCCGGTACTCAGCAGCAGAAGCCACATGAAGAAGTGACGCATGTTATCGATCTTCCAGGAGGCGAAAGAACCTGCGAATATGATAATGGAAGAGAGGAGAAGCATGGCGATGGAGACACCGTCGACACCCACAGCGAGGTGGATATTCAGCGGAGCGAACCACACCCAGCTGCCGGTGTAAAGCATCTCTGCCGTTTCACCGGCCTGGCGCAGGGCGATGTAGTCCACCAGCAGCCATACCGAAAGCGCAAGCAGAGCCATTGATCCGGCCACCGCCACAGTGCGCACCGCCTTGTCTGAGCGGCACAGCGCGAATCCACCGAGCATCAGCAGGGGGATAATCACGAAATAAATCAGTATATTCGAAAACATTTCTGTTACTATATTTTGTCTGTGATTCTTCAGATTGGTTCACTGGCCACCATCAGATAAGACAGATGGCGGTTATGGCTCCAAGCAGGAGAGCGCCGATGAGATAGTACCATACGTACATCTGCACATTGCCCGACTGCAGACCGCGGATCGCATAAGACACCTTCTGGGTGAGAAGAGCGAGGCCGTTCATGGCGCCGTCCACGATATAGTGGTCGAACCACGCGATGGGCTTGCTGATGCAGCCGAAGATGATCTTATGGGTGATGAACATATAAAGCTCGTCCCAGTAGAAGCGGTGGTGGCACCAGCGCCAGAGATTGGGAAGAAGATTCTTCATCTTTTCGGGAAGCGGGTTCTCCTTTTTGTACATCACTGTGGCGAGCAGGATAGCTGCGATTGCCACCGCGAGGCTGATGCTTGCCACGCTCCAGTCGAGAGCGGCGAAGTTAGTGAAGAAATTCACGCTTTCAAACATCTCATGTCCGTTCCAGGTCACAAGGTTGCCCATCGGCACGAAACCGGCCAAGCACGATACCACTGCCAGTATAACCAGCGGGAGTGTCATGGTCCAGGGCTGGTCATGGGGAGCATGGTGTCCTGCGGGCACTTTGTGTTCCTTCCACCAGAAGATAAGATAGTAGAGACGGAACATGTAGAACGCTGTCAGACCTGCCACGGCAGACATCCATATATACCAGAATGTGGAGTGGCCCAGAGTTGCGGTGAGGATCTCGTCTTTCGAGAAGAAACCTGCGAAGGGGATGATACCTGCAATGGCGAGACAGCCGATAAGGAATGTGATATGTGTGATCGGCATATGTTTGCGCAGGCCGTGCATAGCGGTATAGTCGTTGGAACCGATCGCATGGATAAGCGCACCGGCGCAAAGGAAGAGCAGCGCCTTGAACATAGCGTGGGTGAACAAGTGGAACATCGACGCCATGTAGCCGAGGCCGTGGTGGAACTCGGGACGGGCAACGCCCAGAGATACCATCATGAAAGCTATCTGAGAGATAGTGGAGAATGCGAGCACACGTTTGATATCATTCTGCGTGCAGGCCACCATTGCCGCATAGAACGCGGTAAGGGCACCTACGACGACAACTATCTGCAGCGACATCTCCTCCATCAGATAGAGGGGGAACAGACGAGCCACGAGGTATACACCGGCAACGACCATTGTAGCGGCGTGGATAAGAGCCGATACAGGTGTCGGGCCTTCCATGGCGTCGGGAAGCCAGATGTGGAGAGGCATCATGGCCGATTTACCCATGCCGCCCATGAAGATAAGCACGAGCGCCCATGTGAGTACCGAACCTCCCATGAAGACCGGAGCGGCAGATGTGGCGAATATGTTCTTTATAGAGCTTGCTGTACCCTCGCTGATCTGGTAAACGCCTTCGGAAACCTCAACGGATGTGAGGTCGGTGAAATTGAAGGTTCCTGTATAGAACGACAGGATCAGGATACCGATCAGGAAGCCGAGGTCGGCGAAACGGGTCACGATGAACGCTTTCTTGGAAGCCGACACTGCCGACGGTTTTGTGTAGTAGAAACCGATCAGAAGGTAGGAAGAGGCGCCCACAAGCTCCCAGAAGATATACATCTGGAAGATGTTGGTGGCCACAACCAGACCAAGCATCGAGAAGCTGAAAAGCGACAGGAACGCATAGAAGCGCTGGAAACCGGTCTCCCATACTCCATGATGGTCGCGCATGTAACCGTTGCTGTAAAGGTGCACCATGAACGAGATGGTGGTAATCACCACAAGCAGCAGCGCTGAGATGGGGTCAAGCAGGAAACCGAGGCGGATCACAAGCGAAGGTGTGAAAGCCAGCCAGTCATGGTTGAAGATCACAGCCTGAAGGCGTGTATGCGTCTCGGCGTCGATAAACGACGGATTGCCTGAAAAGAAATAGGTGAACGACACGATATAGGCCAGCACCATTGTGGTGCCCATGCCGGCAGTGCCAAGAATTCCCGCCAGCCGGTGGCTCATCTTATGGCCCAGGAGGCCGAGCACCAGAAACATGGCGAGCGGCAGGGCAAGAATTATAATTGGTAGGACAGGTTGCATATCGGCGTTTTTAATGTTTCATTTTGTTTACGTCGCGCACGTCGATATTCTCCGACACGCGGAACACATTGATGATAATTGCAATGGCAAGAGCCGTCTCAGCCGCAGCCAGACCGATGGCGAACAGCGTGAAGAACATCCCCTCCATCTCGCCGGGGAAAAGGAAACGGTTGAACACCACGAAATTGATGTCCACCGCATTGAGCATAAGTTCAAGCGAGATAAGAATGGCGATCATGTTTCGGCGGGTGATAAAACCGTACACTCCACAGCAAAACATGATGAGACTCGGTATAAGGTAGTAAATCATTGTCAGTTCCATGATCCTTCTATCTCTCCTTTATCGTTTGCGGGCGATAACTACGCCACCGATTATACATGCAAGCAGCAACACACTGATAGCCTCGAACGGGAGAAGATACTCTCCGTGGCCGGTGCCCATGAGTGCAGCGCCGATCTCTTTCATTACGGGATTTTCGCCGGATGCGGTAGCCGTAACGAATGAAGTGCGGCTCACAAGCGAATAGCCTGCCACAAGCAGCATTGACAATGCCCCGATGAGACCGAGAACACGCTTTTTGGAGGCTAATTTGGCACTGTTGTCACCCGGTTTGCTCGTGAGCAGGATTGAGAACACGAACAACACCACTATACCGCCGGCATAAACCGCGATCTGCACTGCGCCCAGAAACTCATAGTCGAGCTTGAAATAAAGGGCAGCGGTTGCAAAAAGGGCGAACAGCAAGTAAGTGGCCGCACGCAGAATCTTGCGTGTGGTGACAGCAAGCACCGAGCAAACGATAATCGCAAGAGTGATTATCGAGTATACGATGATACTTCCTACTGATTCCATAAATATATGTTACTTTTTTGTTTCTTCTGAATTTTTGGCGGCAGCAGCCTTTTCTGCTTTCAGACGCGCGGCTTTTTCGAAAGCAGCACGCAGTTTTGCCTGCTTCTCGGGATCGCCGGCTGCGGCCTCTATAGCTTTCAGGGCTTTCTCGTCAAGCTGCACAGGGGGTGCGGCTGCAGCGGCTTTGGCAGCCTCGGCCTTCTTCTTTTTCTCCTCCTCGAACTTGGCTATCTGCTCCGGAGTGGGTTCCGGTTCCGGCTTCTCGGGAAGATAGTTAAGCTGTTTGACGAGTTTGTCGCGAGTGAATACCGCCTGCTCGAAATCATTGTCGAATCTTATGGCGTCGGTAGGACATGTGGTCACGCAGAGCTGACAGAAAGTGCAGCTACCGAGATCGTAGATGTAACGGTCAAGTTTCTTTTTCTTCTTGCCGTCCCATGTATCTACCATTTTAGTACCTACAGAGATGGTGCCGTTCGGACAATTGCGCTCGCATGTTCCACAGGCGATGCAACGGTGGTTCCCCTCCTCATCGTAAATGAACTCCAGGGTGGCACGGAAACGCTGGGCCACGTGCATGTTGTCGCGGTTCTCAGGGTATCTTTCTGTAATCTTAGGGGTGACAAATTCCTTGCCGGTGACTTCAAGTCCTTTTACAAGACTTGCGACACCCTTCCCTAAGGATGAAAAATATTCTTTTACACTACCCATTTTAATATTATAAAATGTACAAAATTACTTTTTTCGCTGTGTATGGTGGTACCGGCCGGAACCGGTGCCACACGGTATTGTTTTATTTTACCTGGCCCCCGAGAATATCGAGAAGTTCGGTAGTGATAGCCTGCTGACGCAGTTTGTTATATTCCAGATTGAGCTGGTCACGCAGTTTCTTGGCGTTGTCGTTGGCGCTCTGCATTGCCATGACGCGGGCGGCCTGTTCGCTCGCGCGATTCTCTGTAAACACATCCTGCACCATGGCAAGAAGATACATGGGGAGAATGCGTGTGAAAATCACCTCGGGTGAAGGCTCGAAAATGTAAGGCTTGGCAGTCGCTTTGCCCATTGTATCGGCAAAAGCCTCATATGTGACCGGCAACAGCTGCTGATACTCCGCACGCTGGCGGCTGACGCTCTTGAACGACATATAGAGCATGTCCACACGGTCATATCTGCCGCTCAGAAACGCATCGCGGAGAGACCATGCGAAATCACGGACTTTGGTATCAGTGCTCTTGGAGTCGACACCGGAGGGTATCTCCACCTGCACTCCAGGCATATTGAGCTTGGAGACAGCCTTTGCCATCTTGCTTCCCACCGGCACTATTGTGATGGTGGCATGCGCGGGCAACGTCTGACGGCACGATGTTATTGCAGACAGAAGCTGCTTGAATATATTCACGTTATAGGCACCACACAGACCGTCGTCAGATCCCCAGACTACAATAGCGAGATTCTCCACCGGACGTGCCGTCATAAGAGGTGACGAGAACACCGCATCGGAGCTCAACAGATTTGCTATTATCGTCTCTATCTGGTCACGGAAAGGCCGCAACTGCTTCAAAGCCAATTCGGCTTTGTGCATCTTGGCCGACGAAATCATCTTCATGGCGCCGGTGATCTTCTCCGACGACGCCACAGAGCCGATTCGTCCCTTTAATTCTCTAAGTGTTGCCATTTACGGTCAATAAAATCTATGATGATGTTCCTTTGTTTTCATATTGAAGAGGAGAGCGCCATATGGCGCTTTCCCCTCTTTCATATACGGTTTATCAAGCGTAGCGGGCTGCTACTTCATTGGCGGCCGTGGTAAGTTTCGCTGTGCAGTCGTCGGTAAGCTTGCCTGCACGGATCACGTCGAGCACATCCGCCTGATATTTTGCGCGGAGCAACTGCAGAAGAGCGTTCTGGAAATCGGCCACCTTGTCTACAGGCACATTGCCCAGAAGGCCGTTTACACCGCAATATATCACAGCCACCTCTTCTTCCACAGCCCATGGTTTGTACTGGGGCTGGATGAGAAGACGCTCGTTCTTGCGGCCGCGGTCGATCACGCGTGCTGTCACAGGGTCGATATCGCCGCCGAATTTTGTGAACGATTCAAGCTCGCGGAACTGCGCCTGGTCGATCTTGAGCGTACCGGCCACCTTCTTCATTGATTTGATCTGTGCGTTACCACCCACACGGCTCACGGAGATACCCACATTGATAGCGGGACGGATACCGCGGTTGAAAAGCGCTGTCTCGAGATAAATCTGACCGTCGGTGATGGAGATCACGTTGGTGGGGATGTAGGCCGATACGTCGCCGGCCTGGGTCTCGATGATAGGAAGCGCCGTAAGAGAGCCTCCACCTTTTACTATAGGCTTGAGCACAGCAGGGAGGTCGTTCATGGCCTCGGCCACTTTCTGGTTGTCGATGATCTTGGCGGCGCGCTCCAGCAGACGTGAATGGAGATAGAAGATATCGCCGGGATATGCCTCTCGGCCCGAGGGACGCTTGAGGATCAGCGAGATCTCGCGATAGGCAACGGCCTGTTTTGAAAGGTCATCGTAAACGATAAGCGCATCGCGGCCGGTATCGCGGATAAACTCTCCGATGGCCACGCCTGCGAAAGGTGAATAATAGCGCATGGCGGCGGAGTCTGATGCGGTAGCCGCTACCACGCAGGTATATTCAAGCGCACCGTGCTGACGGAGAGTCTCCACGGTAGCCGCTACGGAAGAGGCCTTCTGCCCTATCGCCACATAAATGCAATATACGGGCTTGCCCTCCTCGAAATTCTTTCTCTGGTTGATGATCGTGTCGATGGCGATGGCGGTCTTGCCGATCTGGCGGTCGCCGATGATGAGCTCACGCTGGCCACGGCCGATGGGCACCATCGAGTCCACAGCCTTGATGCCTGTCTGCAACGGCTGGTTCACCGGCTGACGGAAGATAACGCCGGGAGCCTTGCGCTCCAGGGGCATAAGTATCCGCTCACCTTCGATCGGGCCACGGCCGTCGATAGGCTCGCCAAGGATGTTGATCACTCGGCCGAACACTCCCTCACCAACGGGAATGGAAGCGATTTCGCCGGTGCGGCGCACAGACATGTTTTCTGTCACCTTGTCCACATTGTTGAGCAGAATCACGCCCACATTGCTTTCCTCAAGGTTGAGTGCCACACCTTTCACGCCGTTCTCAAACTCCACCAGCTCGTTTGCGCATACGTTGTCGAGGCCATAGACATGTGCCACGCCGTCGCCGACTTCAAGCACGGTGCCCACCTCCTCGAAAGCCACTGTCTTATTGACGTTCTCGAGCTGCTGCTTTAAAACTTCAGATATCTCGCTTGGATTAATCATTCTGTTGTGATTATATAAGGTAAGAGAGTGTTTCTTGTCTTTTAATATGTCTCTGCCGACCGATAAAATAACTCACTCCGGCGGAGACTGCTTTTTCTATGTCGGAATTGTAGGATGTCTGTGTCCATACTGTGTGGAGAACACAGACTTGCCGCTATCAGCCGAGCAGTTTCAACTGAAGCTGTTTCAGCTGATTCCTGACGGATGTATCAAGTTTTTCCGAGCCGATGGTCACGGTAAAGCCTCCGATCAGATCGGGATTCACCTTGAATGTGTATTCCATCGTGCCCCCGTTGAGATGCGCGGCTATAAGGCTTTTCAGACGGGCTTCCTCCTCCTTGTCGAGAGGGGCGGCCGCAGTCACCTCCACACGGTATATGCCGTTTGCCTCGCGATAGTCGTCGCCATATGCGAGCGCTATGGCCCGGGCCATATCAAGGCGGTTGTTGTTCTTCAACAGTTTCAGGAAATCCCGGAATGTGGTATCGGACTTATCTGCTCCGGCAGCCGTCGCCAAAAGCCCTATTTTCTTTTCAGAGTCGATGAAAGGGTTAGCCAAAGTGACCTCAAGCTCGGGATGGGCGGCAAAACTGTCGCACAGATTTCCCATAAGCTCATAGAGCCTCTTGCCGTCGTGTCGCTCAGCGGCCACTTTCAGCAGCGCTTTGGCGTAACGTCTCGGAATCAGACCTTCGTTCATATCTGTGGATCTACTGTATCGGATGTTGCTGAAAGATTAATTATTCTTCTCTATCTCGTCAAGGAGCGAGTTTACCAGGCGCTTCTGAGCCTCGGCATCCTTCAACTGCTCGCGGGTCACCTGGCCGGCAATCGCCAGCGCATAGCGGCTTACCTCGTCGCGAAGCGACTTCTCTGCCTCCTTGCGGCTCTGTTCTATGCTGAGCTTGGCGTTGTCAAGCACCTTCTGGGCCTCTTTCTTGGCCTCCTCGCGCGCCTCCTCGATGATCTGGGTTTTCATCTTGTTGGCCTCGGCGATGATATCAGCCTGCTGATGACGGGCATCAGCCACATACTGTCTGGCCTCCTGCTGGGCGTTGTCGAGGCGTATCTTCGCGTTCTGGGCATACTCCACACCCTTGTCAATCAAATCGGCGCGACTGTCAACACCTTTGAGAATGGCAGGCCATGCGAATTTCCACAAAATGAACAGGAGGATCGCAAAAGCCACGAACATCCAAATGGTCAATCCGAAATCTACTTTAAACAGTTCCATAAACGTCTTTACAAAAGATTCGTTGTTTTAAGCACTCCGGCGGCACATGCCCTCCGGATGTCGATTTGATGAGCGGGAGAATAAAGAATGTCTCCACGCATACACATTATCACCGGCGTGGCGGTGGCGGAAATCGTTGCACATCCGCCACCTTTGCCACCGGGATATGTCTTTCTCGATAAACCGGAAAACTTTCCGGCCAGAAATATTATACGAACAGAGTAAGCACTGCCACAATGACCGCGAACAGAGCCACACCCTCGATAAGGGCAGCGATCACAATCATATTCGAACGGATGTCGCCGGCAGCTTCGGGCTGACGTGCGATAGCCTCCATGGCAGATGAACCGATCTTACCGATACCGATACCGGCTGCGATAGCTGCGATACCTGCGCCGATAGCTGCGCCAAGACCTACGAGAGCTTCTGCTGCTAAAATCAATCCTAACATAGTCGTTTCTGTTTTTTTGAGAGTTATTTATTATTTGTTATTTGTTTCAGAATTTTATTTGGCCGAGGCAACCGAAGCTGCCACTGCCTTTCCGCCTTTGGCGTCCTGAGCCTCATGCTTGTGCTCCTCTTTCTCATGATGCTCTTCCTGAGCCAGAGATATGAATATGGTGGAAAGCATGGTGAACACATATGCCTGGATGAAGCTCACAAGCACATCGATCAGAAGCATGAACACCGAGAATGCCACCGAGATCACAGAGGTACCTGCCGCTACGGCAAAACCCATGGCCCCGAATATGAAGATAAGAAGGGTAAGCACAAGCACTATCATGTGTCCGCCCATCATGTTGGCAAACAGACGCACTGTAAGCGCCGCGGGCTTGGTAAACATACCGAATATCTCGATGACCGGCATGATCGGCAGCGGGAATTTCAGCCACAGGGGCACATCAGGCCAGAAGATCTCCTTCCAGTAATGCTTGTTGCCGAAACAGTTGGTCATGATGAATGTCATTATGGCAAGCACCATCGTCACAGCGATGTTGCCCGTGACATTCGCACCACCGGGGAATACCACAATAAGCCCGAGCAGGTTCATGAAGAAGATGAAGAAAAACACCGTCAGCAGATATGGGGCGAACTTCGGAGCCTTGCTCTTGAGGGTCGACTTTATCACACCGTCGTAGATGAACGTCACGAGGCTTTCAATGGCTCCGCGGGTCTTACGGGGCGTCTTGAACGGATTTTTCTTATGCCAGCGGGCAAGGTCAATGAGAAGCCAGAGCACTATTATGCATGCGATAAATATGGCACACACATTCTTCGTGATCGAAAAATCCCATGGCTTGTATTCCTTGCCGTTGACTATCTCTACGATTTTGCCTTTGTAATCACCCTCGGTAGCGATCTTGAAAGATGCGTTGCCGTCGACATAAGTGTCGCCGTGGGTGACACGGGCAGACGAGAACACATGAAGACCATCCTTGCCCCATACAATCACAGGGAGAGGGATACGCTTGTGATGGTTGAAAGGTACCTCCCAGCCATAGCCGTCTCCAAGGTGCTCGAAAATGATTTCCTTAAGATTAGGCTTCTCCTCCTCGGTTGCCTCCTCGGTTTTCTCGAGCTTGTCCGAGATCTCCTCCTCGAGGCCATTGCCCGAATGCCCCTGCGAGGCGCGGAGCGATGCAGAGAAAGAGAGCAGAAGGGTCAATATCAATAGAATACGCTTCATTTCGTAGGTTACGGATGGTAAGTGTTACCTGATTTTAAATTAATACACACAGACCGACACAACATCGTTGTCGACATCGGCGATGCCGCCCTCCACATCCACCGAATGCTCGTCAGTGCCAGACTTATATACAATTTTGCCGCTGACAAGTGTGGATACAAGAGAAGCATGATGCGGGAGAACCGTAAAACGGCCCATCTCGCCGGGAAGAGTTACCGACGTGGCCTCCCCCTCGAACAATACGTTTTCTGCAGAAATGATTTTCAGTGTCATATGTGTGACTGGATGCGAATGATAATGGCAGATGCATCAAGCCTGTACTTCGGCGAGCATCTTCTTTCCCTTCTCTATGGCGTCGTCGATGGTACCCACGTTGAGGAACGCCTGTTCCGGATACTGGTCCATCTCGCCGGAGAGGATCATCTTGAAACCGCGGATAGTCTCGCTCAACGGCACCATCACACCGGGAAGACCGGTGAACTGCTCGGCCACGTTGAAAGGCTGCGACAGGAAACGCTGTGCGCGGCGTGCACGGGCCACCACGAGCTTGTCCTCATCAGAAAGCTCATCCACACCGAGGATGGCGATGATATCCTGAAGCTCGTTGTATTTCTGCAGAAGCTGTTTTACAGCCTGCGCAGTATTGTAATGGTCCTCGCCGATGATGTTCGGATCAAGAATACGCGATGTAGATTCCAGAGGATCCACCGCAGGATAGATACCCAGCTCGGATATCTTTCGGCTCAACACGGTAGTAGCGTCGAGGAAGCTGAAAGTTGTGGCCGGAGCGGGGTCGGTCAAGTCGTCGGCCGGCACATAGATAGCCTGCACCGATGTGATAGAACCGTTTTTGGTAGATGTGATACGCTCCTGGAGCATACCCATCTCGGAAGCCAGGGGCGGCTGATAACCCACGGCCGAAGGCATACGGCCGAGGAGAGCCGACACCTCGGAACCTGCCTGGGTGAAACGGAAGATATTGTCGATAAAGAGAAGGATATCCTTACCGCCACCGTCCTGGTCGCGGAACTGCTCGGCCACTGTAAGACCGCTCAGAGCCACACGCAGACGCGCACCCGGCGGCTCGTTCATCTGACCGAACACAAGGGTTGCCTGGGAATCCTTCACCTGGTTCATATCCACGTCGGCCAGGTTCCACTCCCCTTTTTCCATACCCTCGCGGAACTTGTCGCCATATTTCATGACACCGCTCTCGATCATCTCGCGGAGAAGGTCGTTACCCTCGCGGGTACGTTCACCCACACCGGTGAACACCGAGAAACCGTTGTGTCCTTTGGCGATGTTGTTGATAAGCTCCATAATGAGCACTGTCTTGCCCACACCGGCGCCACCGAAAAGACCGATCTTGCCACCTTTGCTGTAAGGCTCCAGAAGGTCGATCACCTTGATACCAGTATAAAGGATCTCTGTACCGATAGTCAGATCCTCGAACTCGGGTGCGGGCTGGTGGATAGGACGCAGATTGTCTCGTTTCAGCTCGGGAAGATGGTCGATAGCGTCGCCGATCACATTAAGCAGACGTCCTTTGACCTGAGAACCGGTAGGCACGGCAATCGGACGCTCAAGGTTGTCGACACGGAGACCGCGGCGCAGACCGTCGGTACTTTCCATGGCCACACAGCGCACTGTGTCCTCGCCGATATGCTGCTCAACTTCAAGAATCAACATCGAACCGTCCTCACGGTCGATTTTCAACGCGGTATAAATGGGAGGCAGTATGTTGTCTTCACCTTCGAAGATAACGTCCACTACCGGGCCGATTACCTGGGCTATTTTTCCGAATTTATCGCTCATTATTACGAGAATATATTATGGGTATTCTGTATGTTATCAATGTTTTTCATGCATGGCATGCATCCGTAGGGGGGGTAACAGCGGCGATCAGAAATTGCCGAAATACCATCCCTGCCAGATTATTATGACCATCAACACGAGATTCACGAGATTGATGGGGAGAAGATACTTCCACTCAAGCGAAAGCAGCTGGTCGATACGCAGACGGGGATATGTCCATTTAAACCAGATGATGACGAACGAAAGCACGAACGCTTTCATAAGGAACCATACCACAGAGGGGATATAGCCCATGATTTCGTTGAAACCATCCCATCCTTCCACGCGGAAAGGCATCCAGCCGCCGAAGAACATCAGTGTGGCGACCCCTGATACGATGAACAGGTTCAGATACTCGGCGAGGTAGAAGAATCCGAAATGGATACCGGAATACTCGGTATGGTATCCGGCGGTCAGCTCGCTCTCGGCCTCGGGAAGGTCAAACGGGCCACGGTTTGTCTCGGCTGTGCCTGCGATCATATATATAACGAAAGCTATTATGGCGGGAATATGCGCAGAGAAGATGAACCAGTGGTCGGCCTGTGCCTCCACGATCTTGACCACATCCATAGTACCGGCGAAAGCCACCATAGTAAGGATCGAAAGTCCAACGGAAAGTTCATAACTTACCATCTGCGCGCCTGAACGGAGAGCGCCGATAAGAGTGAACTTGTTGTTTGATGACCAGCCTGCGAGCAGGATGCCGAGCACACCGATGGAAGAGCATGCTATCAGGAAGAAAATACCGATATTGAAATTGATGATCTGAAGGCCGTTGCCCCACGGAAGAACCGCGAAACAGAGCATTGAGGCGATGATCACCAGATAGGGAGCGAGGGCGAACAGGAATTTATCGATATGTTTCAGCTCGATAAGCTCCTTGATGAGCATCTTCACCGCGTCGGCCATACTCTGAAGCAATCCCCAGGGACCTACACGGTTAGGACCGAGACGGCACTGGAAATAGGCACATATCTTACGCTCGTAAAGGATATAGAAGAGCGCCAGAACGGCATAGACCAGCAATAATCCCACTCCTACAAGCAAACACTCTATCGTAGTGGCGAGCCAACCGGGCATGCACCCGTTGAGCAGATGGTCGAACCACTCGGTGAAAGAGTGGAAATTGTCTATTGTGTAATTATCCATAACGTGATGTTCTGTCGTCGAATAATTCTTTTTCTATGTATTCTAAATTGTGATAACAGCTTATCGGTCCATATCGGGCACGATGTAGTCCATCGAACCGCCGATGGTGATAAGGTCGGCGATCTTCTGGCCACGGGTGATATGATCCACCACAGCGGCGGCATTGAGGCTCGGGGTGGCGAGTTTCAGACGATAGGGCTTGTTTGAGCCGTCGCTCTCGATATATACTCCGAATACGCCGCGGCACCCCTCCACAACCTGGAACCAGTGGCCCACAGGGAGCTTGAGCACTTTGGGAACTTTGGCAAGGTAGTCGCCTTCGGGAATATTGTCGATAAGCTGCTCTATGATATGCTTGCTCTGAAGTATCTCGTCCACGCGGTTCTTGAAACGCGCCATCGAGTCGCCTTCGGTACGAACCACCTGCTCGAACTGCACGCGGTCATAAGCCCCGTAAGGCACGAGCTTGCGCACGTCGCAGGCCCAGCCGGAAGCGCGGCCTGAAGGACCGGTTATGGCGTAAGAAAGCGCGTCCTCATGGCTGAGCACACCCACACCTTCGAGACGGTTCTTGGCGATCACGTTGCCGGTAAAGAGTTTGTTGTATTCGGCCACGTTTTTGTCGAGAGTGTCGAGAAGCGCCTTCACATCCTTAACGAAATCAGGATGAATGTCGGCCATCACGCCGCCGATGCAGTCATAATTGAATGTCATGCGGGCACCGCATGTCTTCTCCATTATGTCAAGCACCTGCTCACGTACACGCAGCGTGTAGAAGAGCATTGTTGTGGCACCGAGGTCCATGCAGAATGTGCCGATAAAGAGGCAGTGCGACGCGATACGCGAAAGCTCGTCCATCAGTGTACGCACCACTACGGCGCGCTGAGGCACCTCAATTCCGGCAGCTTTCTCTATGCAGAGACAGAGACCGTGGTGGTAGTTGTGGGCTGAGAAATAATCCAGACGGTCCATGAAATGGAGTGTCTGCATATATGCGAGATCTTCACAGAGTTTCTCCACACCACGGTGGATATACCCCATATAGACATCGATTTTCTTAATGGTCTCGCCGTCGACTGCGGTACGGAAACGGAGCACACCGTGGGTGGCAGGGTGCTGCGGACCGATATTTACCACAAAATCCTCCGGTTTGAACACGATCTCCTCACGACGCTCCACTTTGCCGTCGGGAAGTTCGACCCATGTCTGGGTAAGGTCGCTCTGACGCTCATTCTCAATGCTGGGGGCATTGGCGACATCGTTCATGTCGTAATCTTTGCGCAACGGGAAGCCTTTCCAGTCAATGTTCAGGAACAGACGGCGCATGTCGGGGTTGCCGATGAACACAATCCCGTAGAAATCGTAAACCTCACGTTCGAGTATGCCGGCTATGCGATAGAGATCGGCGATACTGTGGAGCATCGGGTTGTCGCGGTCCTCGGTCTGTGTCTTCACCGACACGAAACGGCTCATGGCGGCGTCGGCCAGATAATACACACATCCCAGGGATGTTTTCCAGTCCATACCTACGATGGTCACGAGGTAATTGAACCCGTGCTCGTCGCGCAATGTCTTTACAAGATCGTGAAGCTGCGCGTCGGCGATATTGATAAGCAGCATCTCACTCTCCTCGAAAGTGGCTCCGGGGAACTTTTTTGAGATCTTGTCCTGCAATTCAGCCATATGTTTTGCTTTACTACTTTATTCCTTTTACAAGTGGCAAACCGGATGATTGGCGCCCCGGAGTGCCTTTAGAGATTGAATTGGCCCCATGTCGCGGTCTCCGGCTGCGATACCGGAGCGTCCGTTACGGCAGGAGCATGCCGTTATTCCTTTTCCTCGGGATGTTCGGCGAGATATTCCTTACGGTTCATCTTACGGTTCACGCCGCCGAAAAAGCGCTCTACTTTCATTTTTCTTGAAAGCTGCATGATACCGTAGATCATGGCCTCTGGACGGGGAGGACAACCGGGCACGAACACATCGACCGGCACAATATCCTCGATACCTTTGGCCACATGGTATGACTTGCGGAAAGGACCGCCGGAAATGGCGCAGCTGCCGCAGGCTATGACATATTTGGGTTCGGCAAGCTGATCATACAGACGGCGGAACACTGGCACCATACGGTTTACGATGGTGCCGGCAACCATCATGAAGTCGGCCTGACGGGGGGATGAACGGGCAACTTCCCATCCGAAACGCGCCATATCGAAACGCGCTGCCCCGAGCGACACAAATTCGATACCGCAGCAACTGGTAGCGAAAGTAAGGGGCCAGATGGAGTTGGAACGCCCCCAGTTGATAAGTTTGTCGAGAGAACCCACGATCACATTCGTACCGTTCTCACGCAGCTCGTTGACGAGCTTCTCGATATACTCGTTGTCTTTCCATGCGTCGTAAGGCATGGACTTTGTGGTTATCTCTTTCATTTCCATTCAAGAGCTCCTTTCCGCCAGGCGTAAACGAGCCCGAGCACTAAGATGGCAAAAAACACTGCCACACAAGCGACACCTGCGCCACCGAGGGTGCGGAGGCATACTGCCCATGGGAACAGGAATACAGTCTCTACATCAAACATCAAAAAGAGGATGGCGAAGAGATAATATCCTACATGGAAGCGGGTCATCGAGACACCGCGGGTAGGAATACCACACTCATAAGCCTCCCCCTTCTGCGGGTTGAACGAACGGGGTGAAATAAGCCCTGCAAGCCACATGGCCAACGCCACAAGAGCGGCGCCAGTGAGTAGCGCCGTAATGGCCATCACTGCATTGTCAATACCAAAAATTCCTAATGATATCATAATGTTACGAATAATCGTGTCCGGGATGAGAAGAAAGCTGCATTTCCGGCTGAATACCTGAGCATTGCCCGACACAGCAAAAACGCTCGGCTGCATGGATCTGACCACGCAGGCGGCTTTCTCTCAAATTTGAGGACAAAGGTAAGATTTTTTTTTTAATTGTAAGGCAATTTAACCACTAAAAATGGCCTTATTGTTTTCCGGAGCCTTGATGCCAGCCCGAATTACAGCCGTCACACAACAGTTCCCGCTACGCCGCAGGTCTTATGAATCACCCACCAGCAGAAGAGATAACATCTATTCGCGTATCCACCCCGGAATCCACAGGCTGCCGGCTTTTGACAGCCGACAACAGGCCGCCGATAGCGGCGCGATAATCTCCGGCGCTCCACCCCTCGGGAAACGACAACAGAATCAGATCCACTCCCCTCCATGACCTCCATATAAGGGACAGGCTACGCTCCAGTCCCTCGAAATCACAGGCACCGACCGGGTGGAACTGTGCGCCGGAGGACTGTGCAAGCCTGGTGCCTACACCGACATCTGTACCGGTAAACGCCACGCGACACCCCTCCCCTCGCAAACGCCGAACAATCCCTTCCGTACGCTCTGCATCATTGCACAGCACCAACACCCTTTTACCTCCCGGACTGACAGCCCTGCCATGTGACAGCACACCGCGCCGCATATCCTCCATCCGTCTTTCTAAAAAATTATCTGCCATAATATTTCCGCAAAACAGTTTATAACACCACCGTACAGTGACAAAACGGGAGGCTTCCCGCACAATGGGAGCCTCCCGGTATAAGTGGGAAATTAAAGATCAGGGATTCTGGGCTGCAGGAAGATCCTTGACACCGAGTTTGGTCTTCACGAGAGGGGTGACATCCTGCACGTCGGGAGCTGTGTATGCAGCAGCGCCGAGGGGGAAGATCATAGTAAAGCCGTTCTCGCTGCCTACGCTTTTTATAGCGGTCATCACCTTTTCCTGGATGGGCTGCATGAGCTGAGCCTGCTGACGCTGGAGATCCTGCTGTGCTGTCTGGGCGAACTGCTGTGCTTTCTTGTCCAGCTCCTGGATATCCTGCATGCGGCGTTCCTTTATAGACTGGAGAGTGGTTGCGTCCTTTTCGAGTTCCTGGAACTCAGCATATTTTTTCTGAAGTTCATCGTTGATCTTGCCATATTCGCTTTCGTAGGTCTTCGATGCTTCGCTGAGCTTGTTCTGAGCTTCTACAAATTCCGGCATCTGGGGAATGATGCTTTCAACATCCACAATACCAAATTTTGGTGCCTGGGCCCATACACACACTGGAAGTACCATTACAAGGGCCAAAAGAATTTTCTTAATCATTACTGTCGTTATGTTTTTGATATTAAATTATTTTCTGGTAAACACCGCGCACAAGACACACGGTATATGGCGAAAGCGCTCGGGGTCAGTTGCTGTAACCGAGTTTCGAGAGCACCTCGTTGCTTATGTCGATACGCGGCGAGGCATAGATGATGTTAGCCGACGAGGCACGGTCGAAAATCGCCTGATAGCCCCGTTCCTCCGAAAGTTTCTTCACTGCATTGTACACATCGTCCTGAATAGGTTTCATAAGTGTCTGACGCTTTTTGTAAAGCTCGCCTTCCGGACCGAAATATTTGTAGCGGAGTTCCGTGGCTTCCTGTTCTTTCGCCACGATCTCACTCTCACGTTTTTTCACCTGCTCTTCCGTAAGGAAAACCTTATCGGCAAGATACTGCTTGTACATGTTATCGGCTTCCTGGCTGACAGCCTCCACCTCTTTCTGCCAACGCTGCGAGAGCTGATTCAGCTGCTCGTTGGCCATCTCATACGAGGGTACGTTCTTAAGGATATACTCCATATCCACAAGTGCGAACTTCTGAGCCGATCCGGCAAATGCAACTCCTGCAAAAAGGAGAAACGCTAATATGATTTTTTTCATCTCAACAGATTCTTAAATTATTAATGTCTATATCATTATAGACGTTTCAGAAACCAAAAGGTTTAAACATACACCATCTTCATGCGCCGGCCATATGTCATCAGAACTCCTGACCGAGGATAAAGTGGAAGTGGGAGCCGCCTTTCTGTCCGAATACCGTATCGAAACCGTAGGCCCAGTCGATACCCATCAGACCCACCATAGGCAGGAAGATGCGCACACCGGCACCGGCGCTGCGTTTCATATTGAACGGAGAGAACTCCTTGACCGAAGGCCATGCATTGCCACCCTCGGCGAACACCAGGCCGTAGATCGTGGTAGTAGGCTGCAGCAGGAAGGGGAAGTGAAGCTCCACACCGAAGCGGGTGTAAGCGTAACCTTCCTTGCCCCATGGAGTGAGGGCGCCGTTCTCATAACCACGCAAAGCAATTGTCTCGGTAGCGTGGGTATATGATCCGCTCATGCCGTCGCCGCCCACATAGAATGTCTCGAACGGAGATTTAAGCCACTTGTTATAGCTGCCGAGCAGACCTATGTCTGCGCGGGTCATAAGCACGAGGGTCCATTTCCCGTCGGGATCGGTAAGCGGAGTGTATGTGCGCGACTTGAAGCGCAGTTTCCAGTATTCGATCCAGCGGTAAAGCTCTTTCTTCGAGGCCGTGGTGTTCTCGTTGTAAAGTTTACCCCAGTCTTTCTTCCCGAAAAGCGATGCGGGAGGAGTGAGCTGCAGATTGAGCGAGAATGTGGAGCCGCGGCGTGTATAGAGCGGGTTGTCTATGGAGTTGCGCTGCAGTGTAAGACCGAGCACAAGAGCGTTTGACGTACCGTTGTTCATATAATACAGATACTCCCAGTTCTTGAGATAGTACCAGTTGTATGTCAGCTCGGTCGTAAAGGTGAAATAGTCGTCGGGCCAGTTCAGACGCTTGCCGAAACCTACTGTTACACCGGCCATCTGGAGCACCTTGTTGGGGTCATAGGCATTCTGAATGGAGTTGGTATAATAGTCGTTGTAGTAGTTGGATCCATAACCGTATCCATAGCCGTACCCGCCATATAGATAAGGATTGGACCAGTTGCTGTTATAATATGACGAGTTCACACCGGTCTGGCGGCTGTAATAGGCCGAAACCTGAAGGGAGTTGGGGCGCTTGCCGCCGAACCACGGATCAAGGAAGGAGACAGAATACATCTGGTAATAACGCGCGTTGGTTTGTGCGCTGATGGTGAACGTCTGTCCCTCACCCTGTGGTATAAGACCCTTGAACGAGCTCGGATTGAACAGGTTGCGCATCGAGAAGTTGGTAAACTTCAGCGCCACCTTACCGATGATACCGGTCTGTCCCCAACCGAGCGAGAACTCGATCTGGTCGTTGGCCTTTGATTCGAGATTGAAAAGCACATCCACCGTACCGTTGTCCTCATTCGGCTCCACGCGCGGGTCAATAGTCTCAGGGTTGAAATGGCCAGTCTGCGCTATCTCACGGGCTGAGCGGATAAGGTCGCTCTTACTGAAGAGTTCTCCGGGTTTCACATATAGCTCGCGGCGCACAACCTTCTCGTACAGACGGTCGTTGCCGTTGATCACAACCTTGTTCACCCTCGCCTGGGGTCCCTCGAACATGCGGAGCTCCAGATCAATGGAGTCACCATGCACATTTTTCTCGATGGGCACAAGCTGATAGAACAGATATCCCCTGTCCATATAGGCGCTTGACACGGCATCGTCATCGGTATTGAGACGCTTCTCCAGTTCCTTCTGGTTGTATACGTCGCCCGGTTTCATGCCGAGGATATAATTGAGATCGTTGGTGTTGTACAACGTATTGCCTACCCAGCTTATATCGCTGATATAATATTTTTTACCTTCGTCAAGGGTGATATATACGTCGACCTTGTTGTCGCCGTAAGGAACCACGCTGTCACTTACGATCTTGGCGTCGCGGTAACCCAGCTCGTTATACTTGTCGATTATGCGGTTGAGATCGTCCTTGTAATCCTGCTCCACGAATTTTTTCTGGCTGAACAGTTTCCAGAGGTTACTTCCCTCATTGGTTTTCTTGATCACACGCTTGAGTTTGCCGTCCGACAGCACCTCGTTGCCGTCGATATATATTTTGTGAACCTTCACTTTGCCGTGTTTGTCGACATTGATGTTCACAATCATCTCGTTCTCATTCGAGAGATCCTCCTCAAGCGTTATATTTACCGCAGCCTTGCCATATCCCTTTTCCGAATAATACTGCTTGATGATTGCAGTGGCGCGGTTCACGATATTCTGCGTTATCTGGTTGCCCTTCATCAGCTGCAGACGCTTCTGTATATCCTCGCGCTCCCCTTTCTTCATGCCGCTGTAGCGAACCTCCGACATGCGTGGCTGCGGACGCAGGTTGATATTGAGCCATGCCTTGTCGCCGGCAATCTTGTCTACAAGAATCTGCGCCTGCGCGAAAAGCCCCTGGCGCATAAGACGCTTCACAGCCGTGGTAAGCTCGTCACCGGGGATCTCTACACGGTCGCCTTTTTTCAGACCGGAATAACCTATCACGATATAATCCTCATATCCGTCGGCACCGCTCACCCTTATGTCGGCTATCTCATATTCCGACGGCATGCCAGTGTAAACGATCGGGGGATTATATATGGTATCAGGCCGCTCCTGTGCATGAAGCGCGCCTATGGCAATAAACAGAGAGAAAAAAGCTGAAAGCAGTCTATATCGCATAACGTAATAAAAACGTATCGTAAAAATCAAGCATAATGGGGAGAGCGAGATATTCAGAGGAATCCTGAGGGATCTACTTACAAGGAGCGTACCTGTTCACCTGTTAGCCCGAACCGCCGTTCGCGACTCCCAAACTGTGCCAGAGCCTCCCGGAAGGCATCTTTCGTAAAATCCGGCCAGTAGGTCGGCGTCACGTATATTTCCGCATAAGCTATCTGCCATAAGAGGAAATTGCTTACCCGGAGGTCACCCCCCGTGCGGATCAGAAGATCCGGATCGGGAATCGACGACGTGGTCAGGTAACGGCTTACCGTGGCTTCGTCAATGTTTTCGGGAACGATTTTCCCCGCCACGGCATCGGCAGCGATGCGTCTTGCGGCGTCGGCAATCTCCCAGCGCGCCGAATAGCTCAGGGCCAGATTGAGGTTAAGCCCCGTGCAATGGGCGGTGCGTGCTATGCAGCCGCGCAATCTGTCGAGGGCCTCTGCAGGCATGCGCTCCACATCTCCGATCATGGTCAGACGCACATTGTTCTTTATCAGGTCGGGCGTCTCGCGCTCTATGGCAATGCCAATGAGATGCATCAGGGCGTCCACCTCCTCTTTGGGGCGGTTCCAGTTTTCAGTAGAAAAAGCATAGAGCGTGAGGTATTTCACCCCCATCTCCGATGCTACTTCAGTTATGCGGCGCACGGTGTTGACACCCTCAACATGTCCCTGCGAGCGGTCAAGGCCGCGGGCCTGGGCCCAACGTCCGTTGCCATCCATGATTATCGCCACATGCGACGGTACCTGTCTGGTGGTAGATTTGCCGGTTTCGTCCATCATCGTTCAATCCACATAATGGCAAGTGGCACACCGCTTGCCAAATTCATAAGTCAGAGAGAGTGATATGTTTGAATACCAGTCGGTATTTTTCATAAACGAACTTTGTATCTGATAAAGATCCGAGAGAACGCCGTCCACATGGTCGGAAAACACTTTTGTCATGGTGAATTCCAATCCGAGGTTAAGCCTCTCCTTTATCTTATACTTTATTCCCGCGCCCATAGGGATATTTAACCCCACATTGCTCTGCCCCGAGCATGTTGCCAAAGTCAGGCCAACACCCACGGTGAGATAAGGACTCCACCGGCGCAATTTCTTGTATGTCTCCCCTATACCGTATGCGAAGAAATTGAACTCCACACGCCCACCGAGATCAAAAGCGGTGGATTTGAAGCTATACTCCTTGAAATCGGGAAGCACATTGTCCATATCTGCGGTATTTCCGCTCAGTGAAAGCACATTCAGGACAGTCCTTATCGCCCAACGCGCATCGGGCAGATAACGGAAAGAGGCGCCCCCTGAAAAGCCGGGATGTCCGAAAATATCCGATGAGGCATCCCCCAGATAACCGGCCATGCCGATCTGCCCGCCGATATCAAACCGGTAAGTCTCCTCCTGTGCCACAAGCCTTGGAACGGTAATGGCGAAAAACAGAACTGCGAGTGCGAGCAATCTCTTCATCGGACGATTCACATAAATAACTCCAACGGGTATGGCCGTCACTGCAACGGACGCATCGTAAACTGGTTGATCACACCGCGCCAAATTGTCTTCTGCAGGTCATACCCCCGCATACCTCCGCAAAGATACAGATAAGGGCAATCCCACGATGTTATAGGTTTCACCGCACGCGACTCCGGAGCACCGAACAGCGGCAGCTCCACAGGCATCTCCATCCATCCCGATCTCCGGGCGGAAACGGCGGCGCCATCTTCCGAAAGAAGTTTGTCAAACACCACCAGGTCGGCATAAGCCATAGCCGGAATATATTTCGGAAGCTGCAGCTCGTCGTAAGCCTTGCTCCAGTTCATACCATAGTCGCGGGATATGTAGACTTCACGTGTGGAGGTGGCATCTTTAGTACGGCCGCCGATGGCAAGGATTACCTGGCTCTTTTTCACGCGCCATGTTATGGTGTCTGTCTCCGAAACCATATAATCGGCCACTGCGTAACCTTCGCCTGCTGGGAGACGGTCGCTCAGTTTCGCCCAGTCCAGGCCGTCGAACGCCCATGTGCCGTTAAGCAGCGAGCCGTCAGCGCCATGTCCTCCCATAGTGATTACCTGAGGGGAAGAGGACCATTTCGAATCAAAAACCACAGCACCCGAATTACCGCCTACAGGGAAATCATCCGCGATTTTCTCGAGCGGACAGTTGCGGTCAGGGAAAAATGCGTGGTAATAATCGCCTTCAATCTCACGCACGCCCAGAAGTATGTCACCGTAAGGTGCCGTAATGGCAACCCACCGGTCTCTGGTATCGGTCCATGACAGGCCATCGGCGCTCCACAGCAGGTTACCCCCTTCGGTAAGTATGAACAGACGCGAATCGGCAGCTGTGAAAGTGCGTACATCCACGTCCGACGGGAATGTCACCGCCTGTTTGCTCCACACGTTGTCGTAGGGATTATCGCTGACTGCCATACAATATTCATGGCCGTCGGCTGTAAGACTGTATGCCTTGTCTTTGAATTTTACAGTTTTCTGACCGGTAGGAGTGGATAAAGAGGTCGGAAGATCTGTTTTGTCCACCTGCGCCCAGTAAAGCGAATCGGCCACGAACTTGCTCACATTGACCTCAACCGTATAATCACGGGTATTCTTGCCGTTGACCGACACAATTTTCAGATGCACCGGACCTTTCGAGAAATTGATCTTTTCATTGGGCGAGGTGAGATAATTTACCTCGTTTGCCGTTCCACCCTCGGAAGCGCTCTCGATCAGCTTCAGCTCCGAACAGGCGTCGGATGTAAGCGTGACAGCCAGACTGCTCACGTCTGTGCCGTACGGAAGTGGATTCGCATTGAATATGCGCGCACCCACAAGATCTATCGAGAAGAATACCGAGTCAAGATTATTGAGCACATCCTTGTCGCTCTGCAACGAGAATGCAGTCACCGCCACTCCACCGAAATCCGACGGGTCGGTTTCATATACAGTGTCTGAGTTACATGAAGCCACAGACATCATCCCTGCGAGCGCAAGTGTGAGAAATATACTTTTTTTCTTTATCATATAGGCTATCAGGCCTTAACTTAATTGTAACGATATCTTTATGACACACGAAGGGAATTCAGATCATTCGGTGTCATGGTTTTTCAACCTGCAAAGTTAACAAGTTTTTGCCAACTTCCGCCTAAATGCCGGATTAAAATTGGCATTTCAAACCGTCTCCCTGTTGACAAAATTATAATATCTCCTAATACTCACCAATTTCCACAGAGTATTTTAAATAAATTTTCAATTCTTTTTATCCCATTTACACCCGTGCGAAAACCACATCGCGGCAACGCAGATAATGGTTCAGGCGGTTATGGCCTGTCGTTTCGCTTCCTGTGAGAAGGTACCCGGGAAGCTGTGGGGCACGACCGTTTGCTGCATCACCAAGCACTACCGAAACTGCCACCTCCTCGCGGGCGGCATCCCAGAGGCCATCCTCTATAAGCCGTCCGAGCATACGCGGACCGGCTTCCACAAGCACGGAACTCACCCCATACTCCCTATACAACCTGCGGAACAGACCTTCGAGATCGTCCCAGTCACCATCCGTAAGTGCTGTCGCCGATCCTATGCCTCGCAGATCGGCTTCCTCACCGCTCTCGGCCACAGATCCGGCTACTACCCCAAGCGGTCTGAACACTGCCCGGGATGCATCAGCCCTGCCGTGGAAGTCAAGCACAAAACGCATGGGCTGACGTCCGTACCAGCCTCTGACGGTAAGACGGCAGTCATCTGCCTCAACCGTAGCCACAGTCGTAAGAACGGCATCGTGCAACGACCGCATACGCATGGTCATCATACCTGTCAGATCGGTTGAGAACCTGTATGCCGGCGTAGATCCGGCATCGCGACGGCAGTCCATATAGCCGTCGGCGCTGCATGCCCATTTGAGCGTTATCCAAGGGCGGCCGAGCAGTTGCGATGTAAAAAAACGCCGGTTGAGATTTCTCGCTTCCTGTTCAAGCATCCCGGTCTCTACCTCCACCCCGGCATCGCGCAGCATCTCTATGCCGCGGCCACCCACTTTGGGATTGGGATCTATCGTAGCCACCACCACACGCGGAATACCGGTGCGTATTATCAGCTCGGCACACGGAGGTGTCTTGCCGTAATGCGAGCATGGCTCAAGGGTCACATACATGGTACTTTCGGCAAGGAGCGCTCTGTCGGCCTCAGCCACAGACGCCACAGCATTCACCTCGGCATGTCCGCGTCCGCGCACACGATGCCACCCCTCCCCTATTATGCGGCCGTCAGGCGCCACTATCACAGCACCGACCATCGGGTTGGGTGACGCGCCGCCCTGCCCGTTGGCGGCTATCTGAAGCGCACGCCTCATATATCTTACATCTGTTCTCATTTTTTGTCTGCTGTTTCAAGCACATCGGCATCCCATTCGTTACCATACCGGTCATAGGGAGCCACCGCATACCAGTAGCCTTTCAGGCAATGCGGCGGTATTGCCATGCTTTTTCCATAGGTAACACCTATTATGTATTGTGATTCAAAATTACTGCCGTTTTCATCAAGGGCCTCCAGAAGGGTCACCCCGTCAGGGATGGCGTAAACCACATAGCGCATCCTATCCTGCGGCGTCCACTCCAGCCTGTCGCCCACACGGCTGAAACTTTTCACTGCACCTGGATTGTCGGCTTTTTTCCACTTCATGGGGGGCATAAGTGCCGGGTAACGGTAACAGTTCGATGAAAGATAATCACCCAGACCGCTCATTTTCTTCCCTGTTATGTGTGCTGTGGAATAGAATATACTGCCGGCATCGCATCCGGTGGAATTGCAACGGTTCACACCCACCTGATATCCCTGCTCGCACCACGCCACATCCGACTCGGGGAGACATCCGACACTCTGGCTCGGGAAACAATGGCGCCCGAAACGTGCGGCCACATCCCCCCACCACCTGGCGAGAGGCTCGTAAGGGTTCGTCTCATGATCGGAAGGCCAGTAAAGCTGCGGTGAGACATAATCGACAGAGCCGTCGGCAAGCCAGCGGAGAGGATCACAGTAAATGCGGTTATACATCCAGTCGTTTCCCACTTCGGGAGCCTTTAGCCCATAGCGTGCGGCCGCCTCCCCGTTACCACCGGCCACACCGGCGGGACTTATGCCGAACCGCACCCACGGGGCATCTATATCAAGCATATCCCTCACCTCAGATATGGTGCGTGCCACATTGTCGCGGCGCCAGTCGGCCTGCGACATCTTCCTGTCCTCCCCTTTTCTGCGGGCTATATCGCGCTTGTACTCATTGAAGTCATAGCCGCTTCCGAGCGGTAGCCCGTCGGGATAGAAATAATCGTCAAAAATGAGACCGTCCACATCATAGCGGGTCACAATCTCGCGGCATACATCCACAATATGTTTCCGCGCGGCGGCATTTCCGGGATCAAGCACACACACGGCTGTGCCTTTCTGATTCTTTCCGGCACGCTTCCGGTATGTCATGGTCCATCCTTTGGCAACCGGATCGAACTTTCCTTTCCCGTTGGCCACCTGAGCCGCAGGCGGCACTTTCCCATTGGCGACGCGAAACGGATTGACCCATGCATGCAGCTCCATGCCGCGACGGTGTGCCTCGGCCACAGCAAACTCCAGAGGATCCCATCCCGCCGCGGGAGCGGTACCGCGTTCCCCCGTCAGATACTGGCTCCAGGGTTCAAAGGAAGAGGCATACATGGCATCGGACATTGAACGCACCTGAAACATCACGGCGTTTATACCGGCTTTTTCCAGAATATCCAGTATGTCGGTCAACTCCTTTTTCTGCTGCTGTGCCACAGCCTCACCCACACCTTGGCGTGACGGCCAGTCGATCCCGTAAACAGATGCAAGCCATGCACCCCTCATCTCATGTTTGGGGCTATCGAATGTCTCGTCGACCGTGGGGACCGCACCTGCATGTCTGGCGGGAACCTTAGATTTCGCAACGGTTTTCTCGGTCTTAGGTTTTGCCTGCCTACGCACCGGACGCTTCGTTTTTGCACATAAAGGGGCGACATCCATCAATGCCGCCACCATAATCAGGACTGTTAATATTTTACGTATCACTTTACTTTTATCGGTAGCCTCATTTTATCGTCACCTCAGCTCCGGCAGAGTGCGCTACATTCAACGGATTGTACTGGCTCTGGATCTGAGCAACACCGGAAGAGAAAACCCCGGCCTGCGAGGCGAACAGTTCGTACTCGAGCATATAGGTTCCTTTCGGGAGAAAATCTATGAACATGTTTGTATGTGAATCGCGGTTCTCACGGTAGAAACAGAGACCGTCGCTGTAAACCGGTGTCGGCAGCTGCTCTTTCGGTTCAAGACCCGCCGCGCGCTTGTCATTGACCACTACATAGCTCATGTCCTTATCGGCAATGATCGTCAGGGTCACTTTCACGCGGTCACCAACTTTGAATTCCCTCGACGGAACCCAGGAGGTACCGTCGTATACACTCATGTATTTTTCCACACTCAGTTCATTGGTACCGGCGGCCTTCACTTCATCCATAGGTATGACGCGCATGGTAAGCAATCCACCGAATGAGGGATAATTGCCCTGGCGGTCGATCACCAGTTCACCCGGTTCGGAAAGGAGCGGCGTGATGGCTTCAGTGAACGAACCTGTGGCATATTCCTCCTTAGGCTGCAGAAGCGTTCCGTTCACTCTCACGGCTGTAGCGGCAGGATTCACTGTCCACTCCGTTCCGGAAAGAAGGAGCGACGACACCACCTGGGTAGTCATTATGGTGTTGCCCCAGCTGTTGTCTGCTTTGTTAAGCACAAGCCACTGGCGTATGCGGTCAACCTCGGGAGATTTTGGCGCCACACTCGCATAAGCGTCAAGTACAATGCCGGTAAGCCCGACCTTGTTCATCGACCACATGGAATAACGGCTGTCAAACTGCGCCCACCACATACCGCGTTCAGGAGTATAAGTGGCAAGCTCCGTCAGCGACTCAAGTATCTGGCGCGCAGTCGCGGCATAGCTGTTGGCGTTAAGAATGAGAGCGTCCACAGCCTTTGTAGCCACCGGATGGTCTTTCCATGAGGAGATGATGCGACGCACTTGGGCGGCTGTCACACCCGCTGCAGCCGAAGATGGCTTTATCTCGGGATATTTCAGTCGCATGTAGCAATACATGGTGAAATCCGATTTTGGATATTTGGCGAATTCAGCGGCTGTAGTGCGGTCCACATACTTCACAGCCTCCTCTATCATCTCATTCAGCGCCCGGTCGTCGGGAAGCCACCCCATACGGTTGAGGCCGCCGAGAATGTCAAGGATCTGTAAAGTGCACCATTCTGAATATTTCGGATATTGCGTGGTCCAGCACCATCCCTCACCCTTGACAAAAGTCTTGCGGAGCTGAGCGATGGCATTATCTGCGGCTTTCGATGTATTGCGACTGTCAAGCAGAAGCACAAGACGCTGCATCCTTTCGGTATCGTCAAGCGCGTCGCTTACCCACGGAGTGGAATTGAGAAGCATATCCTTCAGCTGGCTGTTCTTCTCAAGCATTGACACCAGAGCGGAGTCAGACGGATTGTCGGCCCATCTGCGGATAGTGCGCGCGATTTCCGGGAATTGCCTCATAAGGCCGTCGGCCACAGCGGCTGAATAAAGTTCGCCGGCAGCGGAGACAGACGAAGTGAAGTCACCCTTGCGAAGCCCGGGAAGTGCCGAGACAACCTCCCACGCCGGATTACCTGTAAATCTGAGGAAAGCACGTCCACGGGTGATTTCAGGCAACGGCATAGTGAAATGATTGTTGCCCGGAGCTATATAGAATGGTGTGCTTTCAACCACATTCTGCTCTGAAGGGAGAATGGGAATGAACGTCTGCTCTCCGTCGGTGAATTTTCCGGCTGTAGACCGTACACGGAGTATAACTCCCTGCAGGTTTTCCGGCACCTCGAACTCTATCGACGCCACAGAGCGTCCCATGCCGGAAAGAGTATCACTGTTTTCCGAGATGGCCACAAGCCTGTTGTCCGACACTCCGAGCAGCTCGCTTACCGTATGCACGTGCAGTGTGCTGTCTGTGGCATTCATCACAGAAGAGAGCAGACGCACCTTGTCGCCGCATCGCAGGAAACGGGGCGCGTTGGTTGAAACCATTACCGGTTTTGACGCCACGATCTCAACTTGATCCATGGCCGTAAGAAGCTCCCTGTTGTATGCGAGCGATCTCAGCACCCATGTGGTGTTCGCATCGGGCACCGTATAAGTGATCTCAAGATTGCCTGATGCATCGGTCACAAGCATCGGTCGGAAGAAAGCGAGGGGCACTTCTGCCGGACGGTAATCCGTCTCATCCGATTCAGGGCGGCTATCGCCGCTTTCCACAGTTTCCTCTGCAAGTTCCATATCACTGCCACCGGCATCAGCAGCAACCATATTCGCTTGCGGAGCCGCAACAGCCATCTTATGCTCCTCGACAGACACCATGTCATCATATACAGCTTCTTCTTTTTCAATCTCAGCAGCACCAAAAGCCATATTTGCGGCCATGCGGCGTGAGGTAGATTTCATATATAATCTTGTGGATGCTCCGAAGCGGCAGCCATAAAGCTGGAATTCAGGCTCGGAATAGTCTACAGCATCGTAATTTATCCATTTGGCAGATACCTGCATCCAGTTTGAGTAGAAACGAGGATAAGTAAGCCCTGGTGTCAGTCCGCGCCAGCTGTTGGCTGTAAAGCCAAAGGGATTCTCCTGTATCACATCTATGGCCTTGTTGCTCATATCAAGCATCACGGCACTTTCAGGAAGCGCGCCGTCGAAGCCCTCTACCCTGAGTGTCACTGTCTCGCGGTCACCCGGGGTGACTTTATCGCGGAACGTTGTCGTATGCAGTGTTATTTTCCGTTTTGATGCGGAAGAGACCACCTTTACGGCCTCTGTTTCTATCTTGCAGTCATGTATCACAGACATATTGACGGTTACAGACTGCGCGCCATGCGGCAACTGCACGCCAACCGTCTGCATTCCTTTAAGCTCGATCCACTCCGATGAAACGATATGTCCGTTTTCATCCGAAACCAACACGAACATATGGCTTCCCGGCGCATTGCTGCCTACCGTCACAGCTGCGCGTCCGTTGGCATCTGCCTCAATGTCACCGCCGGCAGGTGTCCAGAGCAGTTCATCGGCGGCACAGACTGCATCGCTTGGGCGCCATACCGTCACACGGGCTATGCCTGTCGGATCTGAAAGCGAGCGATCCACAGTCTCGAATATGACACCGTACTGTCCCGAAGGGAGCGAAGTCAGCACCTCGCTGAAATTACCGGGCATCATCGTACCTTCTTTTACCACTTCGGGATAAACATACCGGTCATCCTTCATTTCCATACGGCTTACCTTATAGCGCAACTCACCCTGCTGGGGTTTGTCGTCGAAGTCGTAGAGACCGACTATTACCTCCTTACGGGAGTCCGCATTATATTCTCCGGGAATTGAAGCCTTGATATAATCTGGTTTGCCCATATTGAAACCGGTGGATGCGGTGCGTGTCTCCCCGTCGGGTGATGTGACAGCGATATCCACTGTGAAAAATCCATCGGGACACGGTGACGAGGCTATTGCCTGCGACGGTATCACCACCTTGAAAGCTCCCTTCGGGTCGGTGACAGCCTCACCCTCGTAAAAGACAGGAGATACCGAGGCGAACCACCAGGCTCCGGTGCGCACCTTCACCTGCGCTTTCACAGCGGCACCCTCCACAGGGAAACCGGCGAATGTCATGGCGCTACCCTCTATTACAGCATCGTCTGCAACGGTCGCGGGACGCTTCACTGAAGTCACCTTCGTCTCAAACGTAGGCAACTTGTAATCGCTTACCATAAACGAGCATCCGCCGACTATGTCCTGATCGGCAAACTCCAGGGAGAAATTACCGGTTAGACCCTCCTCGGGGAGATCGAACGAGCCCTGCGCGCGCCCCCAGGCATCGGTGGTCATGGCATTGGTGGCGACCTCCTGGTAGTTGGCATCGCGTAAGCGTATGGTGAAATTGCGCGACGGCGATACGGCACGCGAATCCTTGTCAAGATCATAAAGCACTACAGCATATTCCATCCTGTCGCCGGGGCGGTAAAGCCCCAGGGAGGTAACCACGGCGCCGTAGGTCTGACGCGCATTCGGCATCCTGTCGTTCTGGTATATGCTTACGGTCTGCGAATATTTGTCATCGCCCAGTGTCGCATATACAGAACCTGATTTATCGACATCGAGGGCGGCAAATCCACGCGCATCTGTCTTCCGCGGAAGTGTTGTCGCTCCAGTCCGGCGGTCCCAGGGTGTGAACACGAGGCTTGCACCTTCTACAGGAGCGCCGTCCACCACATTCCGCACCAAGGCGTTTTTCAGCTTGTCGCCCGCATCCTGGATGACAGTGGTGGCCAGATGCGAGCAATTGATTATCTCATAGTCACGTCTGGCATTTTCCATACCTTCAAACTGCGGCACCACCACATACTGGCCATAGTCAGGCACAGAAAGCGCGGCTTTGGAAACTGCACAGAAAGGCGCATCGCCATCCATGCTGACCTCCACTGTCTGTACCGGCTTTCCAAGCGGACCGTTATAATAGGACGCTCCACGTTTGACTGAGGAAGGTGCGAGTTTATAAAGACTCAGCTTGAGGGAGTTTACATTTTCCGCATCAATTTTGACCACGACAGATAGTCCACGCTGCACTTCACGGGGCACACGGAGGGTCACACTCTGTCGTGTCAGCTGTTCGATGGCGGCTTTTACCCCATTCAGATTGAAGTACTGCGGATTCTCGCGCTCAAACTGACGGAGCATGCCACAAATCTCTTTCGCCGCACCTGACTGAACCCTGATATCAGGCATGGACAGCAGTATCTCCACTGCATAGGGTACATGACGGAAACGGTCATATACATCCATATACACGCGCTGCAGATCGGTAGGGCCGCTCTGAGACCGGTCAAAGGAGAATACCGGGCGCTCGAACGAGAAAATGCGGTCAGATATATAATTCATCGCCGCAGCACGCGCATACAGCCCCGGGGCGCTATCCTCACGCCCCTCCATCAGCATGCGATACAGCTCCAGGATGTGTCTTTCCACAGAATCCGCCACAGTGGGATACAGCGACCGGTCCATCGGATCGGAAAGCAACCCGGTGGTCAGTGTGCGGTTCACACCTCTCGAAAAAGGCTCCAGATAGGCCAGAGCCCTGTATACGGCAAAGTCAAGCAGCGTTGGATATATCGTGACGGCTCCACGCTGAAAAGTCAGAGTATTCCTATATTCCTCCAGAGACACCGCACGCAATGCGTTTCCATCCACAAGAGCCTCATCAATAAGCGAGCTTACCTTGCGGATAAACTGGCTGCGTCCCCACAGATTATAATTGTCGGTCACAGCCTGCACAGAGATTTCAGGCCGCTGGTTTATCGCCCATGTGTCATTACGGTATATATCGGCATAGATCTGCGCCTCAAGCAAACAGAGCATGGCACGGGTGACAGGGTTTTTCTCCACGGATTTCACCTGTTCCACACGGGCTATCACATTCGGAAGCGAATCGGCTGACACAGCAGACTCTGCAAGACCTATGCGGACAAGCGCATTGACCACCCGTGCGCCGTCTCCTGCCGAAAGAGCGCTCTCCAGATCGCTCGAAGCCTGTTTCTGTACCTTTTTCGGAAAAGCGAAATCTGGTTCCTGGATATTACCTGTAGTTTTTGCAGACATACACATACATACGATGGCGATAAAGCCTAAAATAGCTACAATACGTCTCATAATATATATCTCTTGATTTCAGCGGGATAGTCCAGCCGTTATTCGTCGCGGTTATCCGGACAATTATTTAACAAAAAGTGTGCCGGGAAAGATGACCGACACACATTTTATATTCATATTCTATGGCTTTCTATAGATGCTGCCTGAAAGTGTCATTGCGCGTTTTCTGCCGCCCTGCGACTGCGTAGGCGCTGATGCTGTTTGAGCATATCGCGCTGAAATTGTTTTTCCACGCTTTTCAATTCAAAAAGCTGCTTTTTATTGAGCACATTCTTGAATTTATCCATGTAGGTTCTCTCAATCTGGGCCTGGTTTACTTTGGCGTCATACATCGCCTCGGTAGCTTTTTCATACTCCAGGTCGGAAGCGTCGGCGGCATCGGCGATGCGGCGTTCCATTGTGCGCGCGTCCTCGTCAATGCGGTTTATCTGCTCTTCCATCTCGTCATAGATGGGGAAAAACTTATTCTGCTGCTCTTTGGAAAGATCGAGTTCTTTTGTAAAATAAGTGCGCCGATACTGCCTGATCTCGCTCATCCACTGGTCACGGTCAGGGCGATCCTGTGCCATTGCCGGAAAAGCCGACGCGAGCACACAGACCAGAAGCATCAGAAACAGCTCTCTCTTTTTCATAAAAACCTTTACTGATTATATTAAGCGACTTTTTTAACTAATTCCGGCAATCCGGTATTCCATCCAGTATCAGTTATCGGTACTGATCCAGAACCAGACTGTCTACCTCTATGAAATCATCCACACCGATGCTGTCGTCATACATCTCGTCGAAAATCTCATTCTGGTTGATCTCGTCGATAAAATGGTCATACACGAAATTGTCATCACTGAGAGCCTCGGTGAGAATTTTGTTATTATCTATCGAAAGATCTACGGGAGAGGTGCTCATGAGAGTGAACATTTTCAGCATACACCATATGCCGGCAAACATGGCAGCCATATAGACAAACGGCCTTACCCGTTCCCAAAAGGTCTTTGGAGCAAGGACACGCGTGTTTTCCGCATCCGGATTCTCCGGAAGCTCCGCCTGCATGCGACGGGCGAAATCCTCGAAGAAGCCTTCAGGCACCGCCAATCCGTCGCGGCGCCCTATTTTGTCCAATATGTTGTTATCCTTATCTTTCATGCTTTATTTACAAAGTCCTGAAAATTCCTGTAACAGGAGGCTTCATTGATTTTAATTCCTCATGTATTATCTCTGACTTTACATCGTCGGCAAGGTTTAACCGTCCTCTGCATTTTTAGTCAAAAATTTAACTCCGCATATCCGTATATTTCAGTTAACTTCACCGAGCATTTTCTCTATTTTTTTGACTGCCAGATGATAAGACGCCTTCAACGCTCCCACTGACGTGCCCAATATTTCCGACATCTGCTCATATTTCATATCGTCATAATATTTCATATTGAACACCATCCTCTGTTTCTCCGGAAGCGAGGCCACGGCCTTTCTCAGCTTCAGAGCCAGCTCGTCTCCGTCGATCCACTCATCGGCCTCGATCAGGTTCACAAGATGGCTTTCCTCATCGTCAAGGCTCCGATTCAAGCGCTTGCGTTCACGCGCCAGAAACGTTATGCTCTCGTTGAGAGCTATTTTGTACAACCATGTCGACAGCTTGGCTTCCCCGCGGAAATTCTCTATGTTCTGCCAGGCTTTGAGAAATGTGTTCTGAAGCACATCCGATGCATCGTCGTGGCTCTCCACCATGCGGCGGATCTGCCAGTACAACGGCTCGGAATACTCACGCATAACCTCATTAAACGCCTGGCGACAGCTTTCGGGCTGCCGCAAACGCTCTATCAATATGGGATTCTCCTGTGGGATCTCTCGGCTCACAAACAAACGTAGTAATTGATACCATCAAATTTACCGCTTTTTTTTGATTATCTCCCCCACCGGACGCCTTTTTTAATTTTTATTACGATTTTAACACTTCTTTTCTACCGGAGCGAGTACAACCGGCCGCTCCTGACGCCCTGCACATGCGCCGGTAACGATTTTTTTCCTAACTTTGCATCCGGATTAATACCACGCCGGATTTTCCAGGCCATTGCCGGGACAGACCGTGGCGTCAACGGTTTTCAGGTACTAAACAGACCATCTATTGTCACTCAGACCACTCCACATAATATTGCTGTCATTCCTGACGTCAGCACCTTTCCGCGCCCCTCATGCGTGTGGAGAGGCGGTGCAGTCTGAGTTCGCGGATACCGTAATGGTGCTCCCGCAGGTATCCGTAACCGCCATCAAAGGGGGGCCGGACGCTGAAAAAGCCGAGACTGTAACCACCCTTGACCGACGGGAGATAGAGCGCCTGAACATAGTGAACATCAAACAGGTCAGCGAGATCGTACCCAACTTCTACATGCCGCAGTATGGCTCGAGAATGACCTCCTCGGTATATGTGCGCGGACTTGGAACCCGCATAGACCAACCCGTAGTAGGGCTCAACATCGACAATGTGCCTTTGCTTAACAAAGACAATTTCGATTTCGACATGGCCGATATCGAGCGGATCGAGATATTGCGCGGTCCGCAGAACATACTTTACGGACGAAACACTATGGGTGGCCTCATAAACATCCACACTCTTTCCCCGTTTACTTTCGAGGGTATCAGAGTTCTGGCCGAATATGCCTCGCACAACAGTTACAAAGGCTCGCTCGGCCTCTACAGGCGGCTCTCATACCGCATCGGAATGTCGCTCAATGCCTACGCCACAGGCACCGACGGCTATTTCAGAAATGAATACAACAACTCGCATGTGGGCCGCGAACGCCAGTGGAGCGGCCGATGGAAAACGATATACCGCGCCGGCGACAGCTTCATCATAGAAAACACAGCGTCGCTGTCACATTCCCTCCAGAACGGATACCCGTACAAATCGGTAAAGACATCGCAGATCGCCTACAACGATACATGTTTCTACAAACGTCTGACCGTAACAGACGGTCTGACGCTTAACGGGCGCACAGGCAACGTGAACCTCTCAGGAATCGCCAGTTTCCAGTATATCAACGACAACATGACGCTTGATCAGGATTTCCTGCCGCTCGACTATTTCACCCTCACACAAAAACGCCATGAATGGGCTTTCACCGCCGATTTCGTGGCCAAAAGCAACCCCTGCAAGCATTACAGGTGGCTCGCCGGCGCTTTCGGATATCTGAGACGATCGCACATGAGCGCTCCTGTTACATTTTTCGATTACGGCCTCACCCATCTGATCGAGGAGAACGCCAACAAGATCAATCCGCAATACCCCCTCAGGTGGGATAACCGCGAGCTATACCTCGGCAGCGACTTTACCTTGCCTTCGGCAGGAGGATCGTTCTACCACGAAAGCACAGCCTCTATCGGCCGGTTTACCGCCTCGCTGGGACTGCGCTGGGACTGGGAACGCGCCGAAATAAAATATCACAGCGACTCCGAGTCCACATACTCAGTATACCATATCACTGACAAGGGGGAAGAGATCTACTCTCCCGCGATACCGGTCAGCGTGCACGAATCAGGCACACTGTCGAAAACATTCGCCCAACTGCTCCCCAAGCTCACACTGAGCTACACGCTACCGTCCGACAAAGGAAATGTATTTCTGTCATTTACCAAAGGATACAAAGCCGGCGGATACAACACCCAGATGTTCAGCGATGTGCTGCAACAGCGTATAATGGCGAAAGTGGGACTGGACCAACGGTACGACATAAACGACATCATCAGCTACAATCCTGAAAAGACCTGGAATTACGAGATCGGCACACATCTCAATCTCGCAGACGGCAAGCTCGACGTAGATGCCACACTGTTCTGGATAGAATGCCGCGACCAGCAGCTCACCATGTTCCCCGAAGGGTCAGTGACAGGGCGCGTCATGGCAAACGCCGGAAAGTCCCGCTCACGCGGTGCCGAAATATCGGCCGTATACCGGCTGACCCACGCACTGGCCGCACGCATGGCCTACGGTTTCACAGACGCCCGTTTCACAGACTTCAACAACGGCCGCAAGAACTACAGCGGATGCCACGTGCCATATGCTCCGGTCAACACAATGTTTGCCGGCATAAGCTACACACATGATTTCAGATCAGGATTCATACAGCGCCTGAGCGCCGATATAAACTGCCGCGGAATCGGTAAAATTTACTGGGACGAGGCAAACACGCTCTCACAACCGTTCTATGCCATTGCCGACGCATCCGTCAGGGCGTGGCACGGAGATTTTTCCGCCGAATTGTGGATCAACAATTTCACAGCCACACAATATGCCACGTTCTATTTCGTTTCTATAGGAAACGCCTTTCTGCAGCAAGGGAACGGCATGCAGTTTGGCCTTACATTGCGTTACGACCTCCCGTTGTTCTGACAGAATACACCACAAAAATAATTGACAACCAGTTATGAAAATTAAATCATTATTAACAGCCTGCGGTATCACCGCTATTGCCGCATTGTCATCCTGTAGCTCTACAGAAGTAACCAACGAGAACCTCAAACCAATATACTACGTACCGGCAGAGGCATCGTCGAACTTCGTGGCCGTGCAGAAAGTAGGCACGGATACATGGAAATATTATCCAGGGATCGACTACACTCTCGTCTTTGACGAAAACGACAACTCCTGCACAGTGCAGCTTGTTGGCCTGCAATTTGATGAAGATAAGAAAGACACTATGGTTTTCGGATATATGCCGCGTGCAACTTTCCGTGATCCCATGGTAAAAGGTGTAGATGTCGCCACTCCTTTCCAGCTCAGTTCCGGAACCACCATCAGCGATCTTAAAGTGACTTGCCTCCTTGACGCGGAGCGCACCTTCGGTTACGCCGAAGTAGACGGGACACTCACACCCACAAAAGTCGGAGCGCAGAATTCCATATCCTTCACTATTGACAACCTGTATCGCGTGCGTGTGATACAGAAAAAGAACTATTTCTACGGTACCACGATCTCAACCTGCAGTTCAGGAGATTTTGACGCATTCTCTACCAAGAAAGCCAAGTACTGCGTTTCGCTCGACTACCGCACACAGATAGCGCTTATGACAATAGAAAACGCCCAGTTCGTAACCGGTATGCCCTCAGGCATAACAATGGAATTCCCCAGCATCAGTTTCGCCATGAGCGACAACGGATTCACACTCAACTGTGACCAGCTGATCCCGCAAGTCAACAACCGGCCCTTCCAGGCATATGAAGTAACCGGCCTGCGTGGAAATGTAATCACAGCCAAGACTTTCGACCTCAGCTTCACCTGCCCCCACGTGCCTATCCCAATGACGAGCACAGACACCTACAAATTCAATGTAACCGTCGACGCCAACTACTCTCTTACAGCAAGATAAACAACACCATTTCATAAACATACATGCGATGTGCCTGCCGTTTTCCGGGGCACATCGCATTTTCAATTAAAACAGCTACCCCCGTGTGGATTCTTTGCGCCCTCCTTTCGGCACTTTGCCTGGGATTTTACGACATATTCAAGAAACTCTCTGTAAAAGGCAACAATGTGACAGTGGTGCTGATGCTCAACACCGTGTTCCAGACCCTGTTCATGTCTCCGGTAATCATAGGAGGCATTCTTGAAGGGAACTACGGATTCGGAAACACCGCCGAAGGGCATCTGCTTATTATGGTAAAAGCCGTGATCGTGCTGTCGTCATGGCTCCTGGGGTATTTCGCCATAAAACATCTGCCCCTCACCATCCAGGGCCCTATCAACGCGAGCCGTCCTGTGATGGTGCTCGTGGGCGCACTGCTTATCTTTGGCGAGCGCCTCAACCTCATACAGTGGTGCGGTATCCTCCTCGGATTCGCGTCGCTCTATTTCATATCGCGCATCGGAAGCCGTGAAGGTTTTTCTTTCAAACATTCACGGTGGCTATGGATGGCCATAGGCGCCACGGTTTTTGGCGCCATAAGCGCGCTTTACGACAAATACCTCCTCCGGTTCTATCTCCCGCTTGAGGTACAGGCATGGTACTCGCTGTACCAGTGTATAATAATGACGGCGACGCTGCTGTTGCTGCGCCGCCTGTCTCCTGCCGCATCGTCCGAAGGGGGAAAATTCCACTGGACATGGGCGATACCATTCATTTCTGTTTTCCTTACCGTAGCGGATCTGGCTTACTTCTTCTCGCTATCCATGGACGGCTCCATGATATCCATTGTATCGATGGTGCGCCGCGGAAGCGTGATCGTGCCGTTCCTTTACGGGGTGTTTATCCTGCATGAGCGTAATGTGCGCGCCAAAGTCATAGACCTCGGGGTGCTTCTTGTATCGCTCCTGTTGCTTGTGCTCGGCTCGCGATAAGACCTGCCGCAGGTCAGCGAAGCCTGTCGGCCGCCTTGAGAAGTTTCTCGTCATGGCTTATGCCGCGATACGCCAACAGGGCGAATACAAGCGCCGCAAGGAGCAGGAATATGCTGCCAAGCCATTCGATGCCTCCGTATACATTGTTCCAGTCGTAGATCAGCAGCCCCTCGGTAGCCATTACCACTACGATCAGCAGCATGGATATCAGGGTGAGTGTTTTCTGCCTCCTGGTGTTCTTGTACATGAAGATAGAAAGAAACAGGAGCAGAGCCACCACGATATTCACCACCATGAATACCGGCACATCCACCGGACGCATCAGCGTCACCGAATTCGGATCATTCATCTCCCCTGGCACACATGCCATAGGAATACAGCAGAACACTGCCACTAAAACCGTGGCTACAAGGAGCCACACCGATTGCCATCTCTGAATTACCATATAAGTAACAGTTCAAAATTATTTTATTTACCGGTCAGATTATTTCAATGTTTCTTCGGCAAAATTCTGGAAAGATTTTTCTCGAACAAACATTAAAATAATTTTGACCAATTACTTGATTTACTGTTTTTGTTTAATATACACATCGCTGTAGCGGGCATTGCCGCCCGCGCCGCTCAGTTGCGGTCTTCATAAAGTATCGCGTCTGTAAGAAGAGGCACAAGATCTGGATCCACACCTATGCGCCGCAGATATTTCGCATCCTGGCGCATATCGGCGATAAAACCGTCTACAGCCTCCTTGCGCGCAGTACCGGTGCCGTCACCTCCCGCAGTGCGTGCCGAGATATTCAATGAATAGAAGTTCATGGCTTCATGGAAATTACCTTCGGCAAGTTTCAGATGCCCCATGTTCAGATAATCCTCAGGGGCGGGAACTGTCTCCGAGAGCACCCTCTCATAATACCTGGCCGACTGGGCAAAATCCCCGGCCATCAGCAGGCACCAGGCGAGCGGACGCAGCGCTTTGCCCGACTTGCTGTCAAGATACTCACTTTTGAAATATGCAGCCACAGCCTCGTCGTACCGTTCCAGTTCCACAAGGCAGCGGCCTATGTTGAGAGCCGTCGTAGCTCTGTCCGGTTTACGTGCGTCAAGAATGCGCAGACGTTTCAGCGCCTCTTCGGGATGATGAAGCGCCATGTGGCACCGGGCAAGGCGCCGCAATGTCCAGTCGCTGCCGCCGTCAAGCATTTCAGCGCGTTCGTAATCGGCCACCGCACCCTCGTAATCCCCCATCTTCTGCCGTGCATGCCCCATCTTCTGGTATATTTCGGCACCCGGCGCTGCAAGCTCTGTAAGAAGTGAGAATGAGCTGAGAGCCTGCTGGTAATATCCGTGCGAGAAATAGAATTCAGCTATGAGCGACAATGCCTCCGGATCACGCAGATCGTCGACAAGCATACCCGATGCGCTGAGATTCACCCCACCGGCAAACGGATTTGGCATCTCACCCTTGCGACGGAACAGGCGGAAGAAGCGGAACAGGTTTTGTATCTGTTTGTTAAGCACACCTTTGCGGTCTGCTTCCGGCAATGAGAGCGATGCCGCACGCAACTCGGCCAACTGGGTGTCGTGCGCCTTGAACTGCTGAAGCATCATCTGGCGCTGTGCCGCGGGAACATGCTCAAGCGAGAACATGAAGGAATACTTGTCGCTGTCGCACAGAAAACCTGCGGCTGCCATTATTTCCGCCACAGTGGCCACACCGTTTTCAGCACTGTCGCCGGTGAAAGCCGAATACTCGGTATGGAACGGGAGAAACCAGTTTGCAACGTCGTTAAAAAACGGGAAAGTCTTGAGATGCGAGAACGTACCCATCATCACATCTCCCCCCTCCTCCTGTATCTCGCTCATCTCTTTCAGCTTGTCGGCGAGACCGGAATTACGGAGCACCTCCTGCCACTGTGGATTTTCCTCCATCTCGGCAGGATCCATATCCTCTATGTTGAGTTTGAGTTTTTTGTCAATCTCAGGCTTGAGCTTAAGCATACCGGGAACCACTTCGTCGCGTATTTTTGCTGTGATACGGTCTGTATCCACGGTCTTTACAAGCTCCATGTTTGCCATCCTCAGATCCCGGATCCATTCAGGTGTATCACGTGCCGCCTGCAGCTTCAGTGCTGCGGCACGGCTTAGTTTCCGTTCGGGAAACGCGTTCAGAAGCAGGCAAATGCCTATCAGCCCTACGCCCCACAGGCGCTTTTCATCCTGACGGTAGAGATCAAGCAGCAGGCTTATGCGGCGGCTGTCATGATACTGCAGACCACCCAACACCAGTGCCCACCCGAAAAGTTCCTTTGCATAGGGGGCTACGCGCTGATCCCCGAAAGCCACGTTTAGAGCCTCCTCGTCTGATGCGCAGAGCGGATGTGTCACCCATATGCGGTTGAAAAGCCGTCTTTCAATAGCCTCGCGTTCTACCGCAGACCGGTGGCCGCCGGCAGTATGTATGCCGCTGCTTATGACAGTGAAAATAGAGCCGTCGGCCGAAGCCTTCACATACCTGTCAAGCAGGGTGCTGATGGTGTCGGCCGGCTGCGAACGCTCATACCGCAGTGTATTGAAATACAATGTCGGCTCAGAGGGAAGGCGGTTCTCACGTTCCAGACGATCCACTATATCGAGAATCGTATTGCCGAGCGACGCCACCATGTCGTTACGCCCGGGATCTTCCGCCCCCTTTGTGGCATACGAAAGCATCATCCGGTAATTTTCCTCAGCAGAGGCAAGCTCACGCGAGAGGTCCCAGTTCATGACACCCTCGGAAAGCGAACGTGCATAGCCGAAAGCGTCGCGCAGGCGATGCTCGCCCACATATCCTTGTATTTTTTTCTTTGTATCAGCGAAGATTTTTTTATCCATATATGTATATAAAAAACGGAGGAGAGGTATAAACAACTCACATTCAGGCAGCCGCCTGAGAATGCATACACGGCTGTCAGACAAGCAAGTCATCAAACCCGGTGTTATCGTCACAAATCCAAGGCAGAAATGTAATCCTCCTAAATATTCAGTGACTTACTTATAACACTTATGTGATATCAAGAGATTATCGTTGCAAAAATCTTGCCAAAAACGCCCTCCAGTCATCATTGCTGTGAAATATCTGTCACCGGCATTCCGACGGCACATAATGATGCCGGGCTGTACATTCATGCAACGTGCGGTCCACGATGAGATGGCGTGTTGCCATCGTGGATATGACACTCATCTCATGGCTGACAAGAAGTATGGTCGTATGCCTGGCCACATCGGCCAGTATCCTGTAGATATGCTCCTCGAATTTTTTGTCGATATAACTCAGCGGTTCATCAAGCACAAGCACTTCAGGATCGGAGATCAGCGCACGCCCCAGAAGTGTGCGTTGCAATTGTCCTCCTGAAAGTTCTCCGATGGGTGAGTCGGCATGCTCCTTCAGCTCCACAAGCCCAAGCACCCGCTCCACAGCCTCGGAAGCGCCGCGATCCGGCCTGCGCCCTGCCATCCCCCCTAAAAGACCTGACAGTATGGTCTCGCGCACAGTGATCGGGAAACGCGAGTCTATCATGTTTTTCTGCGGGAGATAGCCGATATGCAGCCGCTGCACAGGCGCTCCGCCGTTGTTGAAATACTCCACTGTTCCGGCTGTGGGTTCAAGCAGTTTCAGTATCACTTTCAGCAGAGTGGATTTTCCCCCTCCGTTCGGACCGGTGATGGCGAGAAAATCTCCCCGGCATACCGAGAGATCCACATCGTGCAGCACCTCACGGCTATCCCATTTCACCGATATCCCGCACAGTTTTATAATCGTATCGCTGGCCATATTGCTCATCATTGTTTTTCAGGCACAAGAGTATCCACAATAAGTTCCATCTGCCCCTCCCAGTCGGCATCCATGAAGTTCACCTCCACAGGTTCCAAACCCAGCATGTCTGAAATGGCTGTTACACGGTTGGCCGGCAACCCTGCCGGCACAAAAAAAGCAGCAGGAGCATGGTCAAGCGCATGGTCTGTGGCTTGCCGCAGTCTCAGCGGGGAGGTTTCCTTGTTCTCGAGATTGAAAGCGATCTGCTCGAGCCCGTAATCACGCGCGAAATAGCTCAGCGACGGGTGCCAGATCACAAACGCAGGGTGGGCGGCGAGACGTTTTACATACTCCGCGTCCAAGCTGTCGAGACGCGCTTTCAGCACACCGTGCCTGCCGCTGAAATATCCGGCGAGATCAGGATAAGCCTCCGACAGGCGCGCCAGCATATTATCCGATATTATCCGGGCATTTTTCACAGAACTCCAGATATGCGGATCCGGTTCACCCGCATGGTTGTGGCTATGCGGCTCCTCTGCGTGAACAGCTTCCCTATGCGAATGCGAATGGGTGCCATACATATATTCCACACCTTTGCCGACATCACAGATTTTCAGATCGGGCACATTACGTCCGATACCTTTCACCAGATCATTTTCAAAAGGTATGACTCCTGTCACCATCAGAAGATCCGAGCGGTTCACATTCCGCATAAGCCCCATTCCAGGCTGAAACGTCTCCGGATCGGAATTTGCATCCATGAGCGTGTTCACCGCAACGCTGTCTCCGGCAATGGCTCTTACGAAATACTCCAGAGGGGGCACACTCACCGTTACCATACGCGTGCAGTCGGAACTTGAAGCGGCTCCTCCGCCGCACCCCGACACTATCAGGACAAGGGCGCATAACACCACGGAGGCAAGAAGCCTGCCATGTGGAAATATCTGAGATTTGTTTACCTCATTCATAGTTTGCATTACTAAAAGCGGTCGTTTTACACAAAAGCATAAAACATGTTTAATAACATAAAAATCTTTTTCTTTACCCCCAAGCCCCTCCACCATTGTGACTTCCGGCAACGGGACGTATATCTCAGACATTCAGCCTCACCGCTATATAACACTGAATATCAACATATTCCGGACACCCGACCTCGTTGTGGTAAAACTTTCAAACATCTGTTTCATCCCGCATTTATCTACAAAATTAACAAAAAAATATCAATCCCAACCGCTTTGTAATTTATTAAAGGCTATAAATTTCACGTTTCAATTTTCGTAATTAAAAAACTTTTTTCTAATTTTGTGGTGAACTAATACCACAACAGGCACAAAACTGAAACTAACGACATGTCGGTTGTGTAATTAAAAAATGGTAACAACCGCCCTGCTGTTTCACATATTGAGTGACCGTTGTACAAACAAAAGGGAATATTAAAAACAACTAAACTAAAGGAAAAGTAAAAAGTTATGCCACGCTTACACATTGACAATCTCGACACCAAGATTCTTCAGATGCTGGTAGACAATGGCCGAAAGCCATTCCTCGAAATCGCACGCGAATGTGGCGTTTCCGGCGCCGCTATCCACCAGCGTATCGCCAAACTTCAGGCAACCAACATTCTCGAAGGCTCACGGGCACTTATCAAACCTACCACACTGGGCTATGATACTTGCGCATTTGTAGGCATATTCCTCAAAGAGCCTGACAAATTCAACGAAATTGTGGATAAGCTCTATGACGTTCCTGAGGTTGTTGAATGCCACTTCACCACCGGCGAATACGACATGCTCGTGAAACTCTATGCACGCGACAACGAGCATCTGCTCCACCTCATACATGAGAAACTTCAGCCCCTGGGACTGCTCCGCACAGAAACCCTCGTATCATTCCGCGAAGTTTTCAGCCGCGCACTCCCCGTAACCACAAAGAAATAACAATCAGCAGTCATAAACAAATTGAATGAACCGCTTGACATTATCAAGCGGTTCATTTATTGCTGTCGTACGGTAAAAACACCTAAACCGCTAATACTCCACAGACACGCAATATGTTGGAGCACGTTTTGACAACATGGGCTTGACCACCAACACCATGCAGACAATCAACACACGTTATATCCCTAGATAATTATATTTTCCTGCGAACCGCACTGACAAGTCAATGCCTAAAATATCCCGAATAAGCCAAAGGGGGCATCCCCTTTGTAACCCCGACAATTGCATATTTCAAAACAGGAACTCCAAAAGATCGAACATCAAATACAATATTTTGGAGAGATTATATCGTGGAGAATATGCAATGCAATTCCATTCAATTCTTCGGACTATATGTCCTATCCATAATTGGAAGAACCATTGCAGGATTATCTCTAAACATATCGGCTGTTATTTCTCCATTATCAACCATTTCAACGAGTTTTGGAAAATCTCTGAAATAGAATTTCATCACCTTTTTCATATTAGGAATAACTCCATCGGTATCATCCCAATAAGCCTTTGCAATATCTGAATCTTTCAATAAGTAAAAATATCTCCAGGTGAAAAGTATAACAGTCCTATTGGGAGTCATTGTGTGGTCTGTATAAGGCATTGCATAACCTTTCACATTTTCGCCGTCATAAACCAATCGAAGGAACACAGGCTGTTTGTATGGCTTGGGATTTTTGCTAAAAAGGTTTGGAAGTTTGGTTTGAGCTTTGACAGCATCAAATACGACAGGGATTGAATCTATTAGCGATTTAACAAATTCCACACGTTTTACTTCTTCTCCAGAGTATTTTGTTGTTGGGCCTTTATACTCCTCGCTAATAGACAAGGTTGTAACAGCTGGCTTTAGCCAGTTCTTCAATCGCGTGTCGTTATACCCCTCAATGACTGTCCCATCAGCCTTTGTAAGTCTTACGCGATATTCATCGGGGTTATCGTCTGCAAAAGCAGAGACAGCTATAAGACCAACTAATAGTAATAAGATTTTTTTCATATTCAATGTTTTCCTGCAAAAATAATACTTTTTTAATTGCAAGTCAATAGGCTGTGCAACATAAATTTTCCTCTACACCGACCACCGAAAGAATATAATTAAGGCAAATGATAATGTTAACGACCACGAATTATCTATAAATCGTTTCTATTCGTTTTCAGTCAATTACCTAAATAGCACGAATTAGTAAAAATGTGAGTAATCATATCGCTAATAATCAGCGTAATTAGCCCATGAATTAAAATTGAGATTAGATATTTTTGCGCAAAATTTCATGACAGACTTACGCCAATATGTCTCATTCAAAGCATATGGGCGATCTATTTCTGAATTTGAACTTCTGAAGCATACCGCTCAGCCGCATGAGCACCATAAAACGATGCGGATGATTCATCAGAAGCTCCAGCCGTCGCCTCTGTTTCGGTTTCAGCAACGCAGCAGCTTCATCTGCGAGAGGCATCAAAAAGCCAACAATATACTTGATACTGTCTGACATATTTTTATCAAACGGCAAAGAACGGACCATATATTTTGCTCCAGACAGCGCCTGGCGAATGATATAGGCATAATAATCACTCCTTATATCACGCGCCAGACCGCTCTCACGAATAAATTCAACCTGACTTTCAAGCGCATTAACTCGTGAGACATATCTCGCAAGGTCGGCATTATGCAAATAGCTCCCCATACGCTGCACATAATGGTAGCCGCAAAAAGGTATCTGCACCATATTCCGGATATTCGCAACCCACCTGATCATTACATGCACATCCTCATACGAACGATTTTCCGGGAAATAAACCGTAAGCAATTCCCGTTTGAAAATCTTGTTCCATACATAGTTATGCATCTTCCTGTCAAACAGCAGCATCTCTATCGCCTTGTCCCTGTCCACAAGTTGCTCCACCGTAGAGCAATGCATGTCAAAACGCCTCTCGTCTACAAAATCATAACACACATTGCAAACTGCCATATCGGCAGATGTGCGGCACATGGCATCATACAGCCGCTGAAACATCTCCGGCTCCACCCAGTCATCGCCGTCTACAAAACCGATTATGCCGGCTGTCGCGGCTGATAAGCCTGTATTCCTCGCGGCAGACAGTCCTCCGTTTTTTCTGTGCACTACCTTTATGCGCGGATCCATAGCAGCATATTCTTCACATATTTCACCGCAACGGTCGGGAGACCCATCATCCACAAGGATAATCTCAATATTTCTAAGCGTCTGGGCGGCAATAGATTCTATACATTTTCTTATGTATTTTTCAACTTTATATATCGGGACTATAATACTAATATCAGGTCTGACTGGATTCATAAATCATGGTTTGTTACAGAAAGGTCACGCAAAGGTACACAAAAACGCGATTTTTTGCTAACTTTGTAGACCGCATGCAAGCCCGCATAAACTCAATCTCAATTTTCAAGTCTGATGAATGTACTTTTTGACCACCAGATATTCACACTACAGAAATTCGGAGGCATATCGAGATATTTCGTGGAAATAATGAAACGGATGCCGGAAGATATCAACGTATCCAGCAAAGTGGTATTCTCAGACAATTTCTTCCTGAAAAAAGCCTCGCGCGAAACCGGAGAGAAACTGTTCAACAGCATTTCCCTGCCGAAATTCAAGAAGAAGGAACGGCTGTACATGAAAATCAATGACTGGAAAAATCTTCGCGAACTGCGCCACAACAAGATCGATCTCTTCCATCCCACATATTTCGATCCCTACTTCCTGAAAGAACTGAAACAGCCATATGTGATCACTGTCCATGATATGATATATGAAAAATTTCCGGAACTATTCGGAAAAGATGATCCTATCATAGCGCAGAAAAAAGAAACCATTACAAATGCCGACAAAATAATCGCCATCAGCGACTGCACTAAAAAAGATGTAATGGATATCTACGGCATACCCGAGGAAAAGATAAGAGTTATATACCACGGGCACAACATCAAACCACAGTCGGCAGAAATCATCCCGGGACTTCCACGCCATTACATACTGTATGTCGGCCAGAGATTCCACTACAAAAATTTCAACCGTTTTCTACAGGCATTCGCCCTGCTGCACAAGGCATATCCGGAAATCTGCCTTGTATGCACCGGCAAAAATTTTTCAAGAAGCGAAGCGGAAACGATCGGAAAACTCGGTCTGTCCGGAGCAGTGACAAGCCGGTTTGTCAGCGACAACCAGCTTGCCACACTTTACAGGAATGCTGTTTGCTTCGTTTTCCCATCACTCTATGAAGGATTCGGAATACCCATTCTGGAGGCATATGCATCGCAGTGCCCCGTGGCGCTGAGTGATGCAAGCTGTTTCCCGGAAATAGCGGGAGACGCCGCCGGATATTTCGATCCCTATGACATTGACAGCATAAAGACCACCGTTGAGAAAATAGTCTGCGACAGTACACTGCGCTCAACCCTGATCAAAAAAGGAGCCGAACGGTTAAAACGCTTTTCGTGGGAAAAGACGGCACAGGAGACCGCAGAACTCTATCGGCAGACAGTCTGATCCACGCATTACGCGTCAGGAGTAACGCTTCGACGAAACCAGAGAGTTGACACGTATGATAAACCGCAACAGCGGGCGTATGCGCCTGTAAAGTTTGCGTGTCTTGCCGATTTCAATAAACTCCGGCTGCATATTTTTCACCATGGCGCGCCACTCCTCGCAGACGCTTATTATAGCCGGCGTGAACAATTGTTTTATCACCTGGGCACGCTCCCTGTTTCGCAACTCTTTCGCACGCGAGCTGATGCCGTCCTCCATAAACACACTGATGCTGAACGGCAGATGGCGTGTGGAACACCCTTCCCACATTATCTTCTTCACGAAAAACTCCCAGTCTGACACAATTTTCAATTCCTCGTTATATGGTGTGTCAACAAGCAGCTGACGCTTTATGAAACTTGACGGATGCGGGAGCGAACCGGTAAGCAACTTGTCGGCATTGATAGTGTCTGGATATATCTCCTCACGCCTCACGCCGCCGACAGGATCCTGATAGATAAGATCGCCATATATGATATCCGCGTCTCTCAACTGAGGGAGCGACCTGGCAAGCACGTCAGACTCACACAGAAAATCACCGGAATTCAAAAACAGCAGATACTCCCCCCCAGCATGCCGAACACCCTTGTTCATAGCATTATAGATACCCCCGTCAGGTTCCGAGCACCAGTAAGCCAGAGCATCTGCATTTTTCTCTATGAGTTCACGGCTTCCATCATCGCCGGCCCCGTCTATCACTATATATTCAATATCCTCGCAAAGCTGAGGCATTACACTTTCAAACGTGCGCTCAAGCCCCGCACGGTTATTATAATTGATCGTGATTACGGATAATTTAGGCATC
>CATJQX010000114.1 GCA_949742535.1 uncultured Muribaculaceae bacterium | reverse complement strand
GGGGGGGAGGTGCTGGATCAGAGGTTTTCGTAGTTGTCGAGGGCGGCACGCAGCTCGGTCACCACCATGGTTTTCAGCTCAGGGGGGGAAATGACGGTGATGCGGGGGCCGTGGCTGAGTATCTCGGCAACGAAATCGGGGGTGATGCGCAGGCGGTAAGTGAAATATGAGTATTGGTCAGAGACCATTTCCTGCTGCGAGGGGTGGAGGGGAAGCGCCCTGAAATATTTGGCCTGCCGCAGATCCACCTTGAGTTTCACTGTGCGGGGCTTGCTTTCCGTGACCATTACACCAAAAGAATCGCGGAAATAATCGGCGGGATCCAGATCGGCAGGTGGAAGGAAGGTGTTCGACGTTATCAGAAGGTTGCTCATGCGGTCGAGCGAGTAGGTCTTCACTTTCCCGTCGCGGGTATTGCGTCCCGTCACATACCACAGCTGCCTGTGGATGCGCAGGAAATAAGGATCAACCACCACATCGCGCGACGGTTGGGAACGGGTATAGGGGTGATAGTCGAATTTTATAGACCTGTTTACCTTTATCGCCTCTATGACGGGGGCGAGAAACTCGCGTGCCGAGGGCACCGATTCCAGAAGTATGCGCGACGCCACCTCACGCGATCCCTGCAGCACATTGCTCGTGGCCGAGGAGTCGAGGAGCCAGTCGGTGATCTTGTCTTTAGACCGTTCCCTGAGGTAATAGTCGTATGTGCCGGGATCGCACTCTATTGAAATGGAGAAGAGTTTCTCTATGGCCCTGCGGTAATTGAAAAAAGTGCGCCGTGGTATCTCAGGCTCACCGTCGCTGTAAGGTGAACGCGCCCAGCACTCATTAAGCTCCCTGCGGGAGATTTTCCCGTAGCGCCTGATGGTGTCGATAATCCATATGTAACGGTTGAGAAGGTCTTTTGCCATATTTAGAATCGCGATGCGCGGAAACGGGAATCAAGAAAATAAGAAATCGGGAGGATGAAGGAGATGCAGAAGTATTCTTGCTTGACTTCTAATGTCCTTACTTCTACTTTCTATTTAACTTCCCCGATAGCTCGCACTATGGAAATCGACTGCTCGGGATCGTTGGTGATAATCTGGATGCGGGCACTGAGCACTTCGGCCGGAAGGCTGGAGGGATCGGTGGTGACGGTGATTGTCGCCGATTTACCTTTCTTTACCTTACCTTCAGAGGGCGTTACCTTCACACCGGCGTCGGTAGTATATATGCGGCGCAGCATGAGATCGCTCTTCCCGCGGTTGGTGATGGTGAAAGTGCGGCTCACGGCATCGCCGTCGCGCGACAGACGGCCGAAATCCACACGCTCCGTATCTATTTCCACCACAGGGGCATTCTGGCGCTGTCCCGGGGTTAGCGTTGAGAAATCCTCCTCGAGTATCGCAGACAGATCCACTCTAAGCGGTGCTTCACCGGGAGCCGCGATATAAGCTGAATCGGTGACTATGCCATAGGGCGACGACGCGACGGGGGTAAGCACGAGAGAATATACCACCTGCTCGCCGGGAGCGATCGCCTGCTCCGAGCTTGCTATGCGCAGATAAGCCGGCACACCGCTCCACTTGGGAGTGACAGGCTCGGTGGATGCATTGTAGACCTCCACGAAGGCCGACTTGGCTTTCCCCCTGAGCACGGTGCCGAAAGGCACCTGCTGGGTGCGCAGGCGCAAGGGGCCGGCCTCAACGGGATAACGCGACATGAGGGTGCTTTCCGAGCCTATCACCACACCGTTTATGGTCAGTGTCTTGCGATCGGTGCCGTCATCGCCCGCCAGATCCACCATCAGTGTCTTGGTGAAGCGGCCGGGGCGACCGGCGGGGTTGAACGTCACTGTCACCGTGCCGGTTTCGCCCGGAGCCACAGGCTGTTTGGTGTACGACGGCGAGGTGCAGCCGCAGGAGGCACGCACCGCACGCACACTCACCGGCTGTGTCCCCTTGTTGACGAAATCAAACGTGCAGGTAACCTTGCCGTTCTCCTCCTTGAAGGCTCCGAAATCATGCTCGGTCTGCGACCACTCCACTGCCGCAAAAGCCGACAGCCCCGTAATCAAGGCTGCGAAAAACGATGCGATTCTCATTTATCTTTCTTGGGAATTACAACACCCTTTATTTTAAGTTTTACCGACTTCTGTTTCTTTGCATTCGTCTTGACCGTAACCGTCTTGACGAACTCACCTGGCCGCCCCGTAGGCACATATGTCACCTTTATCTTATCGGTTTTGCCCGACGCCACAGGTTTCTTGGGATAAGTAGGGCGGGTACATCCGCACGACGCGCTTGCGTTAACAATCATCAGCGGGGCGTTGCCGGTGTTGGTAAACTTGAATTCATGCGACACATTGCCTCCATCCTCGGCTATGGTGCCGAAGTCATAGGAGGTCTCATCGAAAGTTATGGCAGGCTCCTGCGCGAGTGCCGGCAAGGCTGCGGGAAGAAGCGCTATGGCTAAAGCTATTTTTTTCATCTTCGGAAATATCATATATTATATATGACCGTCAAACGCATCATTAGTTTACGTCATTCCCGTTTTTTTTGCCTTTTCCGGCAAGCATGCCGCACGCGGCGAGGATATCCTCACCTCTGGAGGCACGTATGGTGGCTGTTATGCCGCGCGCGTTGAGCATGTCGCGGAACTGCTCCATACGCTCCGGTTCCGACGGGCGAAGCTCGCTCCCGGGAATGGCATGGAAACGGATCAGGTTCACGCGGCAGTCAAGTCCCGAGAGACGCGATGCAAGTTCCATGCAGTGGCGGCGGTCGTCGTTGAGGCCGCCGAACATGATATACTCGAACGACAGGCGTCTCTGGTGTGAGAAATCATATGTGCGCAGCAGGTCTATCACCTCTCGTATAGGATAGGCACGCTCCACAGGCATCAGCGATTCCCTCTCGGCCGGATATGGAGAGTGTATCGAAATGGCCACATGCACTTTGGTTTCGTCAAGCAGGCGGCGAAGCTCGCGCAGTTTGCCGATGGAGCTGACGGTTATACGTTTCGGGCTCCACGCCAGTCCCCATTTGGCGGTAAGGATCTCTATGGCACGCAGCACCGCATCGAGATTGTCGAGCGGCTCTCCCATACCCATGAACACGATGTTGGTAAGTTCCGCGCTTTCCGGCACAGACAGCACCTGGTTGATTATCGCGGCCGGGGTAAGCGATCCGTGAAAACCCTGCTTTCCTGTCATACAGAAAGAGCAGTTCATCTTGCATCCGGCCTGTGAAGACACGCATATCGTCACACGGTCCTTGTCGGGGATGCATACAGCCTCCACATCGCGGCCACCCTCTCCTGTAAAAAGATATTTTGCGGTACCGTCGACACTCTTCACAGCCGCCAGAGGCGCCTCGCGTCCCACAACATACCCCTCCTGCGCCAGACGCTGGCGTGCGGCCTTAGAGAGATCGGTCATAGCCTCTATGTCGGTGACACGCTTCTCATACAGCCACCGCGCCATCTGTTTGGCCGCAAAAGCAGGCATACCGCACTCGGCGACTACCTCCCGCAGCTCCTCCAGATTCTTTCCTATCAATGCTTTCTTCTCCATAACTGCTTGCAAAGTTAGCAAATTTTAGCAGATGAGCACTCCCGGGATCCACAAACACCACTTTTTTTAATAACTTTGCACCTTGATAAAACACATAACACGAAGCAAAGCTAACAAAAGCACAATCCATTATCAGCAAACGCGTTACAGCCCATCACCTCTAACACGCACTTAAACAAACGCAACATAATCTATGCGCAATTTGTATATATGATATATATGAACTATATTTGCAAAAAACGAACTATGAATTCTACATCCACGGTGGGAATGCCCACACATCGAAAACTGATTGATATTCCTGAAAATGTATTTCAGGCGCTTAATATAAAAGCTGCTGCCATGGGAACCAATCTGAAAAATTATATTGAAGAACTTCTAATCCGTGAAATTGAGGATATGGACGATGCGGAAATCTACAAATATCTTGTATCGACACGTCCGGAAGGGAAAACGATGCTCAACAAACAGGAGCAGACAGACTTTGAGAAATGGCTTGAGAATCACCGCAAATGAAAGTAGCTTTTTCAAAAGAATTCGAGAAGGCTGTACGCAAGTTATCGGGGAAAATTCTCCAGTCACTGATCAATGTATTAGACGAAGTAAAGGCCGCAAATTGCGTAGAGGAACTTACAGACTGCAAAAAGATTGAGACATTAGAAAATGTGTACAGATTGCGTATAGGTGATAAACGCGCTTTTTTTGTCTTGCATATAGAAATCGAAGGTGATCTTGTAAAATTTGAATATCTCTTTAACAGAGGCGAGGCTTACGACAAGAAGAATATGGAGCGACTTCGCAGACGTGACATTTAGAGGGTGCGCTGCTGCGCGTACTTACTTCTTAAGTTCTTTTTTACCAATTTATCATAGACCGTTTGCTTAAATTATCATTCTTTTGTTAACTTTGTGGTGTGCATACCCCAAGGTAACCCACAAAGCCAATGAACGACAAGAAACTGTTTCTTCTGGACGCATATGCGCTGATATACCGCGCATATTACGCACTGATACGAGCCCCGCGCATAACCTCCAAAGGGTTCAATACCTCCGCCATATTCGGATTCTGCAACACACTGCATGATATTCTGCAAAAGGAGAATCTCACACATATCGCCGTATGCTTCGACCCTAAGGGGGGAACTTTCCGCCACGAGATGTACGCCGAATACAAGGCTAAACGTGAGGCACAGCCGGAAGACATCACTCTCTCCATACCCATCATAAAAGAGATCATAGAGGCTTACCGCATACCGGTTTTCGAAGTGCCGGGATTCGAGGCCGACGATGTGATAGGCACCCTCAGCCGCATGGCCACCGAACAGGGCTTTACCACCTACATGATGACCCCCGACAAGGATTACGGCCAGCTCGTGACAGACAAGGTGTTCATGTACCGCCCGTCGCTCAAAGGCAACGGTTTTGAAGTGCGTGGCGTAAAGGAGATCTGTGAGAAATATGGCATACAGTCGCCCGGCCAGGTCATAGATCTGCTCGCGCTCGAGGGAGACGCCATCGACAACATTCCCGGTTGCCCCGGGGTAGGCCCCAAGACGGCCGCCAAACTCATCGGTGAGTTCGGATCAGTCGACAATATGCTTGCCAATGCCGCCTCCATAAAAGGGGCGCTCGGCGAGCGCATACGTGCCAACGCCGACAATATCCGCTTCTCAAGAGAACTTGCCAAAATACGCACCGACGTACCGGTAGAGGTAGATTTCGACACCCTTGTCAGGGAACCGGAAGACACGGCCCGTCTCCGCGAAATCTTCACCCGCATGGAATTCAAGAGCTTCCTTCCACGCCTCAAAGGTGGAGAGCCGGCAGCGCCACAGGCCGCTCCGCAGCCGTTGTCGGAACCGCTCACACTGTTTGATTTCGTAAACGACGCCCAGGACCTCCCTGCCGCACAGCCCTCCATTCCGACCGACTATGCCGAATGTGAGGAAAATGCCGTTGCCACGGAAATAGATGCTTGCATAAAAGCGGGCACTGTAGGCGTCGCCCTCTATGCCCCAGGAGCGGAGGCTATGTCGGCAACCTTATCCGCCATTGCCATCAGCCGTAAGGAGGGCACCGCACAGCTCATACGCATACCTTCCGGGAAAGAGGAGCGCAGCAAGACAATGGGGCTGCTCGCGCCCCTGTTCACCACACCGGCGGTAACTCTGGTAAGCTACGACATAAAACGTGACATGGTGCTCCTGCGCCGCGAAGGGATAGAGCTGACATCATCCTATGCCGACATCTCGCTATCCCACTATGTGCTGCAGCCCGAGATGCGCCACCGTCTGTCAGACATAGCCCTCAATGTGCTCAACCACCATACCGCCGAGTATGAAGAGGGAGCCACACCGCGCAAACCGTTTGCCGTGATCCCGCCGCAGGAGCTGAAAGACACACTGTGCGAACAGGCCGACATAACCCTGCGCCTGCACAGACCGCTGCTCGAACTGCTTGAAAAAAACGGACAGCTTGCGCTTGTCAACGACATAGAGCTGCCCTTAGCCCGCGTGCTGGCGGATATGGAATGGACCGGCGTGCGCATCGACACCGGCGAACTGAACACCCTTTCCATACAGCTCACAGCACGCGCCAAAGAACTTGAGGAGGAGATCTATACCCTCGCGGGAGAGCGCTTCAACCTGTCATCTCCCATGCAGGTAGGTGAGATACTTTTCGGGAAACTGCAGCTCGATCCGAAAGCCAAGCGCACCAAGACCGGAAACTTCTCGACCACCGAGGAGATTCTGGAGAAACACAGGCAACGTCATCCCATCGTCGGGCTGATACTCAAAGACCGCAGCCTGCGCAAACTGCTAAGCACCTACGTGAACGCCCTCCCGGAACTGGTAAACCCCGTAACCGGCAAGATACACACCACGTATAACCAGACTGTGACGGCTACAGGACGCATCAGTTCCACCAACCCCAACCTGCAGAACATACCCATCCGCACCGACGACGGCCGCGAGGTGCGACGCGCCTTCATCGCCGACGAAGGGTGCGTGGTGCTCTCGGCCGATTACTCACAGATAGAACTCCGTCTGCTCGCCTCACTCTCGGAAGACCCCGAACTTACCGCCGCCTTCCGCGAACGGCTCGACATACACCGCGCCACCGCCGCCAAGATCTATCATATACCCTATGATGAGGTAAACGACACCCAGCGGCGCACTGCCAAGACCGCAAACTTCGGCACCGTCTACGGCATTTCGGCATTCGGCCTCTCGGAACGGCTCAACATCCCCCGTGCCGAAGCAAAAGCGCTTATCGACGGATATTTCCGCACATATCCGCATATCCGTGAATTCATTGACAAGTCAACCGAAACCGCACGGGAGAAGGGATATGTCTCCACCATAATGGGGCGCAAACGCTATCTGCCCGACATAAATTCCCGCAATGCCACAGTGAGAAGCTATGCCGAACGCAACGCCGTGAACGCCCCCATACAGGGATCGGCGGCCGACATCATCAAAATAGCCATGATCCGCATATTCGACGAACTCAACGCCCGCCATATGCGTTCAAAAATGGTAATGCAGGTGCACGACGAATTGATATTCAACGTGCCCCTCGACGAGGTGGCGGAACTTCAGGAGATAGTGACCCGACTCATGGAAGGGGCGTTCAACGGAACTGTACCGCTCGAGGTGGCCTCAGGTGTCGGCACCAACTGGCTTGAGGCACACTGAGACCCGCAATCGCCCTCTCCATCCCCCATCCCGGACCGATCTCCCGGATGATCCACCTACCTTTCCGATCCATGATTACTAACAGAACAAAGACAACCTTTCGATGAACGAACATCCGGAAAACGACCCCAGATATACTGGCCTGAACGTCAATGCAGGCGTGAGCCAGCCACCAGTGGTAAACCCCTATCTGAAACCGCGCCGCAGGGCTGCCCTTCCGGATGCCGCAGACCTTGTGGAAGGGATCCTCAAAGGCGACGTGACCCGTCTGGCCAAAGCGGTGACCCTCGTGGAGAGCATAGCGCCGGCACATCAGGCAATAGCGCGCGAAGTGATAGAAAAATGCCTCCCCTACTCGGGCAACAGCCGCCGCATAGGCATCACCGGAGTGCCCGGCGCAGGGAAATCAACGTCGATCGACGTATTCGGGCTGCATGTACTCAAAGAGGGTGGCAAACTCGCAGTACTGGCCATCGACCCCTCCTCCGAACGTTCCAAAGGGAGTATCCTCGGCGACAAGACACGCATGGAGAAGCTATCGGTACACCCCTCGGCATTCATCCGCCGCTCACCCTCGGCCGGCTCGCTCGGAGGAGTGGCACGCAAGACCCGTGAAACCATTGTGCTCTGCGAGGCCGCAGGCTATGACAATATTTTCGTTGAGACCGTGGGGGTGGGACAGAGCGAGACCGCCGTACACTCGATGGTCGATTTCTTCCTGCTCATACAGGTTGCCGGCACCGGCGACGAACTGCAGGGGATAAAACGCGGCATAATGGAGATGGCCGACGGCATCGTCATCAACAAGGCTGACGGCGACAACATTGACCGCGCGCGTCTGGCCCAGGCACAGCTCCGGTCTGCACTCCACCTCTTCCCCACTCCCCCCTCGGGTTGGAGCCCTGAGGTACTCACCTATTCTGGCTATTTCGAACTCGGAATTGCCGAAGTATGGGACATGATTGACCGTTATTTCAAATTCGTGAAAGAGAACGGCTACTTCGAAAGGCGCCGCCATGAACAGGCCCGTTACTGGATGTACGAGACCATCGACTCCGAACTGCGCCGACGCTTCTACGACGATCCCGAGCGTGCCGCCCGCATCGCCACATGCGAGCGCCTCGTGCTCTCCAACCGCCTCAGCCCCTTCGCTGCCGCCGCGCAGTTGCTTGAGGAGAAGTAAGACAAAGTAAGAGCATTAGAAATCAAGCAAGAATAGAAATAAGAAATTGAGAGACTTGATACCTCTGATTTCTCTGATACCTTCCCCCAATATTACCACTAACAATCACCCTCTCCCTTAAATATGAAAAAACTCGCCATATACCGCACAGACCCTTGGCTCGAGCCATATGCCGACGCCATCGAAGGACGCCACCAGGACGCCATCAACAAGGAAGCCGAACTCACTTCCCACTGTCATTCACTGAAAGACTTCGCCAACGCATACCAGTATTTCGGACTGCATAAGCAGGGCGACTGGTGGGTGTTCCGTGAATGGGCGCCCAACGCCACACAAATTTACCTCGTCGGAGATTTTTCCGATTGGGAAGAAAAGCCCGCCTTCGCACTCAAACCCATCAAAGGAGGAGTATGGGAAATACACCTCCCTGCCGACGCCATACGTCATGGACAGATGTACAAAATGAGCGTGCACTGGCCTGGCGGCCAGGGACTGCGAATACCTGCATACGCCACACGTGTAGTGCAGGACGAGGACACACACATCTTCTCCGCACAGGTATGGGAAAACGCCTCCTACCGCTGGAAAATCGACAATTTCGTGCCTGATACACGTCCGCTCCTCATCTATGAGTGCCATATCGGCATGGCGCAGGAGCGCGAGGGGGTGGGCAGCTATGTGGAATTCCGCGACAAGATACTGCCGCGCATCGCCGCCGACGGATACAACGCCATACAGATAATGGCCATACAGGAACATCCGTATTATGGATCATTCGGATATCACGTATCGAGTTTCTTCGCCGCATCAAGCCGTTTCGGCACCCCAGAGGAGCTGAAAAGCCTGATAGACCGCGCACATGAACTCGGCATCGCCGTGATAATGGACATCGTGCACAGCCACGCTGTAAAGAACGAGAACGAAGGTCTGGGACGCCTCGACGGCACCGGCAACCTCTACTTCTACGGCGACCACCGCCGAGAGCATCCGGCATGGGACTCGCTCTGCTTCGACTACGGCAAGAACGAAGTGCTCCACTTCCTGCTCAGCAACTGCAAGTACTGGCTCGAAGAGTACCGCTTTGACGGTTTCCGCTTCGACGGCGTCACCTCTATGCTCTATTATGATCACGGACTGGGAAAAGCATTCGGAGGATACGGAGACTATTACGACGGAAACCAGGACACAAATGCCATCATATACCTCACTCTGGCAAACAAACTCATACACCAGATCAATCCCAACGCCATAACCATTGCCGAGGAAATGAGCGGCATGCCCGGTCTCGCCCTCAAGATAAAGGACGGAGGCATTGGATTCGATTACCGCATGGCAATGGGAATACCCGACTACTGGATCAAGACCCTCAAGGAGAAAAAAGACGAGGACTGGCACCCGACATCCATCTTCTGGGAGCTTACCAACCGCCGCTCCGACGAAAAGACAATTTCATATGTCGAAAGCCACGACCAGGCGCTTGTAGGAGACAAGACCGTCATATTCCGCCTTATCGACAAGGATATGTACTGGCACATGATGGTCGACGACGACAACATGAATGTAGCCCGAGGCATGGCACTCCACAAAATGATACGCCTGGTTACACTCGCCACCATAAACGGCGGTTACCTCAACTTCATGGGCAACGAGTTCGGCCATCCCGAATGGATCGATTTCCCGCGCGAAGGCAACGGATGGAGCTACAAATATGCCCGCCGCCAATGGGATCTGGTAGACCGCGAGGACCTCAAATACAAGTTCCTCAACGCCTTTGACAACGCCATGATCAGCCTTGTCAGCGGCGTAGCCAACTTCCAGTCGCTCGGCATAGAGAAACTCTGGGAAAAAGACTCCGACCAGGTGCTCGCCTTCCGTCGCGGCAACTTCGTGTTTGTTTTCAACTTCTCTCCGACCCGCTCCTTCACCGATTACGGAGTGCTGACCCCTCCCGGAAAATACCGCGTGGTACTCTCCACCGACAATCCCACATTCGGAGGCTACGGCAACATCGACGAAAAAGTGGACCATCTCACCCAATATGACGAGCTGTATGCGCCCATTGGCAAGGAATGGCTCAAACTCTATCTGCCGGCACGCTCCGCACAGGTGCTCCGCCTGGTGCGCCAGCGTCCGAAGAAAACCCCAACTAACAAGTAACCGATTTTGAAACAATCACCTGTCATACCGGCGGAGGTATCCGCAGACTTGCGGGAATGGCTCGACAGAGAGGCTCGGCGCGTGAACTCCACAGAGTTCATCTCGGCAGACCCCGTGCAGTTCCCGCGACGGTTCAGCCGCCTTCAGGATATAGAGACAGTGGCGCTCCTTAGCGCCACTGTAGCCTGGGGCAACCGCAAGATGATATGCGCCAACTGCGAGAAGATGCTCCGCATCATGGATTACGACCCATACAACTATGTGATGGACCGCGGATATGAGGAGCTGCCCGACGGCAACATACACCGCACCTTCTTCGCACGCGACATGCGCCACTACCTCCGTGGCCTCCACGGCATATTCGAGCGCTACGGATCCATAGCAGATTTCGCCCGCAGCGAGCGTATTGCAGATAGCGAAGCGCCCGCATGGCGGCTCGTGGAAGGGATGAACCGCGAGCTTACCGCCGCCAACCACGGAGCGGCCAATTCGCGATGCCTCCCGCAGAACCTCGCCACCACAGCCCTAAAACGCATAAACATGGCTCTGAGATGGCTTGTGCGCGACGACGGCATTGTGGATATGGGAGTCTGGAAAGGGGTGATCACCCCCGCACAGCTCTATATACCCCTTGATGTGCATGTGGGAGACACAGCCCGCTCACTCGGCCTGCTCGACAGGCGCGCCAACGACCGCCGCTCTGTGGAACTGCTCACCGCCACACTACGCACGATACGTCCCCAAGACCCCGTGTACTACGATTACGCCCTCTTCGGACTGATGCCGGAACCGGCGGAAAACCAACAGGAAGCCAAATGAAATCCGAAACTGCTACGACAATGGACCTCTTCAATATCTTCGGCTACATAGCCGCCATATGCATGGTGTTGGGTTACATGCCACAAGCCATATATACGATACGGACCCGCGACACCGACGGGATCGCAGTACCCACGTTTCTGCTCATGGGCCTCGGGGGCGCGTTTTTCGTGGCCCAGGGACTGGTCAGTGATCCTGTGAACTGGCCGCTGGTGGCTACGAACCTCATCACCACCACCTGCTCGGGAATCGTATTCGGTATCAAGATGTACAACGACCATTTCCGCCGCAAATAACCGCCCTCCCCTCTAAGCGACAACCGGGAACAGCAGGGGTTACCTGCCGGAAACCTTTTTCAAGACCATATCGGCCAGCATCACGGCCGACTCAGAGGCGCCCTTCGGCGCCTCTTTCGGTTTCCACGCCACTACGAACCTTACCTCGGCCGATGCCACCCTGTAGCCTCTGGCCTCCCACTCAGCCAGACTCTTCTGCATCCTTTTCGACAGCTGTGCCACCGGTCTCTGAGTGGACGGATCATATAGCATCATATCCCTGTACACAAGAGGATCCCCACTCCTGAGCGCCAGTATCTCCCGCTTTTTATTCACGAAAAATCCGAGATATACATCCTTGTGAGACAATTGCAGGACAACCTCCTCCGGCATGTCATATTCGGCAACATCCTCCACATAGCTGTCACATGGAAGATGGCTGAACTTATCCCCGTCGGTATGCACCGAGAGACTGTTTTTAGCGCGTGTCATGCCGACATAATACCGGCGCATCAGTCCGTTGTCCACAGGATAATTGTCTGAAACAAGCATATACACATTATCGAACTCACGCCCTTTGGCCTTATGAATGGTGGAAACCACCACTTCGGCATCAGTCACATCACAGAAATCCTCTATAGAAGACTCAAATACGAATTCCTTGAAATCGGTAAGGTATTTAGCCTTATTGGTCTGTTCGAACTGTTCCAGACAACGTTTTACATACACCAGCGCATGGCTCCCCCTGTAAAAGGAGAATGTTTCCCGCCTCGCGTCCTCCCACAGAATATCGGGTATCACAGGAGTATTTATGCGTTTTTCTATGAACCCAAGGAAATATCTTACTTCAGCTAAACACCAGAAACGGAAACCGTCCATAGACTGTATCAGGCGTCCGTTTATTCCATTTCTGCGCAGCAAAGCTGTCAGCGTCACCGCCTCGCTATTTGTCTGTGTCAGCACACACGAGGTTCCCTCCCCTCTGCGGCGCATCAGCTCCTCCACAACCGGCCGATACATATGTCCCGAGCGGTGGCGCGTAACGCCAACCCATCCGTCGGCGTCCCTCACCGGCACTATCGGCTTGGTTTTCATCCTATGCGATATCCCCTTAAGAAAGGCGTTGGCAAATGCCACTATATGCCGTGCGCTCCTGTAGTTCTCTGTCATCTCCATACGGCGGCTTCCGCTCTCCTGAAGCAACCGGTAGAGATTGGAAGAGTCCGATCCGCGGAATTCATAGATATTCTGGTCATCGTCTCCGACCGCAATGACACGCATCTCCTCATTGGCAGACATAAGCGCCCGCACAAGCGCATATTCTTCTGCGCCCATGTCCTGCGCCTCATCTATCACAAGCACTGTTTTCGCGATTCTGTTAGGCTCCACTTCTCCGTCGCCGATCATCCTTGCCGCACGCCCTACCACACTGCTTGCATCCTCCAGATTGCCGATCCGCCCCATCAGGTCAAAACAATAGGAATGAAATGTCTTTATCTCTACGAAGTGTGCGGCATTACCTATAAGCCCCATCAGGCGCTGCTTGAATTCAGTAGCAGCCCCTCTTGAGAAAGTAAGCATCAGAAGCTGCTCATGTTTCACATCCTCAAGCAGAAGGAGAGATGCGAGTTTATGCACCAGTACGCGTGTCTTGCCGCTTCCCGGTCCCGCACCCACCACAATGCAGCGCGATTCCTTGTCGGTGATTATGTCCATCTGGCATCCTGACAGCTGTCCGAAGAGCTGTCTGTATTTCATCGGGGTCAGATTACGCTGTATGTCGCGTCCACGCTCACCTTTGAAATATTTCGCGATGAATTTCCTGTAATCCATGTGGAAATAATCATGCACATACTGCAAAGCGGCATCATAATCCTTTACCATGAGATTGGCATATTCACCAACTATATGCACCTGCTGGATTTTATGGCGGTAAAATTCGTCAAGCTGCCGGTAATCGTCCTGTCTATATCTTGATTTCGTATCCTTGATGCGTTCTATATCCATCGCGTTATACAGTACAAGGAAACCTCCTTCAAGTTTCAGGGCACCGATTTTGGACAGATACAGAAGAGCCTCTTCCACATCCTCGAGCGTGATTTCAGCCATATTGCCCAGAAGCGATTTAACATCCGTCCTTATACTGTTCAGCAATTCTACTACAGAAAACTGCACCACGCCATTCTCCGGGGTCTCCCGTGACTGGTCAGTGACCAATACATAGAGCCATTCCACCGCGAAACGGCAGATCTCGAGGCGTTTCTCAAAACGTGCAAGAGTGACATCGGTATCTGCCAGACGTTTTACCATGATATTGCGCGAGGCATCCTCTTTCTTGCGGGTGTATCTCCTGACAGTAAGAAAATAAAGCAATGTCTTTATATCTTTCTCGTTCGATGTGGCTATACCTTCGCTTACAGCATTGTTGTTAAGCTGCTTGTATGAAATGTTCAATGATCCGTCGGGTATACTGCCGAGGATATATCTCTCAAGACGCGCGAAACGCTCAAGAAGAGTGCGCGACCGCCGTTCCGAGACACCGCTGTCAAGCAGATACGCCGAAATATCCCTGCTGTCAGCCAGAATTCCCGCCTGCCTCATTCGCTCCACTGCCGACACAATATCTGTACGGCTTATACCCAGAGTGTCCGCAAGATAATCCACACGCGACTCTGCCTCTGAATCCTGCGCCCTGGAGATGTATTTCTGGGATATGAGCCGACGGATAATTCTCACGGCATTCTCCGTTTCGTCGCTCCCGAACAGCAGTGAAGCAGAGATGCGCTCACGTGCCTCATCAAGATTCCGCACCGTGATGCCAGTGGCATAGACATGCGGCACATTGTTGCCTCTTGACAGATATCCGGCCTGCTCAAGAGCGGCTATCGCCGTGCGCACACGCGTCTCGATATCGTCCACTGAATCATCCCATCCCGCCTGTCTGGCGATTTCAAGAGCCGAACAGCACACACGCGCACGTTGCCGGGTAAAATCCTTGACAGCCTTCCACACTTGCTGGATCTCGCTTATACTAAGCTTTGTCTGATTCAACAGCATGAAATGTTTGTCAAGATCGTTGTCGCCATACAGCACATAACAGCGTGCACTAAGACTGGGATCGCGACCGGCTCTACCCGCTTCCTGCACGTAATTCTCCAATGAATCCGATATGTCGTAATGCACTACAAGTCCCACATCTTTCTTGTCAACTCCCATCCCGAAAGCCGATGTGGCCACGATTATGCGCACACGGTCGCTCATAAAAGCCTCCTGATTTGCAATTTTGTCTTCCGAAGCCATACGCCCGTTGAAAGGCAACGCCTGATAACCGTCCCGGGTCAGCTTTTCGGCAAGTTCTTTTGTGCGTCTGGTGCGCGATACATAAACGATCGTCGGGCAATTCGCCTCCGATACAAGTCCTCTAAGTTTAAGGTACTTGTCCTCGTCATTTTCAGCATGCACCACACTGTAGCGGAGGTTTGTCCTTGTAGCTGTGGATGCATAAAGTTCCAGATCTATGCCAAGTGTCTGCCTGAAGTAATCGCATATGTCCTGGATAACTTTCTGTTTTGCCGTAGCCGTGAAGCACGATACCGGCACCGGAGCATCCGACTGTTTGCTCTTCTGGTAGTTACGTATAAACTTTCCTATGTAAAGATAATCTACCCTGAAATCCTGTCCCCATGAAGAAAAACAGTGTGCCTCGTCTATCACGAACCTTACGACCTGGCGCATGCCGAGTATCCGCTCGACGGTCTTTGAACGAAGCATTTCAGGTGATATGTAAAGCAGCGAGACTTCACCCCGTTCCACTCTCTGTATGGCATCGGCACGTGTGATGGGATCAAGCAGTCCATTGATTGTGACTGCATCTGTAATCCCTCGCGCGGCCAGACTGTCGACTTGATCCTTCATCAGCGACTGCAACGGAGAGATCACCACTGTGATACCGTGCACGGCCTCCCCCGCCATCAGTGCCGGCAACTGAAACGTCAGCGATTTTCCGCCACCGGTCGGAAATATGGCCAATAACGATTTTCCATTGACCGCAGCTTTTGCCGCACGTTCCTGGAGAGGCTCTCCGTCGTAGGTACGGAATTCATCATATCCGAAATAAGATTTAAGTCCCTTGCCGACATCGAGCTTTGCCGCACAATATGGACAACCGTTCCTGCACGGAGTACTGCGCAGAAGCTGCAGCACATATTCTACTTCGGGATAATTCCGGAGTACCCATCCGGGCGTAACCGATTTGTGGTCTGTTGTGTCTGCCAGAGCCAAAGCATAGGCCAGTTCCACAGTGTGCTCCCTTATCAAGCCTTCTATATCTGCATTTTCGCATATTTTTCCGGCATAAAGCCTTTTTATCAGATCAGGAAGAAGGCAATCGCAATACACCTCCCCCGCCATACTTATGAATCCCGCAAACTCCTTTCTCCCTTTAAGCAACAGAGAGAACATGGCCCGTTTCTCTTCGGAAAGCATTTTCCATTGACCGATCTCGTCAAAAAGCAGGTCTTTCGCTTTCTCGCAATCACTGACAGGATTGTTTATCTGATCGCTGAGAAGTTTGTAATCCTTTACCAGACGGTGATACGGGCGTTCCGGAAACAACAATGGAGACATATAAAGGGTATCGACAAGCATCCACCTACATGCTCCTTCCGCAAAAAGGTATCTGGCATCGTGATGGACAATGTTGTGGCCGCATACATATGCCACATTACCGAGAAATCTAAAAAGATCATCTTTCGATTGACCGTGATATATGGAGCCGTCCTCCTTAAGCGCCCCTATATCATGTATCTTGCCATCTTTCGTACCAGTCTCTATATCGACAACAGCATAGCCTGAGAGGGAAGGAGTTTCCTGTACGCCAGACGATACAGTACCGGCAACAGAAATACCGTCTGCATCCCTACGCCCCAATAATTTACTCCATATAGACATGATCAGGTCTGTATATTTTATATTACATATGGCAAGAATGACGGGGTGTAATCCCAGATGTACCGTTTTATCCCCTCGTAACGCACACTATCCGACAAAATTAGTAAAATTCCTAAATTATTATTGCCGCCGCTACCTGCAAAGTGTTAACGGGAACGGGAGGAGAGGAAAAGAGGGATGTGAATTTTCACCAAATAATTGTTAATTTATAATCTATTTCTACTTGTTAAGAAACTTTTTATTGGATTATTTGTTGCAAGGCTTAATTATCCATATCTTTGTATCGGAAATTAATCAACCTTTTCACTGCAAATATAGATTGTACATTTTTGATGTCCAATCTTAGTTGACTTTACTTCCATAATTTCCTCTCGACCTCTCTCTCCTTTTTTATTTTTTCATAATTGTGTAGAGGAAGAGGAATCAGCCATCCGGATCGTTCCGGGTGGCTGATTTCATTTATATCGACACATAATTATTGCTGTATTCCGGTTTTAGCGAACATCAATCAATTGGCATCCCGCCCTATACTGTGTGGAAAAAACTGACCAATCAGTGGCGGCGCAACACGCGGGGCCACAGTCTGCGCAGACGCAGAAGCTGACGGTGGATCGTAGATGAAGCTATCACCATCGTAACCCCGGCTATTATAAGCAGTAGCCCAAGAAAAATGCGGGCGGTGAAAGGTTCGCCGAAAACAGTCACCCCAAAGAACACGGCGGTAACCGGCTCCAGGGCGCCGAGAATGGCAGTAGGGGTGGAACCGATATATTGTATGGCTCGGGTGGTGCAGAGAAGCGACACGGCGGTCGGGAATACTGCCAGACACACCACATTCACCCACAGCCATCCCGACGACGGGAAACGCAGTCCACCGTTGAGCGGCACATACAAAGCAAAGAGCGTCCAGCCGAAAAGAAGCACATAGAACGTAACCTTAACCGTAGGCATATGGTTGAGCCCCGAGCGGCTGACATAAACAAGATACACCGCATAGGCCAGCGACGAGGCAAACACCATCAGGGTGCCTTTTACGCTTAGTGTCGCATTGCCGTCACCCTGGTAGAGAAGTCCGATCCCACCCAGAGCCATGACGATGCTGAGTGCCGTGACCCACCCGAGTTTCTCGTGAAACACGCAGCTCATGATCACCGCCACCATTATCGGATAAACAAAAAGCAGACTCGACGCGATCCCAGCGTCCATATAGTTATAGCTCAGGAAAAGCCACAGCGACGACAGCGCCATAAGAATACCCATGGCCGCAAGCATCACCGCACTCTTGCCGTTGACCTTAAAGCCGCGCCCGCGCCATCTGATCATCGCTCCCAATACCGGTATGGCCAGCAGATATCTGAAAAACAGCACCGATCCCGCATCCATGCCCCCCTCATAGAGAGGAAGCGCGAACAGCGGATTCATACCGTATGTCGCCGCAGCCACGATCCCGAGGGCATAGCCCTTTACCTTATCACTTACCATAAACCTGTTTACCGCTGATACCGATCATGGAACAAAGGTAATGAACATTTATGCCAAAACATCATATTTACACATAATTTAACCGCATCTGAATCTACATCTCAACTTTTATTCATTCAAACTTGTTTAAGAGGCGAAAAGTTATTAACTTTGCGACATCTCACCAACCATGTGTTGAAAGAGAAACGGGAGCGGTCATTGCCGCTCCTTGCTTTTTATATATTCCTCATACTCTTTGATAAACTTCTGTTTTCTACACCTGTGCTCAATCAGATATGCAGTCCAAGGTAATAAATAACCATTTCCTTCACGGAGTATAATAACATAATTCTCGTTTTCATGCATAATCAGAATATTGGTTTTTGCACCTCTAGTATTTTTCCAGACTTTGAGATAAGGATGTTCGTTATTATTAATTAGATATGCAGGCCATTTGATACGTTCCAGTCTTCTTAAGTCAGGGAGACGATTTTGTTCATCCTTCCCTTCTGATGTCATATGCCAGAAAGTAGCTTCTTTCCCATTATACGTCGGATATTTTTTAAGCCCCAATCTGATACCCCTGAAAACAGGCCGATTACGGATAAAATCATTTTTAAACATTTCATACACCGCTTCCAGATAGCGGTTGAAATCTCCGCCAAATGCCATAAGCTCTATCAACTCAGGCAATTCAAGATATTTATCGTTGTCAATTGTTACGTCCATGCCAGACTAAAATATTGAATTTCGGTTCGAGAGGCCATGTATTGGAAAGAAGACTGTAACCACTCCGCTGTCTTATTATTTCTATAAGTTGCCTTTTTGCCTCACTTGTTCCAAGACCACGATGGAGATAAGACAATCCACCAATCAGAAGATCTGTCAATCCCATAAGTTCCACTTCATGCGACCGGATCTGCTGAACACGATGAATCATACGCCTGTCAAAATCAAACCGACTGTTACATAACACATCATGCAATTTCTCAACTTTTGATTGACTTCGGGTATCTTTTATATCTATATAGACAGCATATTCATTTCCCGGCATAAGAATTCTACTAAGCATTATGAAATATGCCCTATAGTAAAAATCATCATACGTCAGATTGAATTTCAAAGGTTCAAGATTCTTCTTATTTACAATCACCGCTCTGAAAGCCAGATCAGAACAATCGAAAAAGAAATTTACCAACGCCTTATAATACTCATATTGAGCCGGTGAAACTTTGTTCCATTTTATTTCGGCATCACGGGAAATACCAAACCTGATTTTTATAGACCTGATATGGTCAAATAACGCTTTTTTCTTATCATCCGGGCAAACCACTCCCCCTATTACCATCGCGAAATCCCTGGCACGCCCATTCTGCAGATGACAACTTTCATCACAGTATATGTCGTATAATTTGCCCATCGGTATCGTATTCTGATTACAGTTATAACTAAACTTGTTATTGAGACGCTAACACAAAGCAAAGTTATCCAAATTTCTGAAATAATACATACTCAGATACGTTTTTAAGCGACATCAATAGTTAACGAATTATCATGTCAAATAATGAGAATAACGTTCAAGGAATCACTCTAATAATCCGGTTATCTTTTATAATTCAGGGAAGTTAGGCGGATTTCCGGCGGTTTTTGTATCTTTGTCAGATAAAACGGTATAGTTCCTGTGTTATAACTCTGACAACTTGATTTTATTAAAGCTGGGTGCGACAACACACCCGACAGACCGTTTACCCCATTACAGCACAATATGAAAGATCTGATCATAAGCAAAGAAACCACCGAACGCACCATTCTCGTGGGGCTTGTAACCCAGAGACAGAACGAGACGAAGGTGGAGGAGTACCTCGACGAACTGGAGTTCCTGGCCGATACCGCCGGCGCGCAGGTAGTGCGCCGCTTCACACAGAAACTCGACAATCCCAATCCACGCACTTTCGTGGGACAGGGTAAACTTGCGGAAATAAAAGAATATGTGGAGAAAAACGAAATCGGAATGGTGATTTTCGACGACGATCTCTCCACCAAACAGATTGCCAACATAGAGAAGGAGCTGCAGGTGAAAATCCTTGACCGCTCGAGCCTGATACTTGACATCTTCGCCAAACGCGCCCAGACCGCCACGGCGAAGACACAGGTGGAGCTGGCACAATACCGGTACCTTCTACCGCGACTTACCCGCATGTGGACCCACCTCGAGCGACAGCGCGGCGGCATAGGCATGCGCGGGCCCGGCGAGACACAGATCGAGACCGACCGCCGTATCATCCTGCGCCGCATATCGCTGCTGAAAGAGGAACTGCGCGACATCGACCGCCAGAAGACACTACAGCGCAAGAACCGCGGACAGCTCACGCGTGTGGCGCTCGTAGGCTACACCAACGTTGGGAAATCAACCCTGATGAACCTACTGAGCAAGAGCGACGTGTTCGCCGAGAACAAGCTCTTCGCCACACTCGACACCACAGTGCGCAAGGTGACGATCGAGAACCTCCCCTTCCTGCTCACCGACACCGTGGGGTTCATACGCAAACTCCCCACACACCTTGTGGAATCGTTCAAATCCACGCTCGACGAGGTGCGTGACGCCGACCTGCTGGTACACGTAGTGGACATAAGCCACCCGCAGTTCGAGGAACAGATTGAGGTGGTAAACAAGACACTCGCCGAGGTCTGCGGGTCAGCAGACAAACCCATGATAATGGTGTTCAACAAGATCGATGCATACAGCCATGTGCCCAAGGATGAAGATGACCTCACACCGCGCACAGCACGCAATATCCCTCTTGAAGAGCTGAAAGCCACATGGATGAACCGCCTCGACCCGGGCAACTGTGTGTTTGTGTCGGCGAAAAAAGGCACCAATATCGACGAGCTGAAACAGATGCTCTACAACAAGGCTCGCGAGATACACACCCAACGCTTCCCATACAACGACTTCCTTTACCAGAAATATGATGACGAAGGACAATCAGACGACTTCACGACCGGATTGCCCGGAGAGAACGGATAACGGACGCATGCAGTGGAGCCGCCTCATATGCGACAAGCGTTTCGGGATGGAGGACTACCACTCCCCCAATCCCGCGGGCGGCACACGGTCTGACTTCCAGCGCGATTTCGACCGCCTGGTTTTCTCCTCCCCCTTCCGCCGCCTGCAGAACAAGACGCAGGTGTTTCCGCTCCCCGGAAGCGTGTTCGTACACAACCGTCTCACCCACAGCATGGAGGTGGCCTCGGTAGGGCGATCACTGGCCAACGAGATAGCACGCGCCATACAGCCGCGCTACAGGGACACGCCCAATGAAAAGGCTCTCGATTCGATCGGAGAAATCGTGGCGGCGGCATGCCTTGCACACGATCTGGGAAATCCCCCCTTCGGCCACTCAGGGGAGAAAGCCATATCAACCTTCTTCTCGGAGGGCGCCGGCGCCGACCTGCAGCATGAGCTTACACCCGAGCAATGGGCCGACCTGGTGCATTTCGAGGGGAACGCCAACGCCCTGCGCCTGCTCACGCACCAGTTCCACGGGCGCCGGCGGGGAGGCTTCGCCATGACATACTCCATGCTCGCGGCAATAGTCAAATATCCCTACAGCTCCACTCTGGCCGGCACACGCAACAAATTCGGTTTTTTTACATCCGAGCAGGAGACTTTCCGCCTTATCGCCGATGAGCTAGGGCTTATATGCAAGGAGGATCGCGACGGGCGCCTCAGCTATGCGCGCCATCCGCTTGTCTACATCGTGGAAGCCGCCGACGACATCTGCTATGAAGTGATGGATATCGAGGACGCACACAAACTCAAGATCCTATCCACACAGGAGGTGAAAGAACTCTTCCTCGGATTTTTCGACGAGGCGAAACAGGAGCGCTGCAAGATGGTGATGGGACGCATTACCGACCCCAACGAACAGATAGCATATCTGCGGTCGGGAGTGATAGGCCTGCTCGTGCAGCGCTGCGCGGAGGCTTTCGCCGACAACGAGGATGCCATAATGCGCGGCACACTCTCGGGCCATCTTCTCGACATGGTTCCCGAGAGGGAACGGGCCGCATATGGCCGCTGCAACGAACTGTCGTGGAGCAAGATTTACCAGTCTTCCGACGTTGTGAACATAGAACTCGCCGGCAACAGCATCATCACCTTCCTGCTTGAGAAACTGATACACGCCGTGCGACATCCGCAGCTCAACTACTCGAGGCTGCTGCTGTCGCAGATGCCGCAACAGTACGAGGTGCGCACACCAGGGCTTTTCCCGAAGATACAGGCCGTGCTCGACCATGTCTCTGCCATGACCGACGTATATGCCCTCGACCTTTTCCGCAAGCTCAACGGCCTGTCGCTCCCTGCGGTATGAGACAGTGCTCCACATCACTTTTTTACCGAATCACACATCTATCATGTCCCTATTGAAAAAATCTCTTCTCATCCTCATACTTCTGTTGTTTCCGCTGATAACGGTGGCCATAACACCGCGCGAAGTGGAAAACGTGCATGTCGCAGACCGCACGAGGTTCGTAACCGACCAGGCGGGAGTGCTTTCCGCCACCGCACGGCAGCGGGCAGACTCCCTGTTGGCCGACATGTGGCGCCAGTCATCGGCCGAGCCTGTAGTGGTGATTGTGCCTGACCTCTCGGGTGCCGACGTGGATGACTATGCCACCGCACTGTTCTCCCTCTGGGGCATAGGCAAAAAAGACAAGGACAACGGTGTGCTTGTGCTTATCTCCATCAACGACAGGCGCGCCGCCATACGCACGGGCTACGGTGCCGAGGGGGTGCTTCCCGATGTGATAGCCTCCCGCATCATACGCAACGATATGGCGCCACGCTTCAGAGAAGGTGACTACGAGGGGGGCGTACTTGCCTCGCTCGGCACCATACATACTCTCCTTACCGACCCTGAGGCACGCGAGGAACTCATGTCGCAATACTCCAACGATGCTGATGCCAGGCGAAACGCCAACGACGGCGACGACTTCTTCCGCACATACCTCATCCTATCCATGGTCATAGGCGTGGTATTCCTTGCTGTGATAAGCTCCACCTATGTTAAAACCCGGCGCCTTCCCACCGGCAACCGCTTCCAGGCATTGCAGAACCTGCAGCTTCCGGCACTGCTCGCCGCATTCCTCACCATAGGATGCAGCCTGCCCGCCTATCTGCTGCTGATAATGCTCATGCGCCATGTGCGTCTGCGCAGGCGTCTGTGCCCCAACTGCAATACCCGCATGGAACGCGTAGACGAAGTAAACGACAACCGTTACCTCACCCCCGCACAGGATGCCGAAGAGCGCCTTGATTCAGTAGATTACGATGTATGGCTCTGCCCTGCGTGCGGCGAGACCGACATTATCCCGTACATCAACAAAAAACGCAACTACACCGTGTGCGACCGTTGCGGCGCACGCGCCTGCGTATGCACCGGACACCGTGTGCTCGTGCGCCCCACCACAATGCGCACCGGCCAGGGAGTGACCACTTACCGCTGCCTCAACTGCGGCAACAACCACCAGAAACCCTACACCATCCCCAAAGAAGTAGTTACCCCGATCATCATCGCCGGGGGAGGCGGAGGCCGTGGTTTCGGGGGAGGCGGAGGTTTCTCCGGAGGATCCTTCGGCGGCGGCATGACAGGCGGCGGCGGTGCCTCCGGCGGCTGGTAAACCATTTATTGCCCGCTATACCTGAAAAATATCCTCTCCCAACAGCGTACCTGCAATCAAGCCTGCAAGGTTTATCGCCTTTACAACTCTATATATCAGAAATTTGTTGTATCTTTGTAATTCAACAACTAAGACAAAGGAGTACAGATATGGCACGACCTATCAAAGAAACCCCGGTATTAAGGGGCAAAGACGCTGAAAATTTCGCCAAAAGAATGGCGAATCCCGCTCCTGTCAGCAAGTCTGAAAAGGAAGCGGCAAGAAAAGCGTATGAGGCATTCAAAGCCATAAGCACATTTCCGATGTAATTATGGACTTTGGCAATCTCACATTCAGGCAGATAGATGCCGATACCCAAATAAAGTCATTCGATTGCGGCGATGCCGATTTGAATGACTTTTTATTTTCCGAAGCTATCAACTACTACAAGTCAATGATGGCCTTGACCTATCTGCTCGAAGACAATGAAGCGGACAAGACAGTCGCATATTACAGTCTGCTCAACGATAAAATTGTGTTTGACCCTGACGAGAAGAAACTTTGGAATCGACTTAATCGCCGTGTTGTCAATTCAAAACGGCGGAAGGAATATCCGGCAGTCAAAATCGGTCGTCTTGCCATCTCTAAAGATTATGCCGGGAAACAGATAGGCAGGGCAATTCTACTTCAAATCAAGCATATTTTCGCAACAATGCGGCGAAGTGCCTGCCGATTTATCACTGTTGATGCCTATTCCGCAGCTGTGCCGTTCTATGAAAAATGCGGATTTATGCCCCTTTCCGAGAAAGACAAAAATTCACCTACAAGAGCTATGTATTTTGACCTAATCAATTTCCCAGATTGACCAGTCGGATTTGTTATTTTATATTGTTGTCCGGTAAAACCGGAATACAACAATATATCTTCAATGTACCATACCTTTTCATCAACATGAGGTTCTCACTGCGAGCCGCCTGAGTATTATTTCCGGCAATATAACACATGTTAATTGTCTGTTGCAGCCTAAGAAACAGAGCCGGGGCGTTGTGTCGGAAATCCGACACAACGCCCCGGAGTTATTGGGGAAACATGGAGAGGCAATCATCCTCTCCATGCATTGTGCAATGTGATCACTTGTCTGAAACGGGGAAAGAGGAGATGCGGAGACGGGCGGCACCCATGGGCACAAGGGTGATCTCGTCGATCTCTGCGGCACGGGGAGCGTCCTCACGTGGCAGCACTCCTGTCATGCCTGTCTCGTCGTAGCCCCAAGAGGGTACCTGACGGCCGGTGGCCTTCACTTCCAGGGGCACACCCTGCAGTGTGAAAGGCTGGTTGTCTGCCGGCCAGGGCAGGCGTGTAACCTTGAAATCGGCGAACGGATTGCTTTCCGGAAGGATCAGCGAGTAGTTCCATGGGGAGTCGGCATAGATCTCATATGTAGGCCATTTCTGGGGGTCAGCACCCTCCTGCCAGCGGGAGTCGCCGATGGCCATTTCGGCAGAGTTCACTTTCTCGTAGCGCTCGTCTATCTTGAGCGAGAGTGTCAGAGGACCATAATTTACGGAAGCGCTGTTGCGGTTGGTCGGCCAGCGGCGCAGGGTAAGTTCCATCGGGAATACGAGTTTCACCTCATCGGCATTCGCCCATTCGCCCTCTATGCGCAGATATGTGCCTGCTTTCGGATCACCGACAGATTTGCCGTTGACATAAGCCTTGGCTCCCTTAGCCCAGGATGGGATGCGGAAATACATGGGGAAAGAAGCCTTCTCCTGTGCGGAGATCACGAAGCGGATGGTGTCGCTGAACGGGTAGTTGGTCTCCTCGGCGATTGTCACCTTCTTGCCGTCTGCTATAGTCACGGTAGCCTCGTTGGGGGCGTACACAGCGTATGCCACACCGTGGTTGTTGGTGGAGAAAGCGAGAGCCTGTGTGAACGACGGCCAACCAAGACCGTGGTTGTGCTGGCAGCAACGCGAGCTGAAGGGGTTCATGTTAAGGAACGGCCCGCGGTTGTCGATGCCGGGATGATGGTTCTTGGAGTCGCTCACTGTATGGTTCGGAGATGTTATATAGCGGAGAGCAGTGAGGTCAGGCATCATTGATGCGGGGAAAGAGTTGAACGCCACATCCTCCATATTCTCTGCCCAGAGAGGATCGGCAGTGATACCGATCATCACACCGTCGGAAAGAAGCTGCTCGGCGAAACCGCAGGTCTCAGTACCCTGGCGGGGATCAATGTAGCCGATACGCGCGTTCTCGTCGGCGCCGAACATACCGCCGGGCACCTGGCCGTAAGTGCGGCGGATAAGGTCATGCACGTTATATGTGGCGGTCAACAGGGTTGAATCGCCGTTGAGCAGATACATCTCGGCCGGTTCGCGGAAGTACTGCGCGATATTCACGTTGTGCCAGTTGGGAAGACGGGCGGGATTTGTGCAGTCGGCGTTGTTGCGGTGGATCTTCTCAATAAGCGGAAGCACAGAGGCATCTCCGGTCTTGCCGTAATACCACACCACGCTCCACATGTTGTCGCCTCCGCGGCAGTTTTCCCAGTAATCTTCCAGGAAATTCTCGTCGGCCTGGGCCATCTCCCATTCGAAATAGCGCTTCATGAAGGGGAGCACACGCTCGTCGGCTGTAAATTCATAGTAATTCTGGAGAATCCACAGCATGATCATCTGGGCCCATACCTCAGGTTTGCCGTTGCGCTCGTTCAGCGGGCCGAAATATCCGTTCTCTTTCTGCGAGCCGAGCACGGCGTCGATCCAGAACTGTGTCTCCTTGAGCATTTCGGGATCGTTGAGCAGGAAAGCCAGATGGCTGTAGCCACGCAGCCAGTAGGGCACTTCCTCCCAGCCTCGGTCGCCGCCCTCAACGAGCCACGCGTTGTTGTTGCGGTCGAGCCATGCGCTGATCTCGCTGAGATGGCCGTTGAGACCGTCGCGCTGCAGCTCAAGCTGTTTGAGCAGCCAACCTTCCGGTTTAATGGCTCCCACCGGTAGTTTTTCCAGTGCCAGAGGACGCAAGGCGGCACTATCACTTGTCGCCGGCATGAAAGGCCGGTCCACTGTCTCGGCCGTGAAACCGGAGTTGCCGCCGCACGATGCGGCCAACAACAGCAGCCCCGAGGCTGCGCAAGATAACAGATATTTCATGTCTATAAATTAAGAATAAAAAATAATTCCGGATTAAGCCTTGAAACGCCCGACGCAAAGTGCATGCCGCTCCTTCGGCTTGGTCATTCCTCCTGCGCCCCGAACACACGCCTGACAGCATCGAGATACCCGTAGCCGTAGACATTGCACGGCTGCAGGAAACTGGTCTCGGTCCATTCGTTCCAGCTGTTTACCGTGATCAGGGGAGCCTGCCTGGGATGGGCGTCGGCGTAGTCACGCGCCTTTATGAGTGCTTTTTCAAAGTTTTCGGGGGTATTGCCACGGACTACAGCGCTATGCTGTGTGCGCGGACTGTTGTCCCACCCCACGCTGATATGCGGGTAATACGGGAATGAATACGTGTCGTCGATGCGCGCCCATTCCTGCAGTACGCGCCCCATTATGTTGTCATACTCGTCGTTGACATCGGTAAAATGCACGAACTGATAGTGCGTGCCACTTGTGAAGCCGAGCTTTTTCACGAACTCATCGCTCGGATTGCCGGTTTTTCCGGCATCAAGGCCGCTGTAGTTGAGGTTTATCGACCACATGGTTATCTGAAGGTCAAGCCCCGGGAATCCCGCGCGCTTTGTCTCCTCCTTGAACCATTCAAGGGCGTCGGCGGTCTCCTCTATTCCCCCCAGTCCCGCAATGAGCTGTGGGATATCATAGATCATGAACACCGGCTTGCCGTCGATCTTGTAATACTGCGGATGTTTGAAATATTTCTCGATATTGCGGCGGCAGATTTTCTCGAATTCTTCCCGATCCACCTTGCCGGTCCATATCACATTGTCCTCATGCACATGGGCAAGACGTGTGTCCCACAGGTTGAGCACATCATGGTTGGCCCACATGAGGTAAAACTGCATCTTGTCCACATTGCGGGCTTTGAGAAAACCGTTGTCGAGCGTGGTCTCCATGAACGGACGCCCGTCATACCAGTACCAGTCGAAGATGAACACATTAACTCCATGCGATGTTGCCTGCTCTATTTCCATCTCCATTACTGACGGATCTGCCTCATTGATATATCCCCACAGGGGCTTGCGGTTCCAGTAATGCCCGGGATAACGGTTCTGCACAGTCATGACGGTTTCCCATTCGCCGATGCCCATCGGCCAGAACGGGCGCAGGCGTGGATCGTCTGATGCATATGCCGGATACAGGAAAGCTGCCACATCATATTTCTTCCCTATGTCTGCGGCAAACAACTGGCATGCGAGAAATGCCATCATCGCACATAGCAAGCGTAAATTCATGGTGTACCTTGAGATTGGTTAATTGTTTCAAAGTTACAGCATTTCCAGCTCATTTGCAAATATCGGGATTTCACTGTTGCGCGGAATCCTGCAGAGAGGCTATGAACTCGCTCGGGGTGCAGCTGAATTCCTTCTTGAATACTTTGGTGAAATAATTGGGATCGGCATAGCCGGTGCGGTATGCGGTCTCGCTCACGTTGTATCCCTGGCGCATCAGCTCGCAGGCCCTTGCCATGCGTCTCTTGCGGATGTAGTCTGTCATCGACGCGTTGGCAAACGATTTCATCTTTATATGCAGCAGTGAGCGGCTGATGCCGAATTCTTTTGTGATATCAGCTATGGAGAACTGCGAGTTATCCATATTCTCCTCTATAAGGGTATTGATGCGGGCAAGGAAATCCTTGTCGAATTTGTTGAAGGTTGGCATTTCTTCTGTTGTTTCTTCTATTGGCTCTGATGCCTCTATGATTGACTTTATGAATCTGCGGCGCACGCGCAGTATGTTTTTTACACGCAACTCCAGTATCTGGGGATCGAAAGGCTTGACCACATATGCCTCGGCGCCGCTCTCGAAACCAAGCATCGTGCTGTGCTGGTCATTTTTAGCCGTAAGCAGTATCACCGGGATATGCGATGTGGACAGGTCGTTCTTAAGCCTGTTGCAAAGCTCTATGCCGTCCATCTCAGGCATCATCACGTCCGACACCACAATGTCCACGGGATGTTCGGAGGTGATCTTCAATGCCTCCACGCCGTTGGTGGCGGTATACACATTGTATGACCGGCTGAATGTCTCGCTCAGGAAAGCGAG
>CATJQX010000113.1 GCA_949742535.1 uncultured Muribaculaceae bacterium | reverse complement strand
TCCTCGACAACGAGATGCTGTCGAAGATGGTCGACACCAACGACGAATGGATCACCACACGCGTCGGCATCAAGGAACGCCGCATCCTCAAAAAAGATGTAGGCTCATCATATATGGGCATCGAGGCTGTAAAGAAATTGCTTGCCGAGACCCATACAGATCCCGCCGAAGTGGAACTCCTCATCTGCGCGACTTCGAACCCGGACTACCGCTTCCCATCCACAGGCTCCATCATATGCGAGGGCGCCGGTCTTAAAAACGCCTACGCCTACGACATTCAGGCTGCCTGCGCAGGCTTCATCGTGGCACTTGAAGATGCCACCGCATACATCAAGAGCGGTCTGCGCAAGAAGGTGCTTGTCGTTACCACCGAAAAAATGTCGTCGATGATCAACTACAGCGACCGCGCCACATGCCCGCTGTTCGGCGACGGAGCTGCATGTGTAATGGTTGAGCCTACGGAAGAAAGCGGTGTAGGAGTACTTGACGCAGTGTTCCATGTCGACGGACGCGGTCTCGAGCATCTGGTAATGTGGGGAGGCGGTTCAGCAAAACCCACCACACAGGACACACTCGATGAAGGACTGCATTTCCTCTTCCAGGATGGTAAAAACGTCTATAAAAACGCTGTAACCGACATGTACACAGCTTCGGTTGACATCCTCAAACGCAACAACCTTACCGCCGAGACCATCGACTGGCTCGTGCCCCATCAGGCAAACCTCCGCATAATCGAGGCTGTAAGCTCGCGCGCCGGAATACCCGAAGAGAAAGTACTGGTGAACATACAGCACACCGGCAACACCTCGGCAGCATCCATACCCATCTGCCTCGACGAATACAAAAACAAACTCAAGAAAGGCGACAAAATACTTCTGACAGCTTTCGGAGCCGGTTTTACATGGGGCTCCATGCTCTTGGTTTGGGATATGTAACTCTATATCAGCCGTCAAAGTGTGCGCCGCACACAGCCGCGCTGGAAAAGTTTTCAGAAATAGCATCTTTTAAGGTGCTATTTTTGTTTATTCTAAACTAACAGACAAAAAAACAACCCGAATATGAGCGACAACATCAAAGAACAAAAGATAAACGCCGAGACAGAGCGCCGGCAGACAGAAGAACTTTTCGCGGAAGCCACAGACCGTGTGGCATGCCCCGCCGATCAGGAAGCCAAAGGACATAAGGCAGGATTTGTAAACATCGTCGGCAACCCCAATGTGGGTAAATCCACACTGATGAACGACCTGGTGGGAGAGCGTGTCAGCATAATCACATCCAAGGCACAGACCACCCGCCACCGCATCACAGGCATAGTAAACACTCCCGACTACCAGATCGTGTTCTCCGACACCCCCGGGGTGCTCAAGCCCAACTACAAACTCCAGGAGAGCATGCTCAGCTATGCGCAGGGAGCGCTCACCGATGCCGACATTCTCCTCTACGTGACCGACGTGGTCGAAGACCCCACCAAGAACGCCGATTTCGTAGCACGTGTAGCAAAAGAGAAGATCCCCGTGCTGCTTGTCATCAACAAAGTTGACCTGCTGAAAAACAATGCCGAGCTTGATGTGATCGTGACCCGCTGGAAAGAGATCCTCCCCAATGCCGAGATTTTCCCCCTCTCAGCTAAGGAACACTTCAATGTGGCCAATCTGATGACACGCATCGTGGAGCTGCTCCCCCCGTCACCCCCATATTTCGGAAAAGACGCGCTCACCGACAAACCCGCACGCTTTTTCGTAACTGAAATCATACGCGAGAAGATACTCACCGATTACGAAAAAGAGATACCTTACAGTGTGGAGGTGATTGTGGAGAAATTCGACGAAAGCGACCACTCCATCCACATCATGGCCACAATCTTCGTGGAACGTGACAGCCAGAAAGGCATCCTTATCGGCAAAGGCGGCTCTATGCTGAAAAAAGTAGGCACAGAGGCACGCAAGGACATTGAGAAATTCTTTGACAAGAGCGTCTACCTCGAGCTGCATGTGAAAGTGGAGCCTAACTGGCGCAACCGCGAGAACAAGCTCAAGGCCTTTGGCTATATCGAATGACCGTTCCCGATTTCCCAATTTCTTAATTTCTCACTTTCCCGATTTTTCCCGCTCTTTTGCCCGAAGAGGAAAAAACAACTATCTTTGCACAGATTTAACGCAGAACACCTAAAATTTACATATGTCTCAACTTGTAGCTATTGTCGGACGCCCCAATGTGGGTAAATCGACCCTATTCAACCGACTTACAGAATCCCGTCAGGCAATCGTCGACGAGACCGCAGGCACCACCCGCGACCGCCAGTATGGCAAAGTCGACTGGACAGGACGGGAATTTTCCATCGTCGACACCGGAGGATGGGTAGTCAACTCTGACGATATCTTCGAAGGGGAAATCAACAAACAGGTACACCTCGCCATAGAGCAGGCCGACGAGATACTCTTCGTTGTCGACGCCATGAACGGCGTGACCGACCTTGACGACCATGTGGCAGAGATACTGCGCAAGTCGAAAAAGCCCGTTATCCTCGTAGCCAACAAGGTGGACTCCAACGAGTGGCTCTACAACGTGCCTGAATTCTACAGCCTCGGTCTGGGCGAACCATATCCCGTGAGCGCCGTGAGCGGTTACGGCACAGGCGATCTCCTTGACGAGATAGTGAAGAAACTTCCCGAACCCGACAACAGCGAGGAGGAACTCGAAGAGATACCCCGATTCGCCATCGTCGGGCGCCCCAATGCAGGCAAATCGTCGCTCATCAACGCCTTCATCGGGGAAGACCGCCATATCGTCACCGACATCGCCGGCACCACACGCGACAGCATCTATACACGCTACAACAAATTCGGCTTCGACTTCTACCTTGTCGACACCGCCGGCATACGCAAGAAACAGAAAGTAAACGAAGACATCGAATACTATTCTGTAATCCGCTCCATCCGCGCCATAGAGGCATCAGACGTCTGCATCCTCATGATCGACGCCACCAGAGGCATCGAGAGCCAGGACGCCAACATCTTCAGCCTCATTCAGCGCAACAAAAAGGGGCTGGTGGTGTGTGTCAACAAATGGGACATCGCCGAAGACAAGAGCCTGGATGCTCAGAAACATTTCGAGCAGGCCATCCGCAACCGTTTCGCACCGTTCACCGACTTTCCGGTAATCTTCTGCTCCGCTCTCACCAAACAGCGCATCTACAAGGTGATAGAAACAGCCGTTGACGTTTACAACAACCGCCGGCGCGAAGTCTCCACCTCGCAGCTCAACAAAGTGATGCTTGAGGTAATCGGCGCATATCCACCCCCCGCCAACAAAGGCAAATACATAAAGATCAAATATGTGACACAACTCAAGGGAGCGCCCGTGCCTACCTTCATCTTCTTCTGCAACCTGCCGCAGTGGGTGAAGGAACCATACCGCCGCTTCCTTGAAAACAAGCTGCGCGAGCACTGGGATTTCAACGGCACGCCGGTGCAGGTATTCATGCGCGAGAAATAACCCTGCCCGTCCCACCCGCACACCGGATACCCGTTTTGAGAACAGAAACTTTCACCCGCACTATCGCGGTCAAGGAATATATGAAGCGCTTCCGCGATGCGGAGCGCTTCATCGGTTTCTGCCGCCAATGCGGCAACTACGGCAAGCGGTGGGGGTGTCCCCCGTTCGACTACGATCCTGCCGAAAAACTTGCCGCATACGACACCGCCGAGATAATCGCCACCAGGATCTATCCAGACCGGGAGGGGCTGCCGCTGTCGGAAGCCGCCGCCATCATGCGCCCCGTCAGGGAGCGGATCGAGGCCGAACTGCTTCGCCGGGAAAAAGAGACCGGATCCCTCGCATTCACATTCGTGGGGGAATGCCTGCACTGTCCTCCCGCGACATGCACACGTCTGTGCGGCCTCCCCTGCCGCCATCCCGACAAAGTGCGTCCATCGCTCGAAGCCTACGGATTCGATCTCGGGCGCACCCTCACCGAACTGTTCGGCATAGACCTCCTGTGGAGCACAGACGGCACCCTACCCACCTATCTCACACTCATCTGCGCCATTTTTCACCGCAACTGACCATACCGGCATCCTCTGCGCGCCCTGCAGGTTATGGAATAAGATTATTTTCGCAAAAAAACTCATTTTCCTGATTATTCTTATTAAATTTGTGAGGTTATAGACATCACACTCCTCATATGAAAAGAAAAGTGGTTCTAAGCGATTACGCCCGCGTGATCACTGTTGCCTGCACCGTTGTAATGTGCGCCGCGCTATGGTACACACATACCTGTAGAATCCAATTTTATATCCTTGCCGCTGTCGTGGCCCTGGCTTTTTTGTGCGCCCTATGGTATGCGCCCATGAATATCTCCGCCGACAATTATGCCATTCGCGTACATCGACCCCTCCGCCAGACCACAATACCGGTAGAAGAAATATCCTCTGTAAAGCCGCTGCAACCCACGATGGGCGCCATACGCATATGTGGCAGCGGAGGATTCATGGGCTACTGGGGATGGTTCAGCGAAAAAGACACCGGCAAATATTTCGCATACTACGGCAAAGCGTCAGACTGCTTTATGATAACTCTCCGGAACGGACGTAAATATCTGCTCGGTTGCGCCGATTACGCATCCATGACAGAATACATAAATCAAACGATAAACCACAAATGACCGGACGGCGTACAAGCGATATCCCTTTAAGAAAGACAATAGGCCTCATATCCGACAGCGAGCCTGTGGGATGGGGCCTCATCACAGCCTCCACCGTTTTGGTATGGTGTAACTGTTATCCCCATGCTGAGGCTCTACCGGCCGTCGCCATCCTTGTGGCCGCAGCAACACTCGGTTACGCCATAGCCGCCCTTCTCAAAACAGTACGTATCGTGCCTGAAAGCGCCACCGTAGGAAGCATCCGCTACGCCTTCGTGCTTTACATGCTTATAGTGAACGCACGCCACGGCGTATCCCTCTGGTGGGCATGGTTCATTACCGCGGCCTACCTCGCCGCGGTAATCATCAGAATCATCGAATGGCACAGAAACAGGCAGCCCTCTGAAGCCCAAAACGCCGACGTGGGAAAAAACAGTTAATTACTGAAATATTTCTTTAATATTCTGCCGCAAGATAAGTTTTTTTGAGAAAAATTAGTACCTTTGTATCGCTTAAAGCGCACCTGTCGGTTGTTATAAAGACAGTAAGCGCTAAAACCGCTGAAATTCAGCAAGTTTTAACAGCAACTAACAATTAAACACCAATAATTTATTTTTATTCATTATCCACTATGACTAAAATAGGTATTAACGGCTTCGGTCGTATCGGCCGTTTCGTTTTCCGCGCATCAACCAAGCGCGACGACATCGAAGTTGTTGCTATCAACGACCTTCTCCCCGTTGACTACATGGCATACATGCTCAAGTATGACACCATGCACGGTAAATTCGACGGCACTGTTGACTTCGACCTCGAAAAGAGCCTTCTCATCGTAAACGGCAAGACTATCCGCGTAACAGCTTGCAAGAACCCCGCAGAAATCG
>CATJQX010000112.1 GCA_949742535.1 uncultured Muribaculaceae bacterium | reverse complement strand
GCGTGCATAGCGGGCTATGGTGATAAGAATCCCTGTCTGCCCCGCAAGCAATCCCACTGCATCGGGATTATCCATGCTGTGTAGCACCAAGCGGTTAAATAGTGTCTCGTATCGGCGGTATCGTTTTTTCATTTTGGTAGAAACATATAGTCATCAACAGTATAAGGCTCAACTACTTCTCGGCCGTTTACAATTACAGTAGGAGTTCCGGTCAGTTTGTCGTTGGTGCGCCATTTCATCTGTTTTTCGAATTCTTCGTTAACGGCTTTCGTATTTATGTCAAGTCCGAGACTTTCAAAAAAGTGCGCGTTTTTGCCGTTACCACCGGCATACCACTCTGTCATAAGACCCCATGCTTTTTGGGCACCGAGTTGCTGATATGCGGCGATAAGGTATTTGTTGATATCGCTCAGCTCATCGTTGAATGTGGTCATCACATAACGCACGCACACATCCTCACCCGGCAGATCTTTGATATGCTCATGCATGTCGGTACAATGTCCGCAGTATGGATTGCTGAAAACCGTTATCTGATGTTTTGCATCAGGATTGCCGAATATCATATCCGAGCATGAAGAGGAGTCGGTATCGAAAACAGGTGCAGTGCTTTCAATGGCTTCCACCACTTCATCGCGCATCCTTAGTTCATTATATTTCATATGCCAAACATCGGAGCTTCTATATTTTTCCAATATCTCCATAAGACGGTTTACCCCAAGTGTAAAAATTCCGTAAAGAGCTGCAATCGCGACAAAATATCCGAAGTCTGTGCGGTTGATACTGCCATAAAATCCTCCCAACAGGTATGGCACAACTTGTAGCCACATCAACGCAAGTGTGATCAGGCAGAGTACACACCAGCTTTTAGCCTTGTACTTCTGATACCAGATACTCCAGAAAGTGAACGGCAAGACAAATATCGCCCACAGTGCAAGGCTGTGCAATGCTGCGGGAGCACTCAGCAATAACAACAGATTGGCAAAAAAGAATGCCATCCCAATCTCGCTTAGTTTCGCAATTCCGAAAACTGTAGCCCCTTTAGAATCTGTAACTTTCTCACAACGGCTCTCCTTAGTGAGACTGCAAAGCCGGTCTGCGAATCTGTTGGGTATATGCAGTTGCTTTTGCAGGAGTATAAACGAAACGCCACATCCCAATATATTCACAACCATAATTGTCCACCATTGCCATATTGCAACATGTTGATTGTATGCTATCCCCAAGAATATAAGGATAATTGTACAAACTGTTGCAAGAACAGTTTTTAGAATAGTCAGTTTTTGCTGACGGAGATTTAACTCAAGATCCGGTTCTCCAGAGTTTTCACGTCGTTTTACTAAAATAATAGTCCCATTCCAGTTCTCCAAAAATTTTTCTTTCTGTATGGTCATTCGTTCGCCGGATGCCCTGATAATATTAATTTCATTATCAGCAGTGTGGGGACATACAATAACAAACCGCTCTTTATATAGTACTATCCCATAATCTTCCAACTCCATGATATCTTCTTTGTCGGTAATACGAACGCAATTGTTGCTGACGTTATATTTTGACAATACAGCGCAGATACCGAACATAGAGTTTATATAGGGGGTTACTGATACCAGTTTTGAGAGATACCGGCCGGTGTATTTCACCCCGATAATACCAAAGAGTGCTTTGAAAAATTGTAGCATATTTGTTGAAAAAACTATTGCTTTACAGGAGTGCGGGGACGCTTCGATCAACAAAACATCCCCGCATTATCATTATGGAGTCCTCTTTATTTAGAGGAGATTGATATGTTTGCCTGACTTTTCAGAATCGGTTCCGGAGTCTGTTCCAGAATCACAACCTGACTCACATCCTGAGTCACAACCTGAATTGCATCCACAACCTGAATTGCATCCACATCCTGATGTACCTGAACCGCATCCTGATGTACCGGATCCACACCCTGATGTACCGGATCCACACCCTGATGTACCGGATCCGCAACCAGATGATCCAGATCCTGTCCCAGAAGTATCAGGACATTTAAAACCGGGATATGCATTTCCTATGTAACCATTATCACATGAGATCAAGTCGTTCATGCACCTTGCTGCGAATGGAACTAATTTTTCTCCAACTAATTTCCAACTCACAATTTCCCATCCCTCATTACACGCAGGAGAACAATTTAATGTAAGGCCATTTGGACAAGTGATTGTAAATGACCGCGATTCGGAGATATTGTTATCCGTATTATCTTTCATTTCATTGAGAGATAGTGGCTTTAGCTGTTGGCCATCTATTTTTATTGGATTAGCTTTTTTCATGAGTTTGAATATTATTTAGTGATTTTATTTATAAAACAATTCGAGAACATAAATAGTTCGGGGAAATATATTATATTTGCGGAGATTAAATCATAATACCATAGAATGCCACGAAAAATATTATTGTATGTAATGCTCATCGCCTGTTTCGGCACCTTGTGGAGCAAGAGTGGCGCAAATGGGATTACGCTGAGGGTGAAAATAGTCAACAGTCTGACCAACAGAGAGGTGCTGTTTCCT
>CATJQX010000111.1 GCA_949742535.1 uncultured Muribaculaceae bacterium | reverse complement strand
TGCTTTAGTTGAGCCTCTTGTCGGATTCGAACCAACGACCCCGAGATTACAAATCACGTGCTCTGGCCAACTGAGCTAAAGAGGCATTCTTTTCAAAGTTCTACCATGAGATTCTTGCGACTTAGCCGCTTACCGTCTCATTTGCGGTTGCAAAGTTAAGCACTAATTTTGAATCACGCAAACAATTCAGCAAAAAAATCTGCAAAAAAATTACTACATCTCCCCTTGCGCGCCCACATTCCACCTGACAGACAGCACATTCGCCCAGCATTTATCTTTCACACCGGGCACCGTTTTTTTCGCATCACGCCGATCCGGAACCACACGCGCACCAGAAAGGCAAGGCGCCATGCGATCTCAACCGCATGGCGCCTACATATAACTCAATTATCCCTGATCGGGATATCAGGTCACTTTACCACGACTTTCACCACCTTCTCTCCGGCACATACCAGATAGACACCTGCCGATACCGGTATCACCTCATGGGCGGAAGCGACCATACGGGAGAGTATTTTCCCGTCTACTGATGCCACGGCAAGCGGCATTCCCTCGGCGCCATCCACTACAATGCATCCGCCGGAAACCGCCACAGCCACATCACCTGCCATCTCTGCAGTCTCTATCCCTGTATGCACATACGCCACCTCGCATGGTGCACTCACAGGCGACTCTCCATAATTGTATACTGCCGTCACATGGTAGGTGTAGGTGCCGCTTTCAAGCCCGGCATCGGTCCACGATGTATCTGCCACCGGCTCCTCAACCACCTTTTCATAATCGCGGTATACATTGTAGCCGGCGATCTTGATATCGGAAGGAAGCTCCCCGGGCGTTTCAAACACGAAATCGTCCAGATAAAGCGCATAAGTATCGTAAGAAGTATGGCGCACTGCAAAATATCTTGCGCCCTCGGGCACTGCGAAACTGAACTCGGTCCAATCCTCAGGCACATAGGCGTAAGCTCCTTCAGGATAGTTGACCACCTCATCCACCTTCACGAAATCATCCACATCCTTCCCGGTAAAGGAATAATACACCTCAAACTCCTCGCCGTACGCGATGGTGAAGCTGCGCGCCCAGAAACTTACCGTCTGTGCGGCGCCCGACAATTCGGGCGAGATCAGCCAGTTGTCGTTGGGGCCGTCTGTACTCCATGCCACCAGAAGGGTCTCGCCGCTGTGCGGGGGCACATCTATGAGATATTCCTCAGGCACACCGGCGGTCACCGGATTATACAGCTGATATGCCATCGGCTGTGTGCGATAGGGATTGTTTACATCATTAAGATACGTGTATGTCTTCCCGCCATCGAGATCAAGCAGCGTCCATCCCCCGAAATCGCGGTTTGTCAGCGGCTCATAGTCGGCGCTCTCGAAATCCTCGGTGCGCGACACCGACTCGGTCAATGCCTGGAAATCCGGAGCGGTCCAATTCAGCCACACACCGTTGAGGGTAGGTTTGCCGTCCACCCCGGTCACGACGGGATATGCCGTCTGCATCACTTTCACACTGGCGGCCCTTTCATTATCAGATGTGTCCATATCCTTATCCCATACCACTTTCGCGGTCAAAGCGATTGCTGCGGGATCAAACAGTGATGCTGCCAGTTCAGTAGATACTGTCACACGGCCGTAAGGCTCGAGAGCGCCTGTCTGTTTGCTGTCTACCAGCGTATCATCGGCATACAGTTCCACAACCGCGCCCTCGGCTGCTGCGCTACCGCAGTTTTCCACAGTGGCGCTCACTACATATGTGTCTCCAACCTTTACCTGGTCGGGAGCGGCGACAGATGTCATGGCAAGGTTGTGGGGCAGAAGGTCCCTCACACGCACATTGTCAATGGGCACACTCCATGTGGTCGTCTCATCGTTATGTATGCCGCGGACCCTCAGCTCCACCTGTATGTATGGCAGATCTTTGAAGTCGGCGAGGCTGATGGTGCAGCGGGTCCAGTCATCCGTTGGCTCCTCGCGCAGATCGATGGACCTGACCTCCTCAAAATTCTGCACACCTTTTGCGAGCAGCACATCAAGCGCGCTCCCTTTCCCCTGGTAATAGAATTCGAGCACAGGATTGGAAAGGCCGGCAAGCGATATTTTCGTAGTGAATATTCCGAACATCGCATCCTTTTCCATCGGGAGGATCAGGAAGAAACCGTTGTCGCCATCCTGCGAATTGAGATATGTCGGCTCAGCTTCCTCGTCGTCTATGTTTGTCTGCACTTCGTTGTCATGCATTATCCCATACATCACCTGCTGGCTCGACTTCGGGTCTACGCACCATACGGTCTCCTGTTTCCCGTCCACGAAACTCTCTTTCCACGGAGCGGCCTCAGGAGTTCCCACAGTCACAATCGAACTTGCCACATCCAGCGAATAGTTGTATCCCACGCCGGCTGTAATCTGGTAAGCCATGAAATCCTGCCCTTCCATATCGGAATAATCGAAAGTCACCGAGGTTTCCTCCGTCTCAGCTATCGCAGGATCATAATAACTGCCGAACGCATCGAACACATAGTACACCGCCTGCGAGGCATCAACCCAGCCGCCATGCTCTCCCACTTCGGTAATCGGGTCCCAGCTCAGGGTCACATGCTTGAAATCATCGCTCAGGCTCACCTGCACGTTCGTCACCGGGCACGGTGAGTCGGGGCCGGCCCATATCCTGGATATCGACGCTGTCTCCCCCGCCACATCATATCTGTAGGCCACAGCTTCAAGCTTGTTGTTGCCATGATTGGCGAAAGTGGTCTCGAAATCTATGGTCTCTCCGGGGGTCACATCCGTAAACTCATGGGTCTCTTTACCGTTGGTGAGCACTGTCACTTTTGTTATCGCATCCAGAGCGCCACCATCCACATCGGCGGTTGGGGCGGTATAGGTGCAAGCCGACACCAACGACCCTTTCTCGCCGGGCACATACGTCAGCGTGCCCGCTGCGGCAGGCACAAGTTTCGGCGTCGCTACCTTAACTCCGAAATTGCATACCTTGGCACTTCCGGAAGTGGCTTTGGGAGAAAGGCAATGTATGCCGAAATAGTAATATCCCTCCTCCTCTACCGTAAAGTCATGGTCGAATGTCTCAAAATCTTTGTTTTTGTATGAAAATGCCGGCATAGCCTCATGCGTCATACCCGAAACTGTGCGCTCGGAGCCGAATTTTATCTCCAATCGCTCCTCCTTTTCGGGAGTAGTGCCGGTTGAACGGCCACAATCCAGAGTGACACGGTATGATTTTCCCGCCTCAAGATGCACCGGAGGAGACCACAGCCAGTCGTCTGCCGCTTCCACATCGGCGCTGTTTGGAGCCATGCACACCGAATAAGCCGTGAAACCGCCTATTTTCCATGTGCGTCCATCCAGATTGGCATCCGTAAGGTCATACAGCTTGGTCTCGGCATCATTTTTCCCGAGGCGATGGGTGAAAGGCACCTCCTGGGTATTCTCGGGCGCTTCACCAAGCACCTTCGCCCGAGACTTCACTACCGGCTCGGCGAATACCGAGTGCGGAGCGGCGGCATGTCCCGCCGTAGATATCTGTTTTACACCGGCTGTCAGTGCGCGCACCGGTTCAACTGCCTGGGACGCGACAAGCGTTCCCGCCGCCAATAACAATGTGAGCAATTTTCGGTTCATAGGCAAAATTATTAAATAATCATTATCAATATTCACAAAATTATTCCACCACAAAATTCTACATTCATAGCAAGACAGCATCCTGCCGAGCCTACAAGCCCCCTGACAAAATTACACAATATTTTTAACAATCGTAGCATTTTGCCAAAATTTGATCAAAAACCCTTTCGTTTGAAGAGCTAATCCTCCCATAGACGCCTTGCGGCACAGCAAGATGGCCCTCCGAAGTGTTATATCAGAGACATTAATTACATCCAATTTAGAAGAGATACATATTATAGCTATATTTGGCTCACATAATTGGCTTCGCTACCGCGAACCGCCCTGCTGGCGACTTTCGCTATTTTATTTCGCCGAATATTTGTTATATTTGCACATCAAAACAAATTCTGTAAGGGAACATGAAAAAGATTATTGACGCACGCCTCAGCGCGCTACGCAACAGAATGAAGGATGCACGCATAGATGCCACCATCATACCGCAGACAGACCCGCACCACAGCGAATATATCGCCGACCACTGGCAGGTACGCCGCTGGCTCAGCGGTTTCACCGGATCAGCCGGATCGCTCGTTGTCACCGCCGACAAGGCTCTTCTCTGGACAGACTCCAGATATTTCCTCCAGGCAGCGCAACAGCTTGAAGGCACTGGCATAGAACTGATGAAAGAGGGCCTACCCGCCACACCATCCATCAGCGCTTACCTCACCGGGGAGCTTCCCCAGGGTGCTGTAGTCGGAATCGACGGCAACCTCTTCTCTGTATCCGAGGCCGCTGATCTCCGCTCGGCACTCGGGAAACATCACATGAACCTCGACACACATTTCGATGTCATTGACAGCATCTGGGAAGACCGCCCCGATCTGCCCGACGCACCGGTCTTCATCCATGAGGTGAAATACTCCGGCGAGGAGGCTTCCTCCAAAATAGAAAAGATACTGGCCGCTACCGCCACCCAGGGTGCTTCGTCCATACTCGTCTCTGCACTTGACGAAATAGCATGGATACTCAATATCCGCTCGCGCGATGTGAATTGCAACCCTGTCGCCACCGCGTTCCTGTATCTTTCCGCCAAAGGCTCCACCCTCTTCATCAAGGAGGAGAAACTCACCGGCGACATTGTGCGCTATCTGGCAGACAACGGTGTGAAAACCGCCCCCTATGCCTCGCTCCTTACATTCCTCGCCACCCTCCCCGCCGACACCACTGTGCTCGTGGAGGCGCCGCGCACATCACAGACCGTAGTCGACACACTCGGAGCACGCGCTGTTGCCGGGGCATCCCCCGTGCCGATGCTCAAAGCCATAAAGAACGATGTGCAAATCGCGGGCATACGCTCGGCCATGGAGCATGACGGTGCAGCCCTGGTAGCCGCATTCATGGAAATAGAGCGCATGATGCGCGAGGGGGAGACACTCACCGAGCTTGCCGTCTCAGAGATACTCACCCGCTACCGCTCACGTCAGCCCCACTATTTCGACGAGAGTTTCGAGACCATCGCCGGATATGGCCCCCACGGAGCCATAGTACACTACTCCGCCACAGAAGAATCATCATCGACAGTGGAAAACCACGGTCTGCTCCTCATCGACTCCGGCGCACAGTACCTCACCGGCACCACCGACATCACCCGCACCATCTGCATGGGCACACCCACACCTGAGGAACGCCGCGATTTCACCCTTGTAATGAAAGGGCACATTGCGCTCGGAACCGCCATCTTCCCCGAGGGCACATGCGGAATGCAGCTCGACGCCCTGGCACGCCAGTATCTCTGGAAAGAGGGGCTGAGCTACCTCCACGGCACCGGACACGGCGTTGGCCATTTCCTGAACGTGCATGAGGGACCGCAGAGCATCCGCCTCAACTACATGCCCGCGCCCCTCACACCCGGCATGCTCACATCAAACGAACCGGGACTTTACCGCACAGGCGTCCACGGCATACGGTGCGAGAACCTGGTGCTTACCATCCCCGCCTTCACCACCGAATTCGGCAACTTCTACCGTTTCGAAACCATGACCCTCTTCCCCTTCGACCGCGCGCTTTTCGACACCGCCATAATGACCGCCGAGGAGATCGCATGGGTCAACGGATACCACGATATGGTCTACAACCGCCTTTCACCGCTGCTCGACGGCGACCAGGCCGCATGGCTGCGTGAAAAGACACTCCCACTTTGACAACCCATAAAACGATTTAATACATGCCACTCATACTTCCCGTAAGAGGATTCACCCCAAAGATCGGCAAAGACTGCTTCCTGGCCGAAAACGCCACCATTGTAGGCGATGTGGAGATGGGCGACGAATGCAGCATATGGTTCAACACCGTGCTTAGAGGCGATGTGAACTCCATCCGCATCGGCAACTGCGTCAATATCCAGGACGGCTCGGTGCTCCACACACTCTATCAGAAATCCACCATCGAGATCGGCGACTATGTTTCAATCGGGCACAATGTGACCGTACATGGCGCCAAAATCCACGACTATGCCCTCATCGGCATGGGAGCCATAGTGATGGACGACGCCGAAGTAGGCGAAGGCGCCCTGGTAGCCGCCGGATCCGTAGTGCTGTCGAAAACCAAAATCGGCCCCCACGAACTGTGGGGAGGTTGCCCCGCCAAATTCATCAAGATGATGGAACCGGAGAAAAGCCGCGAACTCAACCAGAAGATAGCCCACAACTATCTCTTCTACTCCCGCTGGTACACCCACCCCGAAGAAGGCACCCCCACCGACTGATCCCCGGCCTCCCCCTTTCCCCTCTCTCCTCCCTCCTCCACTCTTCTCCCTCCTCCACTCTTCTCCCTCAACCGCCGGTTCTCTCCCCCCTCATAAAGCCATTGAAGGCGCTGTGTCTTTCCCGTCACAGCGCCTTTTTCTCTTTCTCCCTCCCCCTCTTTCCTTAATTTCCCCCTTTTCTCATTTTCTCAATTTCTCCCTTTCTCCATTTCCCCAAATTCCTCCCCGCTTTTGTTTTTGTGCAGGCAGCTTGCTGCCGCCATCCCCGCAGTCCCCCAAGCCATCCCCGCAGTTCACCGCAGTTTCGCCCTGTAATCGAGCCGCCGGGCATCAAACTCCACAGCCCTGTCTTTGAACAGCAGATCGAGCGGGCTCCCCTCCCTATGGCTCTCATGCGCCGCAATCAGCTCACCGGGAGAGGCATCCGTCAGCTTCCCATCGCCGGTCAGCAGCCACACCCTCGAAGATTGCTCCAGCGCCTGCGCCACATCATGGGAAGTCATCAGCACTGCCTTCCCCTCCTTTTGCGCCAGGGCGCATAGCAGCGCGTTAAGCTCCACCCGGCTCGCCACATCAAGAAAAGCGGTAGGCTCGTCGAGCACTATCACAGGCGTGGACTGTGCCAGGGCACGCGCCACCATCGTTTTCTGCCTCTCACCGTCGGAAAGCGAGCTTACACCGCGCGAGGCATATGCGCTCATCCCCACCGCCTCCAGGGCCTCATCCACAATGCGGTAATCCTCCCTGTCAAGGCGCCCGAAAAAACCGGTATAAGGGTAGCGTCCCATCCCTACAAGCTCGCGCACCGTAAGGCCGTCGGCCTCCACACGGTCGGTGTTTACCACCGCAAGCAATTTCGCAAGTTCCTGACGCGAAACCTTACGGGTATTTCTCCCACCCACAAACGCCTCGCCGCACAAGGGGGCGATCTCGCCGCACACGGTTTTAAGCAGCGTAGATTTCCCGGCACCGTTGGCACCGAGCAGCGTCACCATCTCGCCGGCATGAACCTGCGCCATCGCACCGGCCACAAGCACCTTCCGGCCATAGCCCGCGCCAAGTCCGCGCAACTCTATCAGTGGATCGTTATCGCCCATTTTCAGGATTACTTAAGTAAGTCGTGGAAATTATTTTATATTCCCTGAGAGCATACTTTCAGTCGGTTTTTGTCCGAAGATGAAGGAGTGTAGCAGGCTACACGACTGAAGATAAGGACAAAAACCGGCGAAAGGATGCCGCAGAGGATATAAAGGGGGCTATATGTTTTATGTGTAATAATTTTCATGACTTACTTACCTTTAAATATCACATATATTATAATAGGGATGCTGATAACCGGTGTTATGGCATTTACCGGTATTATCTGCCCTCCCCCGCAGGCCACACTGAGCCATGCGCAAAACAGTGCGCCAGTCCCCCCCATGGCGACTGTCGCGGGCAGCAGCACCGCATGGTTGGCCGTTCCGGTGGCCATACGCGCCACATGGGGCATCACCAGCCCCAGGAAGCCTATCGGCCCACAGAATGCAGTGACCACTGAAGCGAGCACCCCGGCAATTGCCATAAGCCAGTTGCGCGTGCGCTTCACGTTCATGCCCATGCTCTCGGCATACCGGTGCCCGAGCAGCAGGGCATTGAGCTGTTTTACAAAAAGCGCGGCCACACCCACCGCCACGCAAGCCAGAGAGGCATACACACCCAGTCGGTCCCACGTGAGACCGCCGAAATTTCCCATCCCCCATATCACATAGGAATGCACCCCCTGTTGGGTTGAAAAGAAATTAAGCAGCGATATGGCGCTTGAGGCCAGATAACCTATCAGTATGCCTATGATCAGAAGCATCACATTGCCCCTGACAAACATAGAGAAAAGCAGCAGCACACCCATCACAGCACCGGCACCAACGAACGCACCTGTAAGAATACCTGTGTAATACCCCACACCGGTCCCGAGCCATCCGCCGAAAGCGAGCATCACCACAGCCACACCGAGCGACGCGCCGGTAGAGATTCCCAATATTGACGGACCTGCCAGAGGATTGTCGAACGTGGTCTGCAACAACAGACCCGACACCGCAAGCGCCATACCGCTCACAAGCGCAGTCACCGCCATCGGCAACCGCACATCCATCACAATCAGTCGGGCCACTTCATCGGCACTTTCGCCGGTGAGCACACCCCACACCTGCGCGGCGTCAAGAGGGGCGGTGCCGAAAAACAGCATCCCCGCGAAAAGCGCCACCGCCAGCAGCCCGCACATCGCGAATGTGGCAGCTACCCTTCCTCCGTTTTTGGTCACATCATGTCTCACGCCAGTAATATCAATCGAGATCATCGACAAACTCGCTCATTTCGTAGTCTGTATGCCTGGACAACGGCGAACACGCTGCCACGAGCACGCCCTACATATGTATCAGATATTTAAGTTTCATTAGTGTGCAAATATAGCATTTTAATTCCGTATTTGAGACACAATTCTGAGCCTTCTTATGGTACAACCTTACTATCAGACATCACTATTCATTTTCCGTTTGTCTAATGCCACAACTAATTCTACCAAAATACCATTTCAACAACCTTTTTGACCAACATTTAACATCCTTCTCCATAATAAAACACATATCTTTGTAACCAACAACACATAACCACTAAATACCCATGAAAAACTTTGTCTTTTACCTTTTGATTACAATGTCTTTTACTGCTTGTAGTTTTGACGAGCCAGGACAAGAGGTTCCTTCGGATAGAGACCTCACACAATCGATCTCCAATTTACGTACTACCGCGGAAATTTTAAGAATCGCATCAGATGCATCAGAATTGATTGAACCTACAGGACAAGAAAAGGGAATTTCAAGAGGCTTTGGTCGTGTAATCGATTACTCCAAACCCATACTGCCTATTGGTAGGCATAATTCAAGAGCTGTAAATAACGAAGCCTTAATGTATGTTGTCAATTATGCAGACAACAACGGTTTTTCAGTGGTATCTGCACACCGAAATGCCCCTGAAATCCTTGCTGTCACTCAAAAAGGGCATTACGATCCCTCAAAAGGGACCGATATATATGGTTTTAATCTTTGGATGGAAGAAACCATGCAAATGCTTGAATGTTCGGAACTGGAACATCAAAAATTATTGGAAACTTACGCCGGATCCACGATAAAGACAGTCACAGACACTTTAGAATATCGCTTTGTCCCCAACCGAATAAATGTCGCATGGGGACAAACTGTAGATTCCATAATAGTAACGGCGTGCGAGGGACTTGAATGCCCCAATGGCATATCCGGATGCGCAAATACTGCCATAGCAATGGCTATGGCGTTTTTAGAGCGTCCAGACTACATGACTCTCACATATAAAAAAGATTCTACAACTCAAAAAAATAAAATTCTACGTTTTAGATGGTCTGAGATAAAGAAATATCTTGCAAAACCAGATCCACAAGAAAACGATTGGCCAATCGCTACATCAGATCCCAAACTTGATGCGAAATATGGTCCCTATAATATTAGGGAAAGCATAACGGAACTTTTAAGGCAGATCGGTATTGATACGAAAAGCGACTATACTCAATCAAACGTAACCACCACAATGCATAATGATGCATTTATGGCCATGCATCAATATGCACTGACTTCAGCATCTGGCTGGGAAAAAGGCGCCGATTAGAATGTTTCCAGACCTTATTCAATAATGGATCATGTATTTTATTGGTCAGTGGGAAAGCTGCGACAAGTAATATCGCACATATATGGATCTGCGACGGTTTACATCATTATCAAATTCGTGAGAGGATCCTTGAAAGTACAGACAATGGCAAAACTTGGAATACTACTCAAACTGAGTTGAAAAAGGAATATTGTTTAGTTGATTACAATTGGGGCATGCATGGAAAATATGACGGATACTATTTACATACTGACACAGATGTAAAAGATGGGAACAATAGTGTTATCAATCTATCAGAACAACGTATGGTATTAAAAGTCATCCAATGAAAAATAGCAAGGTATTCTATTTATTCGCATATACAATAGCCATTTACATATTTACATCTGCAATAAGTGCATGCTGCGGTTGCCGGACCGCCACAATTGAAACAGTAAATGATAGCGGTATTGTATCTGAGGTTACTCCTGGGGAGAACGGCGGTTCAGACACCTCGCCTGTAAATAATATGATAGCCGGAGGTTTCGGCGGTGTTTTCTACGACCATCTGTTCCGTAAATGCGATCTCGTACGTAAAATACCGGCAACAGGCGGACACTGTCTGATTACATACAATCCTGAAGCAAACAATTTCAATAGCGTCTATTTTTCATATGTGCTTGGCAGGGACATCTTTAATGCACGACCCCAACTCAATCTGGCACACAAATGCAACGATATGGACAAAACAGACTGTTATATGATCTCTTTCAATAATGAGCATTTGTTGGATTACGACAAATGCGGACTAATTAAGACAGGTGATGTAATAGGCTGTTCCGTAACAGACATTGAGAATATACCCGGTTACGACGTACTTTGCGAAAAGGGTGTAAAATTTGTAAACCGCGAGATTATTAAAAACACCCTGTCGTTCAAAGCCGGAGAAAATGAATGGGCAGAAGTCCAAATATCCGGTCAGTCCCATTGTATAACGATCATTGCAACCCCGAACCACACTGGCAAAGAACGTATACTAAGCATTGGACTTGACGCGATTTATCTGCAAGCGAGTGTATTCCCGTTTCTGGACAACGCAATACGAATAATCCAGCCCGCGGAATAAAATCTACCTAATTCCCTAGGGAAATAATCAGATTAGCTACTTGCGTCAGCGGGCTTTGCGGAAATAGCGGAGGGGATGAGGCGGAGTGGCGGGATGGAAGATGGAGGCATATTCCCGCAGGAGCAGATCAGGATGGAACGGGAACTCCTCGAAAAGGGGAACTTCCGCCGTATTCGCCACCCATACGTTGTTCTGCTTGAAGGCCTTGAACTGCCCGTTAAGCAGATACACCGACTGTATGTCATCAAGAGTGAGGTCATGGCCGAAACTGCGTATCAGCCACACGTCGGCATCGGCGGCGCGTGCATATACCGACGAGTAATCGAGCTGCAGCGAACCGCGGCTACGGTCTGTAGACCACGGATAACGTCCGCCGGCATCCTGTATCATCCTTGCCATATAACTCTTGCCACCGGGCACGAACCAATACCCGTCGGTAAGCATTTCGGTAAGCACAAGGGGTTTGTTTTCTTTTCCCGAGACGTCGGCCACTATCCGGTCGTAACTGTCCCTTACCCGGCTGAATATAGAATCGGCCTCAGCTCCTCTCCCGTAAAGGCGCCCGAAGAAACGCATCCATTCGGCGCGTCCGGGCGGAGGGTCCTCCGTCTAGACAGGACACTCTATCACCGGTATACCGAGCCGGTCTATGATCCCGTAGCCTGCATTCTCAAACGGCGAGGCAAGCACCGCATCCGGTTTCAGAGCCACCACAAGCTCCTGTGATGGGGACTGTGACGAACCCACATCTATTATCTTACCGCTCTTTATACGCGACACATATGGCTCAGTCGTAAAATATCCCCCATCAGCCACACCGGCCACGGCATCCGCAGCCCCAAGCTCGGCGAGCAACCCCGCATGCACCCCGGAGTAGACCAGACTGCGGCTCAGTGGCACATGAATCCGTCTGCAACCGGGAGCGACACTGTCGGGAGGCACATCGGCACCAGATACCAGCAGATACTGCGCAAGCATCGCCGTAGTATCCCACGGACTCACCACATCCACGCGCACACACCCGGGAACCACTTCATCGTACATGCGCAACAGGCGTGCGTAATGCGTGATGGAAGCCACCGAGTCGGTGTCAGCCCCCTCTGCTCCCCCCCCTTTCTTCGGCGAGCATCCGCTGATGCAAGCCACCAAAAGCGACAACACTGCAACAAGCACACTCCCTGCGGGACGAAGACAAACCTTATATCTGTGGTTTTTCATATTTTAAGCAGTTTTCAAGAACTTTTGCTATAGCGAAATCGAGCATCGTATCATGCCCCTCAAGAGCCTTTACCGGATCAAGATCCACGGCACACCCTTCGGACGGCTCCACACCGAACTCCGTAAGATGCCCCTCGGGATCGCGCACAGGCGAAGCCGAGAAACGCACCCCCCATCCGTTGGGGAGTTCCGAAGAGAATGGCATCCCCGAGCCACCTCCGGTAGTGGCGCCCACAATGGTCACGCCAGGCACATATTTCATCACCGACACGAAATTGTTCGCGGCCGAGAAAGTAGAGCGGTTGCACAGCACCACCACCGGTTTCCCCCAGCATATGCGCCCCGCCGGAGCCGGATCGAAATAGAAATCATATGGTTTCGAGAAGTCTCCATGTCCCGGACCATCTTTATGGCATATACTTCCTGCCAGTGTGCGCTTCGTGATAAACCGGCGCACAAGTGTCTCCACATTCGTGATGGATCCTCCCCCGTTGTCGCGCACGTCGATGATAAGTCCCGAGGCCGTGGCGAGATACCCGAGCACCATGTCAAGGTTTCCCTCCCCTATTCCGTAGCTGAAACTTGAATAGTGCATGTATCCCACATTCTCAGGCAACATGGCATAGGTGATGCCGCCGACAGTACGGAAATTGAAGTTCAGGTAATATTGTTCCACCAGACGCTTGTCGTAGTTCTGCGGATAGAGGCTCCACCACTCACGGTAATACGACACATCGAACGGCGCGCTCAGGTTCGTATGGCCGTCGCGCAATTCACCGAGCATCCGCTCGCACACCCCGAAAAGCTCCTCATCCGTCATGCGGTCGGAGATCTGCGGGGCATACCGTGCATGCACCTCGTCCCAGTCTACATCTTTCTGCTCAAAAAAGCAGTAATGCTCGTCGAGTATGGTCCACAACTGCTCAAAATTGCCTCGCGGACTGTCTGCGAACTCCTCTATTTCATGGCATGACACCAGAGCGGGAAGTATGCCTGCCATCAGGAGCATGCCGCATATAATATTTCTTATCGGAAGGTTCATCAGTAGGCGTAAATGAATTTGGCCGTATCTTCGGGGACACCCCTGCGGCGTGACACAGAGAACCAGTCGCCCGTGACACCGAGCACAAACGAATATGAGAAGATGCGTGTGGTTATATGGTTTACCTCCGTAGAGTAAATGCGCGAACGAAACCCTACCCTAAGGCGTGTGGTGGAGAAATCAAGGTCGGCGGTCACAAGATTGTCCCATCTGAAGAAATCGCCCGGCCACGCGCAGTGCAGGAGGCCGTGATGGTTTCCGAGATACATTTCGTAGTACAGCTCGTCATATTCCGGCGAAAAAAACATGCCCGCAATCGGCAGTGTCGTCTGCCAGCGCAGCATCACCGGCATGCGCCCCAGAGTGAAATCCCATGTAGCCCATCCGGTAAGGTTTGCTGTAATGTCGGCCTTCGCCGCCGCGGGATTATTGCCGTTGCGGCTGTTGTATACGCCCCCGATGTCCGCGCCGGCCGAACCGCCGGCTGCCACGGTAAAGCGATATGGCAACCTCCACACATGCAGCATGCCCCACCGGGCATAAAGATTGGCATAAAACATGGTGCTGTTGCCCACCTGGTTCTCGGTATCGCTGAACTCCACACCCACATGCAGTTGCTGCCGCCATGCTTCCGGGCTGAACTTCATGGCCTGGAGGCGCTCATACTCAAACGACACATTCCATCCGGTATATTTCAATGGGCTCAGATATGTGTCGGCCACATGAGCGGATCCGGCATCGAGCATCCACGACGAGTTGACCGGCCGTATTATCTCCTCCGCTGCCGCGGTTTGGCCGCCGCAGCGGAATGTGGCGGCGCAGAGCGCCAACAGCGATGTTATTATAAGTTTATACGACATGCATGTTCAGAATAAGCGTTCCTGCCCTGTTATCTTGTCGCGTACCTCCTCGTCGGAAAGTTCCTCGGTTTCCACAGGTTCCTCCTCCACGCTTTCGGTCTGCCCCTCGGCCTCCTCCCTGCTCTCACGCTCGGCGGCAGCCTCGTTCGGTTCTATCTCCTCCACGGTGGCAAGCGTCCATGTTGTCAGTCGCTTACCTTTCGCCTTGAAGGATTTCACGCCTATGAACTCTGCGGCGTCAATCTCAATCGGTTCGCGGTAACTGTCGTTACCTCCGAAAGTCACGCGAAAACGCGCTCCCGGCGTATCTGTAAGCAGGATCATGGTTGAAGCCTCGTTCTCACCGATGAAACGCTGATGCTTCGCCGATGGCTCGAACGGGAACCGTTTGATATACGGATACCCCTGGTCGGCATCATTGAGAATCGCCGTCCACACATGGCCGGGACGGAACTTCTCTATCCTCAACAGATTGTCCTGATAATGGTTGGCTGCGTCGAAAGAGGTGTGATAGTACTCCCCGTTTCTTGTTATCACAAGCACCTTGTCATCACCGAGGAACTCACCGAGATAGCTGCCGCGGCCATCATAGTTCAGACGCAGCACATCATGATCGAACCATACCTTGCGCCCGCCCAGAGTGGAGGTTCCCTTCTCCTTGAGCGAGAAACGGTGCACCTCGTTACGGGTCACTATATTGCCCTGGCTCTGCTTCCCTTTGATACTGAGCTCACCGAAATCCACATCAAGCTGCAAGGTCTTGAGGCGGGGTTTCGGCTTGAGGGTTACCTTCACCACCTCGGCCTCGCCGTTGGGATTGGCCGAGAACCAGCATATGCGCGATCCCGGTTTCCCTTGCGTGAGATTATAGATCTTGTCGCGGGTGATTCCGGTCACGGCGAAACGTTTCATATAGTATGTGCCCCCGCGGCCGTCCTGGTATATCACGTTGTATATGGTGCGTGTGTCGTTTTTGGAGAACAGCCCTATATGGCGTATATTCTTGTCCACAAACAGTTTCTCGGCCACGCGCACCACCTTGTACGTGCCGTCGTTGTAGAATATTATCACATCGTTGAGCATCGAGCAGTTGAACAGCGGCTCATCTTTCTTGAGCGCGGTGCCGATAAAGCCCTCCTCACGGTTGAAATACAGTTTCTCGTTGGCCTCGGCCACACGTGACGCCTCAATGCTGTCGAAACCGCGTATGACAGTGCGGCGCGGATAACGCGCGCCATATGTCTCCTTGAGATGTGTGAACCAGTCGATGGTCACCTCGGTCATGGAGGCGAGTTTGCGTTCGAAATCGGCGATCCGCTCGTTGTAGAGCGCTATCTGGCGGTCTGCTTCATCGGAGTTGAATTTCAGTATGCGCTTCATGCGTATCTCCAGAAGCCGTTTGAGATCGTCGTCTGTCAGCTCCCGCACCAGTTGACTCATGAAAGGCTCGAACCGTTTATACAGATGCGCCAACACCGCCTCCAGATTCTCCCCTTGCTCAAACTCGCGGTCCTTGTAGATACGCTCCTCTATAAAGATCCGTTCGAGAGATGCAAAATTCAGCTGTTCCTTGACCTCATCGAGCTTTATCTGCAACTCGCGGCGCAGAAGTTCGCGCGTGCGGTCGGCGCTGTGGCGCAGAAGCTCGCTCACGGTGAGGAAATGGGGCTTGTTGTCGCGGATCACACAGCAGTTGGGCGAGATCGCCACCTCGCAGTCGGTGAAGGCATACAGCGCGTCGATTGCCTTGTCGCTCGATGTGCCCGGGAGCAGATGCACCACTATGTTGGCCTGCTCGGCGGTGTTGTCATCAACCTTGCGTATCTTTATCTTCCCCTTCTCGAAAGCCTTGAGTATGGAGGCTATGACCACGCTCGTGGTCTTGCCATACGGTATCTCGGTTATGGCGAGGGTCTTGTTGTCTATCTTCTCTATCTTGGCCCTGACTTTCACCACTCCGCCGCGCTCGCCGTCGTTATAGCGGCTCACATCTATGAAACCTCCGGTGGAGAAATCGGGATAAAGCGTAAATTCCTCCCCTTTCAGGTATGCGACGGCGGCATCTATAAGTTCATTGAAATTATGGGGCAGGATCTTTGATGACAGACCCACGGCTATACCTTCAACGCCCTGGAAAAGCAGCAGAGGGAACTTCACCGGAAGCGACACAGGCTCGTCGTTGCGCCCGTCGTAGGAGGGCACCCATTCGGTAATCTTGGCATTGTACAGTGTCTCAAGCGCAAAGGCCGAAAGACGCGCCTCTATGTAACGTCCGGCAGCGGCATCGTCGCCGGTAAGCACGTTGCCCCAGTTTCCCTGGGTGTCTACAAGCAGCTCTTTTTGACCCAGCTGAACCAACGCGTCCTTTATCGAGGCGTCGCCATGGGGGTGATACTGCATAGTGCTTCCCACGATGTTGGCCACCTTGTTGAAACGTCCGTCGTCAAGGCTTTTCATCGTGTGGAGGATACGGCGCTGCACCGGTTTCAGTCCATCGTCGATATGAGGCACTGCACGCTCCAGAATCACATAGGACGCGTAGTCAAGAAACCAGCTGCGGTACATGCCGCCGAGCCTCAGTTTCGCCGCCTCGGTGCCTATGGTCGGGGGAAGCACTTCCACCTCCTCTTCCACTTCCGAAGCCACCTCATCCATTTCAGGGGTGATCTCCTCAGCGGTATCGGAAATCTCTGTAATATTGTTCTCTGTGACTGTCGCCTCTTCCTGTTTTTCTGTTCCGGTATCGTCTATGGTATTGTTCTGATCTTTTGTCATCGCGTCGTTCAGGGTCTATGCGTATTTCTGCAAAATTAGCATTTTTTTTTTACATCATAAACCTGCGACACCACTTTAATCCTTATAAACCGGTCACCGGCTCCGGAACTGGCGGCGGTATCCCGAAGGTGGCACTTCTGTTTTGCTTCCGCGGCGCTTGATCACCGGCACACCGAAAAATCCGCGCTCCACAGGGAATGCCAGCGTATCTCCCCTGCGCACTCTGTTGTACTCTTTCAACGTGGCCGACATCTCTTTTATCCTGCCGTCGGGAAGCCCCACTCCGATATAATATACTTTATAAGCCTCCCCCTGCGCATACCAGTTGCGTCCTATCCGCCGCGAGCGGTGGCGGGTCTTAGTATACTTGCTCTCCACAGTCACATATTCAGTATGCCCGGTGGCCTTGTCGGCAAACGCGTAATTGACCGCATAAAATATGCACAGGAACAATCCGGTGGCAAACACCACATGACACAGCCCGTTCAGCAGCGCGTTCTCCACTCTTGTGAGCCATACCCACTTCTTCCAGAAAACCGCGCCGGAAACCAACGCCATCGCAACCGCCACGGCTGCCGGTATCCACCACTCCACAATCGTCTCCCCGTGCAGCCCCATCGCACACCCGTAAAACACAAGCGAAAGCAACACCACAACCCCTATGGCAATGCTTCTCAACACATCTCCTTTAGTAACTTTTCCCATAGTAACTTCCGTTTTTTGCAAGTCAGTCTGCTTAAATCCATCACCCCTAATCCAATGCAAATATACAAATAATCAGCATCTGTTCCTAATATCCGATTTAAAACAAGCCTGCGGCAACCGCACCGAACAGGCAACACTCGCCTACGCCACCAAAAAGCTGTATCACAATATTTTCGAAAAAATTTAGCGCAAAAAAATTTGGTCACTCAAAAAAATATCTGTAATTTTGCCCCGCTTAATGGGCGGGATGTGCTGTATCATAGCGTGCACAGACGTCCTGAAGAGCGCTTTACAGATTGATAATTAAAACAAAACATAAAAAATAATAACCCACAAAAATGATCATCGTACAAGTTAAAGAAGGCGACAACATCGAAAAAGCTCTCAAGAAATTCAAACGTAAATTCGAAAAGACAGGCATCGTTAAGGAACTCCGCAGCCGTCAGGCTTTCGAAAAGCCCTCTGTCACCAACCGCAAGAAGATGATGAAGGCTGTTTACGTGCAGAAGCTCCGTCTCGTAGAGGAATAATTTCCCCTGCAAGACAGCTTTGCCATATTGCCAGATTTCACGAATCCGGCAATTTTGTCATTTTGCCTTTTCAGACAACACGAACCATACAACTTGACGCGGCAACACCAATGCCGCGTCTGCTGTATCAGAAGGTCGGCAATGACACTCTCCTAATGCACACACCTACCCCTGACAGTTACGCACACACGATGACTACGACCTCCAAATCAGACCGCAGCAGTTATCCATCGCTGAGCATCATCATAGCCGCATACAACAACCACCGGTGGCTGAGGCTGGTGCTCGAGGGACTGCGGCACCAGACATACCGGAAATTCCAGATCATCGTTGCCGACGACGGATCCGACGGACACAATACCGCCCTGCTCCAACAGTACATGCATGATCATCCCGAGCTTGACATACTCCACCTCTGGCACGAGGATGACGGATGGCGCAAAAACATCATTCTCAACCAGGCCGTCGAGAAAGCCCAAGGCGAATATCTATGTTTTCTTGACGGCGACTGCATCCCTGCCCCGCACTGGGCTGAAGACCATCTGAGGCTCGCCACACCCAAGACCGTCATTGCCGGACGCCGCGCCACATTATCCCCGGCCATCAGCCATGAGACCGAAAGATGCGGCGAGTTGGGAAAAGGATGGTTCCGGCGCATGCAGATGCGGTTTCTGCTCCACATTGGCCGTTTCCCGTCGCACTGCCACCCGGGGCGCATAGTGCGCCTGCCCATAATCGGCCGGAAAGGGGTGCTCCAACGTCCTACAGGCAACCTCATCGGCTGTAACTTCGGCATCTACCGAAAGGACCTGCTTGACATAAACGGTTTCGACGAACGCTATCTCGGCCCCGGCCTCGGGGAAGATATCGACATAGCCTACCGCCTCCGTTTCAACGGGTGCCGCATAATGAAAGTGCCCCACCAGGCGCTCACCCTCCACCGCTACCACACCACTTCGGTCTCCACCGTCGGCTCACGGAGCGACAACAACGCCATTCTCGAAGACACCAAGAGGCGGCAGACCATCCGCACCCCCTACGGCATAGCCAAAGCGCATTGAACGTCCTCTTAGCCATAGAGGCCGAGCCGCCTCCGATTTTTCATACACGCCCTGTTTTTACCGAAGAATCGGATTTTTATAAGAAAAATCTGAAAATATTTGGAAAACCGCAAACTTTATACTAACTTCGTGAGCGTGCCATCCCCGCCTACATTTGCGGGTGAGCACCGGAGTTACAAGAAAAACCTCACGAAGTCGGCACATGATAAATGCATTTCTGACATATCTGCGGTGTGAGCTGAGCTATTCGGCCCACACCGTTCTGTCTTATGGCACCGATCTGCGGCAGTTCGCCGATTTCATCACCGGCAAGGTACCGGACCGGTTCGATCCGGCAAGCATCACCACCTCTGACATACGCAGCTGGATACTGTCTCTCGCCGACGCAAAAGTATCCCAGAGGTCGATACGCCGCAAGGTGAGCGCCATCAGCTCGCTGTTCAACTACATGATGCGGCATCACGGGCTGAAAGCGAATCCCGCCGCAGAAATCACACTGGCAAAAGTTCCCAAGAGCCTCCCCGTCTTCGTGCGTCCGCAGGAGATGGAGGAGATCCTCGGACCACCCGCCACGGAAGAGACGCTGCCGAAAGCATTTCTCCCCCTGCGCGACCACCTGATGGTGCTGACACTCTACAGCACCGGCATAAGACGTGCCGAACTGATAGGGATGCTTGACCGCGAGGTGGACACCACGAGGCGCGAACTAAAAGTGCTCGGCAAGCGTAATAAAGAAAGACTGATCCCATTCGGCGAAGAATTGGCTACGACAATCGACATATACAGACGCGTCCGCGCGACGGCAACCGGTGTCCGGGCGCCGGAATATCTGTTCGTGAATCCCGACGGATCGCAGCTCAAGCCCCATACGGTGCTCCGCACGGTAAAGCATGCGCTTACCGGCCATACACTCGCCTCACGCCTCTCCCCCCACACATTGCGCCACTCATTCGCGACAGACATGCTCAACAACGGGGCAGACCTGCCGGGAGTGCAGAAGCTCTTAGGACACAAGTCACTGGAGACCACACAGGTCTACACACATATAACCTACCGAGAACTGAAACAGAATTATCAACTTGCGCACCCGCGCGCACAAAAAAATCAAGGAGGATAAAACTATGGACGTAAGAATTCAAGCCATCAACTTCGACGCCACCGAGAAACTCGTAGCCTTCGTCAACAAGAAAGCAGAGCGTCTGGCACGACATAACACCACCATAAGCACAATCGACGTAAAACTCACAGTCGTGAAGCCGGAGACCGCACGCAACAAGGAAGCCGTGGTACGTGTCACCGTTCCCCAGGACGAGCATGTGGCCACCAAAGTGGCAGACACATTCGAGGAAGCCATCGACCTCTGCCTCGAGGCGCTCGAGCGTCAGCTTGAACGCAAAAAAGACTGACACCAGACCATATGCCGCATGACAACAGCGGCAGACCCAAACAACACCGGGTGCATCTGCGGAAACTTTTCCACCGATGCACCCGGTTGTTTTTTACTATTGTGCTTCCCGATAAAATCAGGAAATGCCATTCACCTTTTCGTATCAGCTTGAGTAGCTTTCATATCAGCATGAGGTTTGCCACGCGAGCCGCCGGAGGTGGCGTGCTACTGTATGCCTTACGGATTATTTGTAATTGTCGGCTATGTTGCGGATCGCCAGGAAAATACGGTGGTCGGCATCAGAGAGGCAGCGGCCTCGGCGCGACATCATGCGGGTAGCCGTGTCAAAGAATTTTTCAAGAGGCAGATCATTGAATCCCGCAGGTCCCCCCTCGCTGAACGACGCGATGAAATTGCGCGGGAAGCCGGAGCCGTGGATATTGACGCCCACACCCACAACGGTAGCCGTATTGAACATCGTGTTTATACCAGCCTTCGAATGGTCTCCCATTATCAGACCGCAGAACTGCAGACCGGTACGGAGGAAACGGTGCGAAGGATAGTTCCACAGTTTGATCTCCGTATAGTCGTTCTTGAGGTTGGAGGCCACGCAACCTGCGCCCAGGTTACACCACTCTCCGATAACGGCATTGCCGAGGAAACCGTCGTGTGCCTTATTGGAGAAGCCGAACATGACCACATTGTTCAGTTCGCCTCCCACCTTGCACCAGGGGCCGAGCGAGGTGCCGGGATAGATGCGGGTACCCATGTTCACTGTGGAGTGCTCGCCCAGCGCGATGGGACCGCGCAGGCAGCTTCCCTCCATAATCTCCACATGCCTTCCCACATAGATGGGCCCGTGGGATGCGTTGAGCACCACGCCCTCCACTATGGCGCCGCTCTCGATAAAGATCTGCTCGGGATCGCCGATAACAGTGTTGCTGCGCGGTATCACCTGCCCCTCGCGGCGGTGTGTCAGAATCTGGAAGTCATCTTCAATCTGGCGTCCGTTCAGCAGGAATATATCGTAAAGCCGTGTTATGACCTCCACCTTGTCGGGAAAAGCCACACCTTCAGGCGTGCCGGCAGAAAGCTCCGTGAAGTGTGATGCAGTGCCGCGCATGGCTATCATCATATGTTCGCCTCCGGCTGTTTCACCGGTAAGAACCTCGCCCGGAGCAAGAGCAGCCACACTCTCGGCAAGCGCCGGAGTGGCCACCACATGCGAGGCTATATAGATATTGTCATCTGTCTCCACCGCCGGAAACTTCTCTGTGAGATAGTCTGCGGTAAGATATGAATAGTTGCCCGGGAGAAGGCATTCCCACTTCTGTCTCAGGGTGTTGATACCAAGCAGAAAGTCTGCCACAGGGCGCGTGTAGCTCATGGGGAGCAGATTCTCGCGCACAGCCGGCACATCAAAGAGTATCACATTGTTCTGTTTCATAATCCCTCGTCGATTTTTTTATTTATTGAGCAAAAATAGTAAATTTGCACTTAAATAACAAATGAAAACGAGGTTTGGAAGTACACGTGACCGGCCTCGGCTGAAAACACATTACAATGGCCTATAGAAAACTTAATGCCGACGAGCGTCTGGCACTTGAAAACAACGGTTGCCGTTGCGAGAACTGGGATGAAATTGAAGTAGCATCGCCATTCAGGCCCGGACATTACCGCAACACCTGCTTTGCAGGAAAAGTAAAACTCGGCACGACCGAGGGTACTATAATGCGCGACGGATGCATACCCATGCGTCCGGGAGTTTATGACGCCATGATACACAACTGCGAGATCGGCAACGACGTGCTCATCAACCGCATCGGCAATTACATCTCAGGCTACCGCATCGGAGACCGCGCCGTCATCGAAAATACCGCCTGCATCGCCATGACAGGGGAATCAACCTTCGGCAACGGAGTGGAGGTGTCGGTGCTCAACGAGACCGGCGGACGCGAAGTGCCTATCTACAACTGCCTATCGGCACATGTGGCATATATCATAGCAATGTACCGCCACGACAAGGATCTTGTAAAAAATCTTAGGGGGCTGATCGATGCCTATGTGGAAAAGCAGCGCAGCTCCACCGGAACCATCGCCGAGGATGTGACCATTATCAACGCAGGCACCATAAAGGATGTATATATCGGTCCGTCGGCAACCATAGAGGGGGTTAAGAGCCTCAAAAACGGCAGTATCATGTCGGAACCGGTCGACCCGGTACGCGTAGGCCACAATGTGATGGCAAAAGATTTCATCATCTGCGCCGGAGCCACCGTCGACGAAGGCGCCGTGCTTGTGCACACCTTCGTGGGACAGGCCACCGAACTTACACGTCTCTTCTCGGCTCACGACTCACTGTTTTTCGCCAACTGTGCCTGCGAGAACGGGGAGGCCGCCGCAATATTCGCAGGCCCCTACACCGTGACGATGCACAAGTCGAGCCTCCTTATCGCCGGCATGTTCTCATTCCTCAACGCCGGATCCGGTTCCAACCAGAGCAACCATATGTACAAGCTCGGCCCGATCCACCAGGGTGTTGTGGACCGCGGATCCAAGACCACAAGCGACAGCTATGTGCTCTGGCCGGCCCACATCGGCGCCTTCTCCCTCGTGATGGGCCGCCATGTCAACCACCCCGACACATCACGCCTCCCCTTCAGCTACCTCATTGAAAACACCGGCACACACCACCTCGTGCCCGGTGTGAACCTCAAAAGCGTGGGCACCATACGCGACGCCATGAAGTGGCCCAAACGCGACCGCCGCCGCACACCCAACCACCTCGACTATATCAACTTCAACCTCCTCAGCCCCTACACCGTACAGAAAATGATGGACGGCACCCGCCTGCTGAACGATATAGAGAACACCGCCGGCGAAACCTCCGAGCACTACTCATACCAGGGTATGGTGATCACCGCCTCAGCCCTGCGTAAAGGACGCCAGTACTATGCGATGGCAATAGACAAGTTCATGGGCAACTCCGTGCTAAAACGCCTTGAGGGAGCGCCCATAGCCGATGAAACGGATATGCGCAGCCGCCTGCGCGCCACCACTGAGGCAGGAGGAGGCGAATGGCTCGACCTCTCCGGCCTGATCGCCCCCCGCACAGAGATAAAACAGCTTTGCAACGGCATCGCTTCAGGCGCTATCAAGACACTTGAGGAGGTAAACGACCGGCTGAGCGCGCTTGCCGCCAACTACTACGATATGGAATGGACATGGGTAGTGGAAAACTTCGCCGACTGGTGGGGCAAAGAGGTAAGCGAGCTTACCGTGGCCGACGTGGAGCAGATCGCCGAACGCTGGTGGAAGAGCGTTACGAAACTCGACAGGATGCTCTACGACGACGCCCGCAAGGAGTTCTCCTCGGTGGCACGCATCGGTTTCGGCGTCGACACCTCGTCAGACCAGAGCCGCCGCAACGACTTCGAGCAGGTGCGCGGCGATTTCGAGCGCAACCCATTCGTGCGCATGGTCCTCGACCATATCGACAGCAAGACAGCACTGTACCACGATCTTCTCGACCGCCTGCCCGGCGAGCGTGAGACTGTAAAAGGCTGAACTATATCAACCATACCGGCGGGGCGTTTTGTCCCCGCCGGATATAATATGAATTTTATAACTACTCTGAATTGAAGTATTTTATCTCGGCCGGCGAGGCTTCCGGCGACATACATGGCGCCCCTCTGATGAGATCTTTACGCGAAATCGACCCGGAGGCACTGTTCACATACCTCGGCGGCGACGAGATGACGGCGGCCGCATCTGAAAGCGCCCCGGGAAGCACGCCGCTGATCCATTACCGCGACATGGCGTTCATGGCGTTCAGCGAGGTACTGCGCCATCTCGGAAAGATATTCGGCAATCTGAAAAAGGCCAAAAGCGCCATTTCGGAAGATAGGCCGGACGCTCTCATACTCATCGACTATCCGAGCTTCAATCTCAAACTGGCCGCCCACGCCCATGCCCTCGGGATTCCCGTCTATTATTATATCTCCCCGAAAGTCTGGGCATGGAAGGAATGGCGTGTGAAAAGCATCCGGCGCTACTGCCGGAAAGTACTCAGCATACTCCCATTCGAGGTGGAATTCTTCCGCTCGCACGGCATGGAGGTGGAGTATGTAGGCAATCCGTCGGTGGAGGAGGTAGAGCGACGCGAAGCCGCCCTTCCGGGACGCGACGAGTTCGTGCGCCGTAACGGCCTTGA
>CATJQX010000110.1 GCA_949742535.1 uncultured Muribaculaceae bacterium | reverse complement strand
TGGGACCGCGAGCATCTGTGGCATCCATATACATCGGCTATCGATCCCTTACCGACATACAAGGTCGCCTCGGCCCATGACAACCGCATAGTCCTTGCAGACGGAACCGAACTTATCGACGGCATGTCATCATGGTGGTCTGCGATACACGGATACAATCATCCGGAAATCAATGCCGCCGCAAAAGCGCAGATCGACAGTATGAGCCATGTAATGTTCGGCGGACTGACCCATCAGCCGGCGATCGATCTCGGGAAGCTGCTGCTCGGCATGGCTCCCCCCTCCATGCACAACATTTTTTATGCCGACTCCGGATCAGTGGCAGTAGAGGTTGCCATGAAAATGGCCATACAGGCTGCCATAAGCCGCTCCGGTTCACATGCGAAAACCAACTTCGCCACCATACGCTCCGGGTATCATGGCGACACCTGGAACGCGATGAGCGTCTGCGACCCGGTGACAGGCATGCACGGCGCATTCGGGTCGGCGCTTCCGATACGTTATTTCGTGCCACAGCCCTCCTCCCGTTTCCACGGTGAATGGAATCCCGACGACATAACCCCGCTCCGGAAACTTCTTGAAGAAAAATCAGGAGAAATAGCAGCCGTGATACTCGAACCGGTGGTACAGGGTGCCGGCGGCATGTGGTTCTATCATCCGCAATACCTGCGTGAGACACGCAGATTATGCGACGAATTCGGCGTATATCTTATTTTTGACGAAATAGCCACTGGATTCTGGCGCACTGGTCTCCCCTTTGCATGGGAGCATGCCGGTGTACAGCCCGACATAATGTGCGTAGGCAAAGGACTTACCGCAGGATATCTCACACTCAGCGCCGTGCTTACCACAGAAGAGGTGGCCCGGACTATCTCGGCGGGAGAAGCGGGTGTGCTGATGCACGGCCCCACATTCATGGCCAATCCGCTAGCATGCGCCATAGCATGCGCGTCGCTGCGCCTGCTTGAAAAACAGCCGATGGCCGGCATACTCTCACATATGCAGAAAGTTCTCGAGCAGGGACTGGCACCTGCGCGCGAGCTCACAGATGATGTGGCGGATGTGCGTGTTCTGGGATCTATCGGAGTTATCGAGGTCAAACAACCTGTAGATGTCGGACGTTTTCAAAGAGAGTGCGTGCGTCGCAAAGTCTGGATACGGCCTTTCGGCAGAAACATATATGTAATGCCACCATATGTCACTCCGGATGAGGACATGAGACGCCTCACACATGAGATGATAGAAATAATACGCTCCGGAAAATGGAAATAAGACAACATCTGCAGCAGTTGCACGAAGAGGGAAACTACCGCCAGATCCCGACAGTCACACCGCTGACACTGACAGACTATTCTACAAACGATTATATGGGCCTTGCGGCCGACGCCACGCTACAGGCCAAATTTTTCGCCGATCCCATATCGGCCACTGTGCCTCTCACCTCGTCGGCGGCACGCCTGCTGGCTCCCAGACAGATTGAATACACCAATCTGGAGGTGTTCCTTACCCTGCTGTACAAGAAACGCCGCGGATCAGATACCGCAGCGCTGCTGTTCAACAGCGGATATCATGCCAACACCGGGCTCATATCCTCCATCGCCGACAAAAGCACCCTCATCGTGGCCGACAGGCTCGTACATGCCAGCATCATCGACGGG
>CATJQX010000109.1 GCA_949742535.1 uncultured Muribaculaceae bacterium | reverse complement strand
TGATGCTCTCGCAGGTAGTGATAAATCAGGGCAATTTTGCCCTCTAAAATAGAGCGGAAAATGTGGTACAAACCGTGGTACATTGCTTCTCAATTACATTAACCAACAAATTGAAAATCAACAAGATAACGCTACTCTCACAAAGCCCGCTCGGATCACAGAAAAAGGGTTGCGTCTTCGCAGGAAGACGTGACCCTTTTTCAATAAATTCACTGTATTATTGAGGCTGTTTTGAGAATAATTGCTAACTTCGGGTGGCGGAACTGATCTGCCGCATATCCGAGAGTAACTGAAACCAAGTATAGCACGTTATCCATTTCCATGAAAAGAACAACCTTAAATTTTCTGGCTGTAGGCTGCGCACTCGCATTAGGCAATATATTCCACGCCGAGGCCATTGACATAAAAGACTTTACACTTCCCACTCCCTGGACCCAGGCGGCTCTCGAAAGCGAGACACCACTACCGGAATATCCGCGCCCGCAGATGGCACGCGACCAGTGGATGAACCTCAACGGCATGTGGGAATATATGGGTGGCGAAAACACACCTGATCCGGTGTCGGCCACAGCGGCTCCCGCTTTCACATCAAAAACCGAAAAGATACGTGTCCCCTATCCTCCTGAATCGGAATTGTCGGGAATAGCCAGAAAAGGGGAAAACCGCATGTGGTACAAACGCACATTCACCATCCCCGCCGACTGGAAAGGGAAGAAAGTGCTTCTCAATTTTGGCGCAGTAGACCGTATCGCCTCTGTTTTTGTAAACGGCAAAAAGGCGGGAAGCCACACCGGCGGCTACGATGCATTCAGCATCGACATAACCAACTATCTCAAACCGGGGGAAAACACCCTTGTGGTAGGGGCATATGATCCCAACGACGGAAAGGCGCCCTGCGGAAAGAACGGCCCTCACGGCGACTATGTATTCACCTCGGGAATATGGCAGACTGTATGGCTCGAACCGGTAGGGAAAGAGCATATCTCGGACATCAGACTTGTGCCCGACCTGAAAAACAACCGCCTCGAAATTGTAGCCAACAGCGGCAATCCGCAACTGAAAATCACGGCGATCGCAAACGACGGCACCCGGGAGATAGCGAAAAAAGATGGCGTGTCGGATGCACCGCTGTATCTGCCCGTGGCAAATCCGCGTCTGTGGAGCCCCGACGACCCGTTCCTCTACAACCTCACGCTGCAACTCAAAGACAAAAAGGGGAATATCGTGGATGAGGTATCATCCTACTTCGGGATGCGGTCTCTGGAATTGGGTAAAGTGGACGGCACAACAAGACCGCTGCTCAACGGCGAATTCGTCTTCAACATAGGGCTTCTCGATCAGGGCTACTGGCCAGACGGGGCTTTTACCGCTCCCACCGACGAAGCGCTGCTCTACGACATAGAACTTGCCAAACGCGCCGGTTTCAATGTGATACGCAAACACATCAAGGTGGAACCGCAGCGGTGGTACTACCATTGCGACCGTCTCGGTCTGATGGTATGGCAGGATATGCCGAATCTGTGGGAGCCTGACGGACAGGACTCCACAGCTGTCCGCCAACAATTCCGCGACGAGCTGAAAGTGATGATCGACCAGCACAAGAACTCACCCTCGATAGTGATGTGGGTGCCTTTCAATGAAAACTGGGGTGCCTTTGACGCGACAGAAATTACCGACTGGGTAAAGAACTACGATCCTACACGCCTGGTTAACGGCCTTTCGGGATACAATTACGCCCCAGGCTACCGCAAGGCATACGGAGACCCCGGCAACGGCGACTTCGTGGACCTGCACCACTACGGCCGCATAGAACCCAACGCCGTGCCCCGTCCCGACGACAGACGCGCCGCATCACTGGGTGAATTCGGCGGCAAAGGACTGTTCGTGCACGGCCACATGTGGCCTGTGCGCAACGACGCCTACGAAATGATGATCAACAAGGAGCAACTGACAGACACCTACGTGATGATGCTCAACGAACTTGAGCAAATGGCAAGATATTTCGGGCTGAGCACAGGCATCTATACACAGACCACCGACGTGGAACATGAGATAAACGGCCTTGTCACCTACGACCGCAAAGTTGAAAAAATGGATCTTGACAAAGTACGCCAGATAAACCAGGCGGTCATTGAAAGCACACGCAAGAAATAACGGCTACCACGTTTACAACACCAAAAACAGGATCCATGAAAAGAAGATCCTGTTTTTTTGTTACCTTTGTCGCAATTAAGTAAGATCAGCAACAGTGTAAACCGCTACACATATTTCTGTCATAACGAAATGGAATATCCACACGAAACAGTCAGCAAATGGCAGGACGAACTGCTTGAAGTGGCAAAACCTGAAAAAATCAGCATACTTTCCTCCTTTTTCAAAACCGGCAAAGGGGAATATGGCGAAGGTGACAGGTTTGCCGGTATCACGGTGCCGCTAAACCGACGGATCTCGCGGGCGTATCACGCAGCCACAACAGATGTATTCACGCAGATGCTTGCCCATGAGGTGCATGAATTCCGCCTGGGTGCACTGCTTGCCTTAGTAGCGCGGTTTGAAAAATGCAAGGACACTGACAGAAGGGCACAGATAGCACAGTACTATCTCGCAAACACATCGCGCATAAACAACTGGGATCTGGTGGATCTCTCGGCTCCCCAGATCATAGGACAACACTGCTTTGAGACCGGAAACGACAATCTGCTGCGCGAGCTTGTGCACGACAGCGACCTTTGGCGCAGGCGCATTGGAATAGTCGCTACTTTCACATACATAAAAAACCGCCAGACGGCGTTGACTGCCGAACTGGCGGAAATACTTTTGAATGACCGTGAGCCGCTGATTCACAAGGCTTCCGGATGGATGCTGCGCGAGGCCGGCAAACGTAATCCCGAAGAACTTACCGCGTTTCTTGACAAGCATGCATCCGCAATGCCCCGCACCATGCTGCGCTATGCCATCGAAAAACTCGATCCCGAGACGCGCCGGCATTATATGCAGCGCAAATAACCCGTCGGGCAGCGGCTCCTGCAGATCAGGGAAGTACCACAGTGGTGCGCACCGGGAAATGATCCGATGGCGTGCGCGCCTTGTAGATCACGATGCCCACTTCGTCGGGAGCGGTGCCGTTGGTATCGGCGGCCTCAGAGGCAGGTGTGGGAGTGCGGTAAGTGTCGGTGAGCACACCGTATTTCAGCACCTCTACAGTAGGAGAGGTAAACACATGATCGATGCGCTGTGTGGTATATCCGTTTGTCAGATAATTGTTGAATGTGCCGTTTGTGGCATATACCAGTTTCGCACGCTCAAATGCATCTGTAAGCACACCACCCTCTGTGATAGTCTTGTATGATCCGCTTGTCTGGTCAACGTTGAAGTCGCCGGTCAGGAACACCGGAAGTTCCGGACCCAGATCATCGATCTTTTTCTTTATCAGCTTGGCGCTCTCCGTGCGGGCCACAGTGCCGACATGATCCATATGCAGGTTGAAGAACAGGAATTCCTTGCCGGAAGGTTTATGGCGGAAACGTCCCCATGTGCAGATGCGCACACATGCGGCATCCCAGCCAAGCCCGGGGCGGTCAGGCGTTTCAGAAAGCCAGAAATCGCCATGATCGACAACATCAAACAGGTCGGTACGATAGAAAATAGCCGAGTGCTCCCCCGCTTCTTTTCCGTCGTCGCGCGCCACACCTATATATTCGTAACCCGGAAGATCTTTTTTCAGCTGCTCGAGCTGACTTTTGAATCCCTCCTGTGTGCCGAAAATATCGAAATCGTGGAACTGGATCAGCTTGGCCACCACAGGCTCGCGGCGTTCCCATCCGTTTCCGGCCTCGGTGTCGCCTCCGTTAAGCTGCCTCAGATTGTAAGTCGCCACATTGAAAGTGGCGTTCTGCGCCCAGGATGCGGCAGCCATGCCGAGGGCGATGATCAATAACTTGAATTTCATAAGTGTATAAGGTAAGAATTAAATAAATACTACTTCCTTGAAAGCGAAACGATGCACCTCCCCGTCGGGCAGACGCAGGCGCAGCATCCCGTCGTGATCCACCCCGTCTATCACCGCTACAAAACGCGATGTGTCTGACGCAAGGAGAAACCGGTATGCATTGCCGTCGTTGCGCCAGAGCATGGAATGGAACTCCTCGTGAAGATGGTCAACGCCTCGGTCGCTTCTGGAGGCATCCTCCAGGCGTCTCATAACGGCATCGGCAATCTCCTCCATGATATCCTCAAGAGGGAAAGAGGTATTGCCGGAAAGCTGCGCCATCGATACCGGATTCGGAGCCGACGACGTGAATATGGTCTGGTTCACATTCAGGCCAATTCCCGCGACTGTATGCACTATGGTTCCCGTATTGAGCGTATGCTCTATCAGAATACCCGCAATCTTGTTTTCGCCGACATAAATATCATTAGGCCATTTCACCTTCACCTCCCCGGGGGGCACATAACCGGCAAGGCGGTCACGCACCACCTCGGCCACTCCGAGAGCCACGCATTCGCTTATGACAAACTGGCGCGCGGGCGCTATCCCAACCGGCACAAGTTTCATCGAGAATGTAAGATTCTTTCCCGGCTCGGCCTCCCAGAAGTTTCCGCGCTGTCCGCGCCCTGCAGTCTGGTCGTCAGTCACCACAATATCCCCGTGTCCGAACTCCGCGGCATGCTCCTTGAGCCATGTATTGGTAGACGGGACAGTTGGCAGATGTCTGACCATACTCATTCGGGAACGTTTACAATGAGAGTGCGCGAATCGTCGGCGTTCACTTTTATCTCTACCACCACCGTGTCATCAGGCAGAAGCGGTTCGATGCGCTCGGGCCATTCAAGAAGACAGAGGGCACCGGAATCAAAGTAGTCCTCCACCCCGATCTCAAGCGCTTCCTCCACACTGTCAAGGCGGTATAGGTCGAAATGATACATAAGCTCGGCAGTAGTGTCAGAGCGGTATTCGTTTATTATCGAGAACGAGGGTGAGTTGGCGAGATCCTCCTCCACACCGAGAGCGCGGCAGAGCTGTCTTATGAAAGTAGTCTTTCCCGCTCCCATTTCTCCGTGGAAGGCGTACACAGTCTCGTCGCCCATCAGTTCTACGAATTTACCGGCAGCCTCAGGCAATGCCTCGAGTGATGGAATTTCTATTATATGTTTCATTGTTTTATCGTTAGTTTTGACAGTCTATATCTTAGGGGTCAGTGTCACTATCGGCACAAGCATTTCCTCGAGGGATATGCCTCCATGCTGGAAAGTGTCGGTATAATACTGCACGTAATAATTATAATTGTTCGGATAAGCGAAGAAATCGTTGTTACCGGCAAAGATATATGCCGACGAGACATTAGGTGCCGGAAGCCCGAACTGCAGCGGCCGCTTGATCTCGAACACCTGCTTTGAATTGTAACCGAGATTCTTTCCTACCTTATAGCGGAGATTGGTATTGGTGTTCTTGTCGCCCACTACTTTTACCGGATTGTCTACCCTTATGGTACCGTGGTCGGTTGTCACTATCACCTTGGCACCGCTTTCTGCCATACGCCGGAAAAGCTCGAGCGCAGGGCTGTGGCGGAACCACGATTCGGCAAGCGAGCGGTAAGCCGCGTCGGTGCGCGCGAGCTCACGGATCATGCGGCTTTCGGTGCGTGCATGCGACAGCATGTCGATAAAATTCAGCACTATCACATTGAGCTGATTCTTCGACAGGTTTGAAAACTCCCTCAGCAACCGTTCACCGCCGGTGGAGTCGTTAATCTTGTTGTATGAGAACTTGCATTGACGGCGATAGCGGTCGAAAAGCGTCTGCACAAGCTCGCTCTCGTTAAGGTTCTTCCCCTCCTCCTCCTCTTCATCGACCCACAGATGCGGAAACATCCGGGCTATATCCACCGGCATAAGCCCTGAGAATATGGAGTTGCGCGCATATTGCGTGGCAGTAGGCAGAATGGTAGTGTAAAGTTTTTCGTCAAATGTAAAATACTCGGCCAGAAGCGGCTTCACCGTAAGCCACAAGTCGAGGCGGAAATTATCTATCAGCACGAAAAACACCTTCTCACCCTCGTCGAGCAGAGGAAATACCGTGCTGCGGAACACCTCAGGGCTGAGCATCGGGCGCTCCTGCCGTTCCCCCTCCTTTTTACCAGGAGTGAGCGTGGACGGCAACGAAGTCACCCAATCCTCGTAATTGCGCTTTATGAATTTATAGAATGCGGAATCGGCATCGGATTTCTGCATCTTCAGAAGCTCATCCATATTGGTGTCTGCCGATGCCAGACGCAGCTCCCATGAGGTAAGCTTCTCATATAGCAGATAAAAATCCTCTATGGTGCGTGCCTCGTTGATCTGTGAGGACAGACGGGTGAATTCCTGCTGGTAATCGGCGGCTGCAGTCTGAGATACAATTTTACGGCTGTGCAGATTCTTCTTGATGGACAGTAGTATCTGATTCGGGTTCACCGGCTTTATAAGGTAGTCGGCAATGTTGTTTCCGACAGCCTGGTTCATGATATTCTCCTCCTCGCTTTTGGTGATCATTATCACCGGAGTCTGCGGGGAGACCTCCTTTATGCGCTGCAAGGTCTCAAGACCTGTCAGGCCCGGCATGTTCTCGTCGAGAATAACCAGATCGAAATGACGCGAGGCCACCAGTTCAAGCGCATCGCGCCCGTTGTTGACCGTGACAGGGTCATACCCTTTCGCACGAAGGAACAATATGTGGGGCTTGAGAAGGTCTATTTCGTCATCAGCCCATAATATGGAGTATTCGCTCATATGCAGTTACTTAATAAAATCAGACACCCGGATGTTATTCAAGCAGCGGATCGTCGCCTTCCGATCCGTCCGGATATTCCGGCAACGACGGAGCGGGAGTCTTCGGTGTCTCTTTTTTCTTGTTCTGTGCCGGTGCCTCAGGTTTCGGTTTCTGAGTTGCGGGAACGGCAGGTTTCTGCTCCTCAGGCTTTGGAGCGGGCTGTGCAGGTTCAGGTGTCTTTACCGGTTCAGGCTTGTTCACCTGTTCAGGTGTATTCACAGGCTCCTGACGCGCAGGTTCCTCCTTCGCAGGCTCCTCTTTTTCAGGTTCAGGAGCCGGCGAGGCCGGTTCCGGTATTTCCGGTGTTCCCGGTGTAGCTTCCTCTTCGATGTTCTTTGCCTCTTCTGAAGTTTCCTCCTCCTCCTGCGCGGCCTGTTCCTCTGGCTCCCGGTGAGTTTCAGGCGCGGCGGGGGCTGCCTCCTGGTTTTCAGCAGCTGGTTCGGCAGGCTGTTTATCAGGCGTCTCTTCACCAAGGGTCTCATTTTCCCCGGAAGCCTCAGCAGGAGTTTCCTCCTCCTCAGGAATCCCTTCGGAGGGACCGAACAGATCAGGCGGAAGCACAGCCTCCTCCGTATCGCGGTATGTCTTGTCCTGCATGTATTTGAAATAATCGTCGAAAGACCGGCCGCTCTTGATAAGAGTGTCGAAATTTGCCGCCGATATCACCACAGGACGCACCTCGGGAGGGAGAGTGAATGTCTTCGACTGTGCCATCACCTGCCGGTAGTGGTTTATTTCATTCAGATTAATAAAACCTTTTATTATCAGCAGTCCGAGGCGGCCGAAATTCATCTGCTCGAGATCAAAGTCTTTCACAACAAACGATGTGAAGTTATGTCGCGCCACATCATAGAGAAGTCCGTTCTGCGCTATGCGGTCTGTGGGGAACAGGAGCACAAGGTACTGTTCGCTGTCGGGACTTAGCTCGAACTCCAGTTCACCATCCTGTGCTGTGGCGGTGGAGTCGTTGCTGAGCCTTATGTCCCAGAGCATACCACGCATATTGCCACCCTCGCTTGAAGACAGCTCGCGTCCCTGCGCCAGCCCCTTAAGGTATGATGAGGCATAGGGGGTAAGATCTGTGTCGGGATAGCGTTCGAGCAGCTCCATGAGCGTTGACTTGAACTTGTCCTGATTCTTTTCCGTGACATATGCGAGCGCCTCAAGGAACATGAACTTCGGCATAAGCCGTGTCAGAGGATAATCTGACCGCACGGTCTCGTATATCCCGTGCACCTGCCGGTTCTCATTGTTCATATACGCCTCGAGCGCCTGCTCGTAAAGGTTGTTCTCCTCCTGGAGCATGCGGCGCAATGTGCCCACATAATCGGGATCGCGCATTGCCATGCCGTATTTTGAATCTGGGAACTCGGTGAGCATCAGCTGCCTGTAGCGCTCGGCCTTCGACACCTCTCCCGCACGCATGAACATCAGATACAGGTTGTAATATGTATCCAGACGGTATATATTGTCGGGATAACGGCTGAGAAGCGACTCAAACTCGGTTTCTGCCGCGTTGAAGTCCTCCAGTTTATCTTTCAGGATAACACCCATATTGTACAGCCCCTCCTGGATAACGTCGTTGGCCGTCTGCTTGTCCTCGTCGGTAGAAGGGATCTGTTTCAGATAATACTCCGGGAAATGTGGATCGTTCTCTTTTTCAAGCTCAGCGGCATCGGCGGCAGGAACAGAATCGTTCTCGGCGATGGCGCCCTCCTCGCCGGCCTCATCCTGATTGCCGGTACCGAAATCGTTGAAATTGAACGACGACTTGTTGCGTCGGCGCCAGTCATCCTCCAGTTTTCGGTTACCCCACTTTCTCTGGAATTCAGTGCGGCCTGCGTTTTTTGTGGCTGTATTGTAGAAATACCAGGAATCGTCGCCATTGTTCATAGCGAAAGTCTGGGGAGCCTGCGAGGCGCCCGACATATTGCCTGCGGCATCCTCGCGGTTTGCAAGGAACTCCTCGCGGGCTGCAGCGTCGGCCTCCTCCTTCTCTTTCTTTTTAAGCTCGTCGATAATGCGGTTCACCACCTCGAGCTGCTCTTCGGGGCTCATGGCCGCAAGACGCAGAAGCGAATCCTGAAGCTCCACATTCTGGGAATACACTACCAGTTCGTCAAGCAGGTCGGAACGTTTTTTCAACGCCCTGTAGTCCGGATAAGTCTCAGGTATCACCGGCACAGCCTCGGCATAGCATGGCTGCGCTTTGGAATATTTACGCAAATCGTAGTAAAGACCGCCGAGTGTCAGATTCGCGATAGCCTTGTCTATGCCTCCTCGGGTGGAATTCTCCACTGCCAGCTCGTAATTGGCGATAGCGTTGGCGGTGTCGCGCGCCGACATGTAAAGGTTGCCTATGGCGTAATATATCTGGTCGAGGTACTCCTTGTTGCGGTCATATCTCACCATGCGTTTGAGAGCCTTTACCTCCGGCTGGATATCTTTCCCGGTAAAGACTTCGCTCTGTTTTATACGCGCGTTGAATTTTGTGCGGTATGATGCCGATGAATTAGAGCCGGCCTTCTTGTATGCCCGATATGCCTCCTCCTTTTTCCCTATATTTGTATACACCTGTCCCAAAAGGAAATACAACCGCGTTTTCTGGGCGCCTTTCGTAAGTTTTATCCCTTCGAGCAAAGGTGCCACCGCCTTTTCATACTCCTTTGATCTTACAAGAAAATCGGCCTGGGTGGTATAATACAACTGTTTTATAGTCTTGTTGGTCAGTTCGTCAGGCTTTATGCGGGTAAGTATCGTCTCAGCCTCGAAAAGCCAGTCGAGAGCGCAGTAGCATCGCGCTTCCCACAGCTTGGCTTCGGTCACAGTGGCCGGAAGCCATGAGAAATGCTTGGAAATATAAAAGAATGTGGCTGCCGATCCAAGGAAATCGCCGTTCATATACTGGCTGCGTCCCATCATCATCCACGAGTTGTGGAGAAACGGATTATATTCCTCACGCTTCATCCACTCCTTATAGGCGGGATCAGAACTGCGGCCGGCCTTTTTTTTCGGTTTTTTCTTTATGGCACGTAGCTGTATGGCCTTCTGCGCCTTCTCTATGGAGCGGTCGAAATTGCCCGATGGCTGAGGCGCCTTCTCGTCGGCTTTCGCAGCCGCCGGATGTATGAACACCGTGCGTGAATAATCGTCCTCATACCCCTCCTCCATATCCTTTAGCGTCTCCTTATAATGCTGATCGCCATTGAAGTGTATGTTGTAGCGGGTGATAAACGCCTGATAATTACGGGTAGCGGCATTGTTCTTTTTCGGCGAACACGACGCAGCCACCAGCACCATAAGCACCGGCAGCAGCAGAACCGCGCAGATATGTAAATACCTCTTCAAACCTTATTTCTAACGCTTTTGCAGCGGGTTTTATTGCCCCAAAAACGCACGGACAGAAACCGGGTATGAAGTTACATCTTTTTTTGCATAACACACCTGTTATACCAATAAAAATTTATATTTTTGTGAGACGTGAGCAAACCTATGTTCATACTAAAGCATTAAGTCACTGATACAGGTTGCTTAACAGACATACAAAGAGTCAACTATCAAAAAAACATACGAAATATGACAGAGTTAATCGACAGATTTCTGAAATATGTGAAATTCGACACCCAGAGCGACGAGACCACCAATCTCACTCCGTCGACACCCGGACAATTCGAATTCGCAAAATTTCTCAAACGCGAACTTGAGAGCCTCGGCCTGGAGGAGATAACACTCGACGAAAACGGATACCTCATGGCCTCCCTTCCGGCCAACACACAGCGTGATGTTCCCACCGTGGGCTTCATCGCCCATCTGGACACATCTCCCGACATGTCCGGAAAAAATGTGAATCCGCGCATAGTGAAAGACTACGACGGTGGCGACATCACACTCAATCCTTCCCAGAATATCGTGCTCAGCCCCTCGGAGTTCCCCGAACTGCTCCATTACAAAGGACAGGATCTGATCGTGACAGACGGCACCACACTTCTCGGAGCCGACGACAAAGCCGGTATCGCCGAGATAGTAGGCGCGGTGGAATATCTCAAGAACCACCCGGAGATAGAGCATGGAAAAATACGCATCGCTTTCAATCCCGACGAGGAAATCGGCCTGGGAGCGCATAAATTCAACGTGGAGGAGTTCGGAGCCGACTGGGCATACACAATGGACGGCGGCGAGATAGGCGAACTGGAGTACGAGAATTTCAACGCAGCCGTGGCTAACGTCACATTCAAGGGGCGCAACGTGCATCCGGGATACGCCAAACATAAGATGCTCAACTCCATACGCATGGCAAACCAGTTCATACTCATGTTGCCGCGCTGGGAGACCCCCGAACATACAGAAGGCTACGAGGGCTTCTACCACCTGGTGCACATCGACGGCTCGGTGGAAAGCACCACCCTCACATACATAATCCGCGACCATGACCGCGACCGCTTCGAGCGCCGCAAAAAGGAACTCGAACACCTCGTGCGAAAAACCAACAACGAGTTCCACGGCTGCTGCAGCATCGAGATCAAGGACCAGTACTACAACATGCGCGAGAAGATAGAACCGGTCAAACACATCATCGACATCGCCGAGGAAGCCATGCGTCTGGCCGACGTAACTCCTGTAGTGGTGCCTATACGCGGAGGCACAGACGGCGCACAGCTATCCTTCAAGGGTCTCCCCTGCCCGAATATCTTCGCCGGCGGTCTCAATTTCCACGGCCGATATGAATTCGTGCCGGTACAGTCAATGGAAAAGGCTGAAAAAGTGATCGTAGAGATAGCAAAACTTGTGGCACGGTCTTGAATACAGATTGCGTGACTGAAATAAGCATAGATCCATACCGCGGCGACGGCTCGGAGAAGACCCTCGTGGTCATCACCGGGCCGACAGCCTCGGGCAAGACAGCACTCGCCATAGAGACGGCACGGCGCCTCGGCGCTGAAATTGTCTCGGCTGACTCCCGCCAGATGTTCCGGGGCCTCCCCGTAGGCACCGCAGCCCCATCTGAGGAGGAACTTGCGGCGGTACCGCATCATTTCATCGGCAACCTTGATGTGACGGAATATTACAGCGCCGCATGTTTCGAGGAGGAAGCCATCTCACTGCTCCCCCGGCTGTTCAGCCGCAGCGACTATGCCGTGATGTGCGGGGGATCGATGATGTATGTCGATGCCGTTACCCGCGGCATAGATTCCCTCCCGACCATCTCCCCACAAACAAGGGAAGCCGCATACAGCCTGCTGGAACATGAGGGGATAGAAGCCGTAAGGAGACGTCTTGCCGAACTTGATCCGGAGTATCTCGCCACGGCTGATCCCGACAACCACAAGCGCCTGGTACATGCCCTGGAAATATGCATGGAAAGCGGAGTACCGTACTCTTCGCTCCGCACGGGGCAGACGAAACCCAGGCCGTTCCGGATCATTAAATTCGCCATAGATCTCCCACGGGAGATCCTTTTCAGCCGTATCAACAGCCGTGTAGACCGCATGATACAATCGGGTCTGGTGGAAGAGGCACGCGGCATGTTGCCCTACCGCCATCACAACGCCCTGAACACCGTAGGATACAAGGAGATGTTCGCCTATCTTGACGGTGTATGGGATCTCGAGACCGCCACAGCGCGTATGGCGAAAAACACCCGTGTGTACGCAAAAAAACAGCTTACATGGCTCAAACGCGACAACAGCGTGATATGGCTCGACGGCACCAAAGACACTGACGAAATGGCCGCGCAACTTATTTCACTCCTACACACCACCCGACAATAGTCCCACATCACCCCGATTTCAATATGGCAAACAGAATCTTCAACCAGATCAAAGCCTCCCTCGCCGGATATTTTTCACTAAACGGATATCTTGTGCCGGAAGAGGAAGCGGAACAAAGCATACGCGAGGGGGTCAGCTTCAAAGGCACAAACATCCTCATCCTTGTGTTCGCCATACTCATAGCGTCACTCGGTCTCAACACCAACTCCACCGCAGTAATCATCGGCGCCATGCTCATATCCCCGCTGATGGGACCTATCATCGGTCTGGGGCTTGGTATCGGTATTGAAGATTTCGGACTGCTGAAACGCTCCGCACGCAATCTGCTCGTGGCGGCAGCCTTTTCAGTGCTTGCCTCCACCATCTACTTCATTATCTCACCTGTAAGCTCTGGGCACAGCGAACTGCTCGCACGCACCTCCCCCACAATCTACGACGTGTTCATCGGGTTCTTTGGCGGCGGGGCAGGCATATTCGCCATCGCAAGCAAGAACAAGGGTAATGTAATCCCCGGTGTCGCGATCGCCACAGCACTCATGCCTCCTCTCTGCACCGTCGGCTACGGACTGGCCACATTCCAGATGCATTATTTCTTCGGAGCACTGTATCTGTTCATCATCAACTCCATCTACATCTGCCTCGCCACATTCCTGGGAGTGAAGGCGATGAAATTCAAACGCATGCAGACTGCCAACCCACAACGCGCCAAACGCATGCGCCGCCTCATTTACACCATCTCAATCCTCACACTCCTTCCTAGCATATACCTCACATACACCATGCTCAGCCAGTCGCGGTTCGAAATGAACGCCGACCGCTTCATCAGCCACGAATGCCGTTTCCAGGGCACACAGGTGCTCAGCCATTCAGCAACCAAAACCGACGGCCACCGTGTGTTGAGCATCACTTTGATAGGCAAAGTGCTGCCGCAGGACTCCATTGAGCTTGCATTGTCAAACCGCATGCAGTATTACGGCCTCAACGGCGTTAAACTCAACATTATACAGGGAGATGCCGGATACCTGCGCAACACAGAAGACATGATGGGACACTCTGTTGGCCAGATCTATGAACTCGCGCAGAACTCTCTCGTCCAGAAACAGCAGACCATCGACTCCCTTCGTCAGATCATCGACATGCGGCGTCAGGGCGACTCTATCTCGGCACATATCGCACCAGAGCTGAAGGTGGTTTTCCCGCAAGTCTCGGAAATAGCAGTGACACGTGCCGTGTTCGGAGAGATTTCCACAGGCGACCTTGACACCGCCAACATTGCATTGATACGCTACAGTACCCCCATGTCAGCCTCGTCACGTAACGAACTGCAACACTACCTCGAAGCACGTCTCCGCGTGAAATCCATCCGCCTCATTCCCGTCCAATAACATCTCATTCTCCTCTCTCTTTCACCATCCATAAACACACCCAACAACACACATTTTTTATATTTCGCTGAAAACTGTTCTACAAATATTTGCCTGATACAAATTAATCATATAAATTTGCCAAAACCGCCACACGTATACATTTTGTCTGGAAATGGCACACATCTACACACAAAATGCCACATACATTGGCATAACCATTGCATTTGCTGCTTTTTTAGGATTTTCACCAGTCAATCCGAAAAGAAGCAAATGCACAAATTCATTACAATAATCTCGAGACTTAACAATAATTGCCATGTAGGTAAGAATAAATCAGCATAAGTAAGTCGTGGAAATTGCTTTATACGTATGAATTTTCATAACTTACTTAGACTGTTATCATACCCACACAAGCAAAATTTACACAATCAATCTTCATTATGAAAAAATAATTATCACTGATGCTCACGGCAATGCTGGCTATCGGATGCGCCACACCAGCCTATGCCGACCAACCGGCAAAGAAGATTTCCGGCAACATGGCTGCCCCACCGGTCGCAGCCCGAGCTGCATCCACAGACAATCAGATCGTCAATCTAAGGCTAAACCACCCGTCGCACAAACAAAACACACCGGGATTTGACCGGACTGCGGCAATAACTGCGGCTACACACATGGGGGCACCGGAATATGCGCGTGGTCCGAAACGTACTCTCGACGCAGACATAGACCTGCGCGGATTCGTTGTCACAGCCGCTTCATGGGGATTCACCAATCCATATCAGTACGGCTTCTACAAGATACCCCATTCATCCCCGAGAGACCTTGAACTTATCGCTGCCTCAGAGCATATCGTTCACTCAGGATTCGACGACGGAGAGGGAAAATTCTATTCCACATATTACATCAGCATGGTATGGGAAACATCTTTCTGGATGGTTGTATATGATACAGAGACATGGGCACTCGCCGACGTAAAGATGTGTCAGGATTACTCACTGATGGCCACCGATATGGCTATGGACCCTACGACCGGCGATGTTTACGGATGCTACTATACCCCCGACGGGGGCGCATTCGTCTGGGGTAAAGGCGACTATTCTGCTCTGAATTCCACTTCAATATCACCGCTCGACCAGTATTTATGGGCAGTGGGATGCGACAAAAACGGACAATATTATGCCATAGCCAGAGACAACAATCTATATCAAGTGGAAAAGAACACCGGCGCCATGACTCTTGTGGCTCCTGTCACCGGAGGCTTTTCTACCACCTATCTCGTAAGCGGATGCATCAACGACAGGAACAATACGTTTCTTGTGACATCTCTTACAGATGCCGGTGCCGGCCTGTATGAGATAGACCTCACATCAGGAGCATCTACACTACTTACCCAATTCTCGGACTCCGAGGAGGTTGTAGGACTGCACATAGCGAAAAGCATAAACCGGAAAGTTCCGGCAGCCCCGGAACTGGAAGTGACATGCAACAACGGCTCCACCGAAGCACATGTGAAACTCACCATACCTGCCACACTGTATGACGGCACTTCCGCCGACGGAGAGGCCATGTCATATAAAGTGCTTGCCGACGGCACCGAGATCATGTCAGGCTCGGCAGAAGCGGCAGAAGTGGTAGAAAAAGACGTTACGATAAACAACTCCGGTAAAGTAAGTTTTGCCGCCACAGCATCAAACGCCACAGGCTCCTCCCCCAAGAGCAAGACATCATGCTTCATCGGAAAAGGCACACCGGCCGCTCCGTCAAATGTAGTCCTCACACTTGACGCCGACGGGAAAGGCAGCCTTGTATGGGATCCCGTGACAGCCGCGGCAGACGAAGGTTTCTTTGATCCGACTGCAGTGACCTACACCGTATCCGATAAAAACGGGGATATCGTCAAGGAAAAGACTGCCGACACATCAATAACAATTGAAATACCCGTACCAGACACTTACACCAGGTATTCCTATAAGGTACAAGCCGAATACGATGGAAAGATTTCCACAGCCACATCTTCCAACACAGTGTCTCTCGGCAT
>CATJQX010000108.1 GCA_949742535.1 uncultured Muribaculaceae bacterium | reverse complement strand
GCGCCCTGGCACATGAGATGTGCCGGGGCGCTTTCTTTTTTGGGAATTGTGTGTGGAGAGAGGGGAGAGTGAAAGAAAGAGGGAGCGGTGGATCAGAGGGATCAGAGACATCAGAGCTATCAGGGGTCTCAGGGATGGTGGGGGATCAGAGGCATCAGAGGAATCAGAGCCATCCGAGCCATCAGAGGTCTCAGGTGGTGGTGGGGGATCAGAGGTATCAGAGGCATCAGAGGAATCAGAGCCATCAGAGCCATCAGAGGTCTCGGGGGGTGGTGGGGCATCAGAGGCATCAGAGGCATCAGAGGAATCAGAGCCATCAGAGGAATCAGAGGAATCAGAGCTATCAGAGGAATCAGAGCTATCAGGGGTCTCGGGGATGGTGGTGGTGTGGGTTAATTTACGTAATCTAATTGACTAATGGAAAGTAATTTTGGTGATGGGCGTGTGAAGCGCGCGGTAGAGAACAAAAATAGCGGGAGGTATAATTGTGCGCAGTCTGTGGCGTGTGCTTTTGCGGATGTAGCCGGTGTGGACGAGGGGATGCTTTACAGGCTTGCGGGTGCCTATGGTACGGGTATGGGGTGTCTTGAGGGTACTTGCGGCGCTCTTGTGGGTGCAGGGCTTGTGCTGGGTGCTGTATCGAAGGATCGTACGGAGGCGATGAAGAGGATGAAGGTTGTGGTTACGGGCTTTCACTCAAAAAATGGCGCTACCGTATGCAAGCATCTTAAAGGGATTGAAACAGGACAGCCGCTTAGATCCTGCCCGGGGTGTGTGGAGGATGCGGCTGAACTGCTCGGTGATGTTCTGTGCTGAGGCCATGCTTCTCTGTCGGGGAAATGCGTGGCTGTGAGATTGTGGGGATGGGTTACTGTTTTCTGCTGAATGTGATAAACCTATAAGGGACTGATGTACGGGGATCGGTCTGTGGTTCGCTCATATCTGTGATTTCCCATTGTGTGGGATCTATCGGTGGAAAGAATGTGTCGGCGTCGGCAGGTTCAGCTCCTTCAATAAGTGTTATGGCGAGTTTGTCGGCCACGGGGAGTGTGTCGGCATATACACGTCCTCCGCCGATGATGAATGCTTCGGGATCGGCGGATGCCATTTCAATGGCTTCTGTTACTGAATGGGCGGTTTCTGTGGATGGCGCGCTCCAGTCGGGGTCGGAGGTTATGACTATGTTGCGCCGGTTGGGTAGTGCGCCTTTGGGCAGTGACTCGAATGTGTGGCGTCCCATTATGACTGTATGGCCTGTGGTGAGTGCCTTGAAGCGCTTGAGGTCTTCAGAGATATGGTATATGAGTTCGCCTTTACGGCCTATTGCTCCGCGTGATGCGGTGATGGCGGCAATTATTGTAAGCATTATAATTTTTCTTGTTGCGTTTGTCAGACTGAGACTGCACCTTTGATGTGTGGCAGCGGATCGTAGTCCACAAGGGTGAAGTCCTCGTATTTGTAATCGAATATGTTTTTCACTTCCGGGTTGATGATCATGCGCGGGAGCTTGCGCGGGGTGCGTGTGAGCTGTTCGCGCACCTGGTCGAAGTGGTTGTTGTAGATGTGTGTGTCGCCGAGCGTATGCACGAAGTCTCCGGGACGCAGCCCGCATACCTGTGCCACCATCATGGTGAGCAGAGCGTATGAGGCTATGTTGAAAGGTACACCGAGGAATGTGTCGGCGCTTCGCTGATAGAGCTGCAGGGATAGGCGTCCGTCTGCTACATAGAACTGGAAAAAGGCGTGGCACGGAGGGAGATTCATATTGTCGAGGTCGGCGACATTCCATGCGCTTACTATGATGCGGCGTGAGCCGGGATTGTTTTTTATCTGGTCGATGGCCTGTGATATCTGGTCTATGAATCCGCCGTTGTAGTCGGGCCATGAGCGCCACTGGTAGCCGTAAATATGCCCGAGGCTGCCGTCGGCATCGGCCCATTCGTTCCATATGCGCACTCCGTTGTCCTGAAGATACTTCACGTTGGTGTCTCCTTTGAGAAACCACAGGAGTTCATGGATGATTGATTTCAGATGCAGTTTCTTTGTGGTGAGAAGGGGGAATCCCTCTTCGAGGTTGAAACGCATCTGGTATCCGAAGATGCTGCGGGTGCCTGTGCCTGTGCGGTCATCTTTCTGCACTCCGTGTTCCATTATATGTTGGAGAAGGTCTAAATACTGGCGCATTATTCAGTGTTGTTTTTAGGGGGTGTTTGTGGGAAATCAAATGATGCCGTTGACAACGATGGCTTTTATCGGGCTTGCGGGGCAGATGTATTCGCATGCACCGCATCCGATGCAGTCGCCGGTGTCGACAGTGGCTGCAGCGCGGCTCTGACCCTGTTTCGGCGCTTTGCGTGGCTGAAGTGTGATGGCTTTGCGTGGGCAGCGCTCCACGCATAGGCCGCAGCCGATGCAATTGTCTGGCTCAACTTGTGCGTGTCCGATGATGAAGATATGTTTTTCCTCTACTGTAATGGGCTGGAGGGCGCCTGTGGGGCACACTTCGGTGCATCGGGTGCAGTTGTAGCGGCAATATGAGGCTTCGAAATCCATCACTGGATGCAGCATGTGAAGCCACCCGAACTCGTTAGATGACGGACGGAGCACTTTTGCCGGGCATCGCGACACGCACAGGCCACAGCCGGTGCACCGCTCCAGAAACGCTGTCATGGAGTGGCGTCCAGGGGGTGCCACATAGCGTGATGGGGTGAGCGGCTTGCTTCCCCGGTCGATCGCCTGTATGCGTCTGGCGCTGCCGGCAATGGCCGTAAGCGTGGGAGTGGCGGCCACTATTAGACCTGTCGCGAGAAACTTTCTGCGGTCTATTTTTACAGGCGCTCCGGTGGGTTTTGCTTGTGTCGCCGCGTTGTCGCTTATTTCTGTCGAGATTTTATCGGATTTTACAGCCGGCGTAGTGGAGGCTGCGTTGTTCACGGGCTGCATCATCGGTATAGAGAGACGTTTGCGTCGGGTGGTATAGCGCAGTGCATGGCTGTCGCATGCTTCCACGCAGTTAAAGCAATTCACGCACCGCGAACCGTCAATGACATGGCTTTCCACATCGATGCATCCGGCTTTGCATGCATGCTCGCATTTCCGGCAGTTGACGCAGAGGTCTGTATCTATGTCGAAATGGAAAAGCGACCATCTGCTGAAGAGGCCGAGTGTGGCTCCTATCGGGCAGACGGTGTTGCATATGAGGCGGCCGTGGCGGAAGGCCACCAGCGCCACGGCTGCCAGTGTGACGGCCGCTATTGCTAATGCGAGCGCCGACGCCACAAGAACCGGTTGCCCCGACAGCCACTGCGCTCCCGGTAGAAGTATCTCCGATCCGATGCGCGCGAAAGCGCTGTAAGGATCGAACAGCGAGGGGAAGAGTGTGAGGCCCATTACAGCGCTTCCGGCAACGATTGCCAATATCGTATAACGGGTTTTGTTGCGCGGCATGGAATATCTGAACCGGCGATGCATGCGGCTGCGCCGTGTGAGGCGTCCCGAACGGATGAATATATCCTGCAACACCCCCATGGGGCAGATGCCGGAGCAATAAATGCGTCCGAAAAGCAGCGTTATGCCAAGCCACAGGGCGATGGCGGTGATGGCTCCTGACAATGCCAGGGGAAATATCTGTATGCGTGCCACCCATCCGAATGCTGTCGCGATACGGCTCTCGAGAGTGACGAGAAGCAGCACCATCGCGGCAAAAAGGAGCAGGCTTACGATGACGCGTGTGATTTTCAGCATGCGTCCGACAGTGGGTTTATGTTTTCTCCGTCTGAGTAATAATGACATAGGGTTTTCGGTGAATTATGATACCAGTCAGATCTCTCGGCACTCCCAGTCTCGCAGCTCGTCGGTGATGGCTGTGAGGGCGGCAAGTTCGTTTACGATGAATATCCTCTCCCGGCAGGCCATCACGCAGTGGAAGCATTTTATGCAACGCTGGCTTTGGTGCCCGTCGGGTATCTCCCTGTCGTAGGCACGGAGGAAGCCGATGGCCTTCGAGCGGAATTCCGGAGTGGAACGGTCTGCTGATTTAAGGTCCGGTATGGCTCCTTTCTGCAGCATCCTGTCGTAAAACCTGAAATTTGCGGGGATATCCACTCCGTAGCCGCAAGGCATGCATGCGTCGCACTGTGTGCATGCCACCGCCTTGCCTTCGGAGATGCGGCTTACTTTTTTCGCTGCAGCTCCGGTGGCCGGTATGGTGGCCGCACCGGACACCGGAGCTGCGGCGGCCGATGCCGCGGTGCCGCCGCACAATGCCAGTGCCATGGTTTTTAACCACTGCCTGCGTGTGAACCGCGATGTATCGTATGGATGCATATGATGGTCTGATTAATTGTATGGCAAAGTTAGCCATAAAATGTCTGAAAAGCAATTGCCGGAGTATTATGTGCCGGTGCCCCCGCGATATGTGCCTGCCACGGGTGCCGAAGGTATGAACTTTTGCGTAATCCGGGTGTTTAGGTAGTGAAATGAAGCCGCTATATGTCCTGCTCCGGTGGCCAGGAGGTTCATGCGGGGGGATGTGGGCACGGTTTCAGGCACTGCATATGTACATCTGTCCCGTAAACAAAAATCAAAAAGTTCTAAAAATTTATTATTACGGAAATTTTTCCGTAATAACGGCTTGCAATTCAAAAAAAGTGAGTAACTTTGCACTCGGATTACAAGGCAGCAGCGTCTGCATGCCGTTTTCTTTCTCGACAATTCAAAAATAAAAATACCTTTAATAACAACTACAATGAGCAAAATTGATTTGACCCAGTATGGCATCAAGGATGTCAAGGAGGTGATCTACAATCCTACCTACGAGCAGCTTTTCGAAGCTGAGACCGAGCCCTCCCTCGAAGGCTTTGAGAAAGGTGTTGTAACCGAGCTCGGCGCTGTAAACGTGATGACTGGCGTGTACACAGGCCGTTCGCCCAAGGACAAATTCATTGTGCTGGACGACAACTCACGCGACAAAGTATGGTGGACAACAGAGGAATATCCCAATGACAACAAGCCTGTGACCGAAAAGACATGGGACGCTGTCAAAGAGATCGCCATCAAGGAGCTCTCCGGCAAGAAACTTTATGTGGTAGACCGTTTCTGCGGCGCCAACAAGGATACCCGCATGGCAGTGCGCTTCATCGTGGAGGTGGCATGGCAGGCTCACTTCGTGACCAACATGTTCATCGCTCCCACAGCAGAAGAGCTCGTCGACTTCAAACCCGACTTTGTGGTATACAACGCCTCAAAGGCAAAAGTTGAGAACTACAAGGAACTCGGCCTCAACTCCGAGACAGCCGTAGTGTTCAACACCACATCACGCGAGCAGGCTATCATCAACACATGGTACGGCGGCGAAATGAAGAAAGGTATGTTCTCAATGATGAACTACTACCTTCCCCAGCAGGGTATCGCTTCCATGCACTGCTCCGCAAACACCGACAAGAACGGCGAGAACACCGCTATCTTCTTCGGTCTTTCCGGTACAGGCAAAACCACTCTGTCCACCGACCCGAAACGTCTCCTCATCGGTGACGACGAGCACGGCTGGGACGACAACGGCGTGTTCAACTTCGAGGGCGGCTGCTACGCCAAAGTTATCAACCTCGACAAGGAGAGCGAGCCCGATATCTACAAAGCTATCCGTCGCGACGCACTTCTCGAGAACGTAACCGTTGACGCAGAAGGCAAGATCGACTTCAAGGACAAGAGCGTAACAGAGAACACCCGCGTAAGCTACCCCATCAACCACATCGAGAGCATCGTAGAGCCTATCTCTGCAGGTCCCGCCGCACAGAATGTGATCTTCCTGTCAGCTGACGCATTCGGCGTGCTTCCTCCCGTATCTATCCTTACCCCCGAGCAGACCAAGTACTACTTCCTGAGCGGCTTCACCGCCAAGCTCGCCGGTACAGAGCGCGGCATCACCGAGCCTACTCCTACTTTCTCTGCTTGCTTCGGCCAGGCGTTCCTCGAACTCCACCCCACAAAATATGCCGAGGAGCTCGTTAAACGTATGGAGAAGAGCGGTGCCAAGGCATATCTGGTGAACACAGGCTGGAACGGTACAGGCAAGCGTATCTCTATCAAAGATACACGCGGTATCATCGACGACATCCTCGACGGCTCAATCCTTAAGGCTCCCACCAAGAAGCTCCCGATCTTCGACTTCGAGATCCCCACAGAGCTTCCCGGCGTGGATCCCAAAATCCTCGACCCCCGCGACACATACGCAAATCCCGAGGAATGGACAAAGAAAGCAGAGGATCTTGCCGCACGCTTCATCAAGAACTTCAAGAAATATGAGAACAACGAGGCTGGCAAGGCACTTGTAGCCGCCGGTCCCAAACTCTGATCATACGGATTCTTGAATAAGTATTCAGCTATCTGAAATAAGACATATCCGTATGAGCGCCCGCGGGCATTCATACGGATATGTTTTATGTTACATATAAAACCGATCGTTACAACAGGATTTCCATATAATGAACAGACTTATAACTCTGATTTTCCTTGCCGCAGTATCGTGTTTCGCCGGTGCGTCCGACAATCCCGTTTCAAAGAAAAAAGCGACGGTTACCGAAGGGAACGCGCGTTTTACAGTGCTTACACCGGAAATGATCCGCATAGAATACAGCCCCGAGGGTAAATTTGAGGACCAGGCTACTTTCACTGTAGTAAACCGCGATTTGCCTGTGCCGGCATACTCAAAGTCGGACGATGGCGAATACCTTACAATAAAGACAGACAAACTTTCGCTCAGATACAGGAAGGGTACCAACCCCAAGTGCGAGCCAGCCTCTCCCGAAAACCTCACAGTCGCTATGTCGCTCGGAGGGAAACCGGTAATATGGTATCCCGGAATGAAAGATCCCGGAAATCTGCGAGGCACATACCGCACACTCGACAACAACAACGGCGATGCCTTCCGCGACAGGCTCGAGACAGGTGTGATATCACGCTCGGGGTGGGCGGTTATTGATGACTCCCCCTCTGTCACACGTCCCGATGGCAGCCGCTCGCTGGCATTCGCTCCTGATACCGACGGAATCGACTGGGTGACACAACGAGCCGATCCCAACGCGCTTGATCTTTATTTCATGGGGTATGGCCATGACTACAAGCGTGCGCTAAAGGATTTCACTCTCATTGCCGGCAAGACACCTCTTCCCCCCGATTATGTGTTCGGATATTGGTACAGCAAATATGAGAACTATACCGCCGACGATTTCCGTAACATCATGAAATCCCTGAAAGACAATGACATCAATGCCGATGTGATGATTCTTGACATGGACTGGCACTGGAACGGAGAGCAAGGCGTGTCAGACGGACGCGGCGGATGGACCGGTTGGTCGTGGAATACGAAACTCATACCCGACCCCGATGCACTTCTGAAAGATATCCATGACAACAACCTCCACATATCCCTGAACCTTCATCCCGCCGATGGTGTGGCTCCGCATGAGGATTGCTATGGCGCTATGGCTCAGGATATGGGGATGGATCCCTCGGAAAACAAGGTGATAGCCTGGAATCTGGAAGACAAGCGGTTTGCCAAAGCGTTTTTCAAGAACGTGATACGTCCGCTCGAGAAGCAGGGTGTAGACTTCTGGTGGCTCGACTGGCAGCAGTATCTCACAAGCCCCTATGTAGACGGGCTTGGAGAGACATTCTGGTGCAACCACGTGTTTTTCAATGAAATGAAAAACAGTCGCCCTGACCGCCGCCCGCTTATATTCCATCGTTGGGGAGGTCTCGGCAGCCACCGTTACCAGATCGGGTTCTCCGGCGATACGTTCATCAATTATCCTACTCTGGCTTTCCTGCCATATTTTACATCCACAGCCTCGAATGTTGGTTACGGTTACTGGGGGCATGACCTGGGTGGGCACCAGTCTGACCATAGGCAGGATGTGAATGATCCCGAACTGTTGCTGAGATGGATCCAGTTTGGTGTGTTTACCCCGATTTTCCGCACTCATGCCACCAAAGGGACATATATCAACCGTCTTATCTGGACGTATGATAATTTCCCCTTGATGAACGAGGCTGTGAAACTGCGCTATGCCATCTTCCCGTATCTTTATACAATGGCGCGGAAAAACTATGATACCGGCATAGGCATCTGCCGTCCGTTGTATTATGAATATCCCGAGCTGCAGGAGGCTTATGACAACGAAGGGGAGTATTTCTTCGGCGACGACATACTGGTGGCACCCGTGGTGGAGCCTTCTGTAAACGGTGTCAGCAGGAAGAAGATCTGGTTCCCGGAAGGCAACTGGTGGTCTGTGGCGCATAACAGGATGATAGAAGGGAACTGTGTCAGGGAGCTTGATTTCACCCTCAGCCAGATCCCGTATTTCTATCGCGAAGGGGCGATAATAGTCAACAACCCTCCGGAGGTAAAAAGCACCACGGAACGCCCCGGGCGGCTGATTCTGAATATCGTGTCGGGATGCGACGGGGAGACATCGCTTTATGAAGACTCGGGTGACTCCAATAATTATGACAGCGAATATGCCGTCACAAGAATATCACAGAAATTCAAGAACGGCAAGGGCACATATACCATCGCCGCGCGCAAAGGGGCGGTTGACCGCCTGCCGGCATCTCGCTCATATGAGCTGAGGATATTCAATACCGACGAGCCTGCTGAGGGGAAAGCGAAGGTCGACGGAAAGACTGTGCCCGCTGTATACGACGCAGCCTCACGCTGCACTACAGTAACAGTGCCGGAAAGCTCCTGCGGCAGAACCCGCAAAATAACTGTAGTCTATAAATGACGGTAGGTCTGTAAGGAACTTCCTGAAATTGATAAGATACACATAATATAAAAAACGGCGCTGTGCCGGGATTGCCCGATACAGCGCCGTTTTGTTTTTGGCGGATTAAGGGGATCAGCGTACCGCTACGGTAGATGCGGTGGTTCCGGCGGGGGTGGCCACGCGTACAAGGTAGAGGGCGGCGGGAAGATCCAGAACCTCGGAGCCTGTCACACGGAGAGTGGCGATATGGCGTCCGTCGGTTGAATAGATGTCGACAGTGGCGCCTTCCGGAGCCGATACGGCGATCTGTCCGCGTCCGGCAGTGACAGTGGCGCCGTTGCCTGCGCCTTCCACAGAGTTGATGCCGTCTGTGGGTTTGAATACCACGTGCAGTTTGGTGTATACTCCCGGCATGTCGAATGAGGTGCCTTCACGGGGCTCTTCTTCATTGAGCGAGAAGTGTGCCATGGTGTATCCTTCTGCCGGTGTGGCGGTGATGGTGAGCGGCTCGTATTTGGGCACTTTCGATCCGTGGGTATAGATGTTTCCTGCCGCGTCAGATACCACGTATGTGCCGTTTTCGTGTGTGAACATATCGAGATATGCCACATCGCAGCCGCCGTTGGTGCCGGTATGGCTCGGTGTCCATCCGCGGTCTTCAGCAATGGTGGAGTCGGCGCGGTTGCCGTCGTTGGCGTTTTCGTCGTCGCCACCCTGTATTACAGCAAGGTTATATGCAACCTGGCCTACGCCCGGGTTCTGCTCCTCGGGGGTGTCGGGTGCGCGCTGCGGGAGCACGTAATACAGGTCGTTGAGTTCGCCGGCTGTCATGCTGTTGCCGTTGATATACAGGCGGCGCAGGTCGGTGAGCATGGATGTGTTGAGGGTGTGTATGTCGTTTTTGGCTACATTCACCTCCTTGAGGCGCGTATTGTTTGTAAGGTCTACTGATGTGAGCTTGTTGTTGTCCACACTGAGTACTGTAAGGAACGGATTGCTGGAGAGGTCTATGGCCGTCAGCTGGTTCTTGCCGATGTTCAGCTCCTCGAGATCGTTGTTGTTGCTCAGGTCGATGGTCTGTAGCATGTTGTCGTTAAGGAATGCCCATGTGAGCATCTCGTTGTGTGTGAGGTCAATGGCGCTTATGCGGTTTCCCTTCACATCCAGGTACTGCAGGTAGGGGAGGTTGGTGACATTTATTGAAGTGAGCTGTGCGATGCCTTCGTCTTCGTCGCCGAAACCGTCGCTGTATGCGCGCAGGCAGAAGAGGTTGGGAGTATGGCTCAGGTCAAGTTCCTTGAGTGCCGTGTAGCTTACGTCGAGCAGTTCGAGGGTGCTGTTCTGGCTCAGGTCGATTGTTGTTACGGGGTTCCAGTGGAGATCGAGATATTTGAGGTCGGGGGCGTTTGTAACGTCGATAGCGTTCACTGCATTGTCCCAGAGGCCGAACAGCTCGGCTGCGTCTCCGAATCCGGAAAGGTCTACGGCGGCGATGTCGCCGTAGATGGTCACAGTCTCGCCGGCAGCGGTGCCGTCGATGCGTGCGCCTTTCAGTTCGTCAGATCCGGATACATATCCGTTCATTCCTGTCACGGGGATGCGGCTTCCGTTGCCCCAGTCGATATAAATGGTGCCGTTGTCGTCGAATGTGTTGACCATGAACGACAGCTCCTGCCCCGGGTTGGTATTGAATTTTACGGAAGATTCCTCGTTTACGAAATTTACCTTTATGGTGGCGGGACCTGAAACCATGAACCAGCGGCTGAAGATTTCCTGGCCGTTCACTGTGACACTGCGGAACCGTTTCCCCTCGGCCGGGTAGGGATAGATGTGCATAGGCACGCCGGGATATGCCTTGTCTGTGACGCTCGCTATTGTCTGGAAATAGACGGGTTGCCACTGGGCTATGAGGAACTCACCTCCATTGGTGGAATAGCGGTCAAGGTCGTAATTAAGTTTTATGCCGAAATAGGGATAGAGGCGGTCAAGTGTCCCTGTGACGTTGTTTCCAGTGTCAGTGGCTCCCTGGAGTGTCACAGATACGGGAGTGTGGCTCGCAGTGCCGTCGCCGGTGATATCGCATTTCCAGAGCATGTCTGCGCTTGTGGCATAGCTTATGTCGGCTGTTTCCCCGTTGGAGCCGCTGAGAAGCAGGTTGGGCTCCGGGTTGTAGCTTGCTTTCGCCTGGGGAAGGGTGTGTATTGTGTAGTCAACGCTTTCTCCTGTCATGCGCTTGTTGTCGCGGAGGTCTACGATGGAGAGGTTTGACTGCTGTATGCCGTTGAAGTCCACGAATTCGATGAGCGTGTTGCTTGCCTTGAATTCAGAGAGGTAATATGCTTCGAGAAGATCTACGCGGGATATGCGTGTGTTGGAGATATACAGGCGGCGCAACTGCGGGAAAAGCTTTGTGTCAAGCTCTGAAATCGGGTTCCCTGAAAGATCTATGGTGCTGAGGCTTTTGTTGCTGGCAAGGTTCAGCGCCGCGATGTTGTTGTCTGATGCGAGAAGCGATATCAGTTCGGGGCAGTGGCTTAGGTCCAGCGACTTGAATCCGCATCCGCTGATGTTTATCGATTCCAGTTCCGGGCATCCTGTCACGTCGGCTTTCTCTACCTGCGGGTTTCCGGAGAGATTGAGCGTGTGGAGTTTGGGGTAGTCTCCCATCTGGAACGGATCCACATCCTCGTCGGTGGTCATCAGCGCGTTGTTGCTGAGATTGAGAGAACTCAGCTTAGGCATGCTGATGGGGTAGAAATGTGCCAGCGAGCAGTTGCTGAGGTTAATGTCGCGCAGATTGTTGTGGCTTTCCTCAGGGGCGCAGATGAAAACGGATCCGAGCTGCGGGCAGTCGGTTGCGGTAAAGTACTGGAGTGCGTCGAGGTG
>CATJQX010000107.1 GCA_949742535.1 uncultured Muribaculaceae bacterium | reverse complement strand
CCGCACACGATAAATTGAAATCGGAATATTCCACCGAAGTCATTTCCCAGAAGTGGAACACGCTACTCAAATTCATCATATCGCAATGATTTTCAACGTTTTAACAAAAGCAAATAGGGGGGGCAAAACATCCTCCCGGGCATTCGGTCTTGATCTTGTCAGGGCGTTTGCCATATTCTGCGTAATAGCAGGGCATTTTTTCTCTTTACACACAGCTTTCCGCACTACCCCGATGGCGGGGATCTCAATGACGATACAGTCTGTCGCCCAATCCGTATTTGCCGCTGGTGTGCCGCTATTCATAATGTTGACAGGATACCTGAATATCAACAAAACCCTAAGCAGAAAATATTATTCAGGCATATGGCGCGTACTGATAGCCTATGTATTTTTCTGCATAGTTACGCTGCTGTTCCGTCACTTTTATGCGGGAGACCAAATTTCAATACTTACAGCGGTAAAAAAGATATTGAACTTTTCCGCATTCCCATATGGATGGTATATTGAGATGTGGATCGGGCTGTTTCTTCTTGTGCCATTCATAAACATACTTTACAAAGGTATAGCAACCCGACGTCACAAGATGTTTTTCATTATCATCCTTTCTTTCATCACCTTCCTTCCGACGTTCACAAACCGGTATGGACTGCATGTTTTGCCCGAATTCTGGCGCGACTGCTACCCACTGACATTTTACATCGTCGGAGCATACATCCGGGAATATACACCACACATCTGCAGATGGCTTTTACTGTCTGTTATCCTTGCGATAGGTATCATACCGCCCGTTTTCTCAATGATCGTAATGCCCGGTCACACGCAGATTTCAATCCTCGGTGATTGTTTCGGAGTCTTTGGCGCACTATCCGCAATAGCCATATTTCTGATGATGTACGACCTGGAGTGCGGCAAACGCATTGTCACAAATTCCATCTACTGGATCTCCCTCCTGTCCCTCGACATGTATCTGTGCTGCTACATATTTGACAGCATGATATACCCCTGGTTCAAGTCACACTATTTTGTAGACCAGGCTTCTTTCGGCATATATTTTTTCATTATTGTCCCCATAATTTTTGTCGGATCATTCGCATTGTCGCTGGTAAAACGCATGCTGTTTTCCGCGCCCGGTCTGGTCCGATACCGATAATTTCACTGTCATACTGAAGATTACACCGTATGGAAACCTTCTTCAACATTACCTACGAATTTGATCGCGAAGCGGTTCATAATGCAATCACATCACGTCTGAAAGCCCCTGGAGCAGATTATATCTGTGTCGCCGACGGCGTGATTCTCAATATCGCAAACCGCACTCCGGAATATCTGAAAGTAATACGCGACGGAATGTTTGCTATATGTGACAGCTCATACGTGCCGCTGTATATAAAGTGGCTGTACGGCAAGAAATTCAGTCAATATAGCGGAAGCGAGATATTTGAGGACATCATACGCTCGCGACGATACCGCATGATATTTCTCGGCACCCAGCAAAGTATCCTCGACGGTCTTAAAAAGACGCTTACGGGATGGAATCCGGAAGTGGAACACATGTCGTTTCACGAACTCCCGTTCTGCAGCGTCGATGAATTCGATTACAAAGCCATCGCCCGCATGATAGAAGCTGATCACGCCGACATCGTATGGGTCGCGCTCGGCGCTCCGAAACAGGAATATTTCATGCATCGGCTTAAACCGCACCTGAACCACGGAGTGATGATAGCCGTAGGAGCCGCATTCAAATTTTTCAGCGGCGTAACCGCGAAACGTGCACCGCAATGGATGGTCGACAGCCATCTTGAATTCATCTACCGGCTCACACAGGAGCCGAAAAAACAGTTCAACCGCTGTTACCACATAGTCAAAACATTGCCCGGTCTGCTTTACAGCGAATGGCGAACAGGCAAATGACAAAACTTCGCGTCAAAAAACTTTGCCATTCCGGAGAAAATGCGTAACTTTGCACCGCTTTTGGCCACAGGCCATCAGCTGTCCCCTGTGTGATGGGAAATTAATTACACATTAATTTTGAGTAACACAACTAAATTTAATTAAAAGTATGAAGACTTACACCCTCGCGGCCGAACCCCGCACAAACCTCGGTAAGAAAGCTGCCAAAACTCTTCGCAGCGAAGGCAAAATCCCTGTAGTGCTCAACGGCGGCGAACCTTTCGCACTCCCCTACACCGGCACACTCAAACCCGGTGAAAAAATCGTTGAAATCGAGAACGGACGCGGTATCATCTCCACCGACCTCGTAGTAAGCAACGACGACGTGCGCAAACTCATATACACCCCCGACATTTTCGCAATCGAGCTTGAAGTAAACGGCGAGAAGAAAATGGCAGTGCTCCGCGAAGTGCAGTTCCACCCTGTAAAAGACAACATCCTTCACATTGACCTCCTCGAAGTAAACGACAGCAAACCCGTTGTGATCTCTGTGCCTGTGAAACTTGAAGGCCACGCCGAAGGTGTGAAAGCCGGTGGTAAGCTCACTCTGTCAATGAAGAAGATCAAAGTGAAAGCTGTATATACCGAAGTTCCCGAACGTCTTGTCATCAACGTAGACCACCTCGGTCTCGGCAAGACCCTCCAGATCGGCGAGCTCCACTTCCCCGGCCTCGAGATGGTAACTCCCAAAGAAGCTGTCGTTTGCGCAGTGCAGCTTACCCGCGCCGCCCGTGGTGCAGCCGCTGCAGCAGCCGCGGCCGGCAAGTAATAGCATATCAGCTGGATCATCACGATCTTGCAGTAAAGCACAGAAAGAGTCTGCGACGCGGCATTATTGCCCGTATGCAGACTCTTTTCCGCATGAATAACCTCCACAACTAAGCCACACAACAGTGAAATATCTAATAGTAGGCCTTGGCAACATCGGTGCGGAGTATGCAGGCACACGCCATAACATAGGATTCCGCATAGCTGATGCGCTCGCCGAAAACATCGGGGCATCATTCTCCACAGACCGTTATGGCGACGTCGCCACCGGACGCATAAAGAACAAGCAGGTAATACTGCTTAAACCGTCCACATACATGAACCTCAGCGGAAACGCAGTCAGATACTGGAAAACCAAAGAGAACATAGAACTCGAAAACATCCTCATCCTTGTAGACGACATCGCGCTCCCCTTCGGAGCGATACGCCTGAAAGGCAGAGGAAGCGACGCAGGACACAACGGGCTGAAAAACATCGCACAGATGCTCGGCACCGATGCCTACCCGCGTCTGCGCTTCGGCATAGGAAATGATTTCCCACGCGGATGTCAGATTGACTATGTTCTCGGGCAGTTTACCCTCGACGAGCGACAGCGCATGCCAGTAAGAATTGATGTGGCAGTAGACGCAGTACGCACATTCGTACTTGCCGGGCTACAGACCGCCATGTGCGACTTTAACAACAAATAAGCCTCCCCCACGCAGAAGTTGTTTACACGAAATGAAATCTGAAGTAAGAATCGATAAATGGCTATGGGCAATGCGTATATTCAAGACACGCACCGTAGCCACCGACAGTTGCAAAAAAGGGAGAGTAAGTGTGCGCACCTCTTCCGGTGAAATAATCGCCAAACCCTCGCGCATGATAAAAGTCGACGACATAGTGAGCGTGCGCAAACCGCCTGTCACCTACTCTTTCCGTGTGAAAGCGCTTACAGAAAACCGACTCGGAGCGAAACTTGTGCCGGAGTACATGGAAAACATCACTCCGAAAGAGCAGTACGACCTTCTTGATGTTATCAAGATTACAGGTTTTATCGACCGCCGCAAAGGTCTCGGCCGCCCGACAAAAAGAGAAGGGCGCGAACTTGCACGTTTCACAGATGACATCTATACCGGCATCGAAGACGACATGTCTGATTTTGACGACACAGATCCGTCGGAACGCGGGTGGGATTTCGATTTCGACGAATCAGACTTCACAGACTGACCCCTACTCCTTCATCCCCGCGATATAAAAACATAATGGCCGGCAAAATCGTCGGCCATTAGTTTTTATCTTATCATATTGAAAAATTCCTGCCTGAGCGCCACGTCCGTCTCAAAAACACCGTTATAGTCCACCGTGACAGTACTTGACAGCTGTTTTTCCACCCCCCGCATCTGCATGCACAGGTGTTGTGCCCGGCATTCGCAAATCACCCCTTTTGCCGAGAGCGTTTCCTTCACTTCGCTGCATATCTCCGCAGTAAGCCGCTCCTGCACCTGAAGCCTGCGCGCCACGGCATTCACAAGTCGCGGCAATTTGCTCAGACCGATCATCGATCCGTCAGGCACATAAGCCAGACTTACAGTCCCGAAAAACGGCAATATATGATGTTCGCACATGGAATAGAATTCAATATCACGCACCACCACCATCCGCGATCCGGCATATTCAAAAATCGCCTGACGCAAAACGTCGGAAGGCTTTGTGCGGTAACCCTGCGTAGCAAACCACATCGCTTTGGCTGCACGCATAGGTGTCTTGAGCAATCCTTCCCTGCAGGGATCCTCCCCTACCAGTTTCAGAATCCTGCGATAGTGCTCCGCGATGGCATTAATCCTTTCCTCTTCGCTCAGATTTGCCGTTTCCACCTGAAAATCAAAATCTTCACTTATCATTCTTAACTAACTTAAAAACGGCATTTACTGTCATTTAACATTGACTCTGTCACGCACCACGCGCACCTCGCGCGCATATGACGGGAATTGTCTTTTTATTTCCGACGCAGCCTTTTCCGCCTCATACTGCGATCGGAAATCACCCACACGCAGACGCCAGAATGGGGATGCATACGATACATAAGTGCCATACTGCGGGAAAGCATTGCCAATGGAGCGTTCACGCTGACGCGCCTCAGTCTTCGCAGACCTCACGTTATTGTCGGCATATACCTGCACTCTGTAACCCACCTGTTTTCCACGCACACGCTGTTTGTCGGCGTCCTGATGTTCTCCGGACATTTCTTCGGTCAATTCCTCGTCAGGCAATTCGGTTTCAGCATCAGGCACTGCAACAGCCACTGCTCTCTGGAACAAAGCGGCCGGTCCTTCGATTGAAACTCCTACAGAGACACCGGTAAGACGTTGTATGATGTTCTCCTCTTGCGGACTGACGCTGTCTGACACAGCTTGTGTCGACACGGACACAACATCCTGAGCCACCATCGTCATCACAGACACAATGGCTAACAGACCTGTCAAAAATATCCTAAGACCCATAATTTATCAAATCATAAAAAGAAAGTGAAGGCCACACTGACCGCACTGAAACGACGCGGCACAGGCGACCTCCACATTTTTCTTATCTTTTCAAAGAAAAAATTTCTTTGAAAGCATTAACGATTCCCATGAAGGAAGCGGCGTCAAGTGCTGCGCCACCGATCAGGCCGCCGTCAACATCGGGTTTGGCGAAAAGCTCTGCTGCATTGCTGGGCTTGCAGCTGCCGCCATAGAGGATGGAAGTATTGTCAGCAACCTCTTTGCCATATTTGCCGGCGATAACCGAGCGGATGTGTGCGTGCATGTCTTCAGCCTGCTCTGCTGTGGCGGTTTTGCCTGTGCCGATAGCCCATACCGGCTCATATGCCAGAACAAGCTTGCTGAAATCCTCGGCGGTAAGATCGAAGAGAGCCTCTTCAATCTGTTTTGTAACCACCTCGTTGTATGTGCCGTCCTCGCGCTGCTCCAGAACCTCGCCGATGCAGAAGATAGGGGTAAGATTCTCGGCGAGAGCGAGATTTACTTTCTCTTTCAGGATTTCTGATGTCTCGCCATAGTACTGACGACGCTCAGAGTGACCGAGTATCACATATTTAGCTCCGGTAGAAGCCACCATAGGAGCGGAAACCTCGCCTGTATATGCACCCTTTACGTGGTCGGCGCAGTTCTCGGCACCGAGGCCAAGCTTATCTGTATCGATAGCGGCAGCTACGGAAGCCAGATGGGTGAAAGGAACACAGATCACAACATCGCATTTAGGAGTTGCATTCTTGAGAGCCTCGTTCACATCCTTGGCGAGACCTACACCTTCGGCAAGAGTGGTATTCATCTTCCAGTTGCCGGCTACAATATTCTTTCTCATTTCAATATTTTTATAAACAGTTAGTTTCAACCATATTAACGGACCATGCGATCGGCATGCCGGGGCTTTGCCACTGCTTGTCCGCGTTTATGTTGCCCTCTGCATGCCGGGCTCATGCGGCCATAAGACAAAGCCTCTGCAAAGATACAATAAATTTCAGACCTCACCAATATCCCGGTCACTCTTTGTTTCATTCTCTGCGGCCTCTGTAACAGAATCTGTCTCCTCTGACCGGAGACGACGTGCCCTGCGGGAAGCGAGCCATTTGCGCACACCGAACCGTATTCCGAGAATAACCCCCTGGCATGTATACAACAGCAGCAGGCCTCCCCCGAATATAAGATTGAGCATGAAGAGTTTCCCGTCGGAATACCCCCTTACCTCCTCCATAAAACGTTCGGGACTTTCAGGCGCTTCTATCACTCCGGGCGTCAGCATCCCCACCGCATTCTTCGAAGTTATCACCCCGTCGCGAAGGGTCACCACAGACAGTGTGCCGCGAGCAAGCTCCTTGAGCTGTGTGTCGTCGGCAGAATAACAGGGATATTCTGCCATCGCAATGTCGCGCCACCTGTTCACCGCGCGTCTGTCGCCACCCAGAAGGGCAATCACCGGAATTCCCAGACTGTCTGCATATTCATACATTTCATTTACAGTAAATGTATAGGAAATATCCGCCCTTACCGGTTCCGGTATGACAAGCAGTATTTCGTCGCCCGATGCATTGAGAACTTCGGAAGTCACTTCCTCGTCGCCGTCGAATATGGCAAGACTTGCGTTCCCGTCTGCCAAAGCCTCATTGCCTATATAAATCCGGTCCACGAAATTCCATGTAGAATCAGGAAGCTCGTCGATACTGAAGTCGCGTTTTTCCCCATTTTTTTCATACAGGAAACGATAATGCGTGTCATCGCCCCCCTCTTCATCCGCGCTTGCAAGCCCGGTTCCCACCGGATACGACCTGAAATCCATCAACGGCTGGATATTATATCCATACAACCCCACAAGCAGGATATATAATGATATCCATGCGCCAGTCATCCATTGTATCGACGGCTCGAATAAACCTTGTTTAAGCCTATGGTTACGGCATACGAGAAAGACAATGGCAACCGTAATGGCCACATTTTTCCAGAATGTAGCTGCATTGGGGAGGATCCAGAAATCGCCGAAACAGCCGCAATCGCTCACTGGATTCTCTATCCAGATATACAATGTAAGCGGAAGCATCACCCCCATCATCAGCAGAAGCCCCCAGGGCGCTCCCCTTTTGTAGCATCCCATTGCGAGAAGCGCGCCCATTACGAACTCGTATCCGGAGATCACCAGCACGGCCATGAGCACAACCGTGCGCGGTTCGGCTAAATGCCATACGGCAAGATATTCTTCAATTTTGAATATGAATCCCCAGGGATCCACCATCTTCACGAATCCAGACATGACGAAAAGGCCGCCAATCAGCAGCCTAAACAGCCATATCGTCCCTATCTGCCATATCGGCAATCGATTTTGCCCGCTCATACAAACAAGTATTTATCTGTATCGGCCTTGACTACCTGGCCTCTACAGCAAGTTTTATGATACCGAACAGCGAGTAATTGATCATATCAAGATAGTTCGCGTCAACACCCTCCGACACAAATGTCTTTCCGGCGTGATCCTCGATCTCCTTGGTACGCATCAGTTTCATAAGTATGAGATCTGTATATGAGCTGACACGCATTTTGCGCCATGCCTCGTCGTAATCATGATTTTTTCTCATCATAAGAGCCCTCGTCTCGCCCATATGACGGTCATACAGTGCGAGAGCTTCCTCGACAGAAATATCCATGCCCGATGCGAAGCCGAGTTCAAGCTGTATCAGCGCGATAATACCATAATTCACAATCGCTATAAAGCCGTCGAGTATGCTTTCGTCGTCTACTTTAGCCTCACCTTTTGTCTCGAGCGAGCGTATGCGGTCTGCCTTTATCAGAATCTGGTCCGTCACAGATGTGGGACGCATCATACGCCATGCCGCACCGTAATCAGCAAGTTTTGCAGCGTAGACGCCACGACATATCGCTATGGCATCATCAAATTGTTGTTCTGTCTTGTTAGCGGTTGTATCCATCTTTAAATTCATATGAAAAAGCCGCTGCACCAGATGGTGCAGCGGCCGACATTCAATCTTTGGGTGAAATGTGGGTTTCGAACCCACGACCTTCGGAACCACAATCCGACGCTCTAACCAACTGAGCTAATCTCACCATCATGTTAAGCGAAACTACCATCGCTGCGAGGGCAGCTCTTTCGTTTCAACGGTGCAAAGGTACGGCTTTTTTGTGAATCTGCAAATTTTTTCACTGTTTTTTTATTTGCAAAAATGCTTTTACCGCCATTTGGCGCCGTTCTTCACACATACGACACATATAAAACATGCCCGGTCCGCCTCCTCCGTAAATGAAAAAGCCTTTTTTTAATACACACGTTGCTACAGTTTACACATTAGCGACGCATGTCTATTGGCAAAAAAGACTTACCTTTGTGAAAAATCAAATAACCGCCCAAAAAAAACAAACATCTGCACTTAAATCACGATAAACCATGAAACGCCTGATGATTATTTTATCTGTGTTGAGCATGACTATTTTTTATGCAGCATCACAGAATCTTAAAATCCTATCCATCAACAATAGCCTGATTGACTTCAACAATCAGGCAGAAGTGTTCAACAAAATCGCCGAATCGGAAGGAGTCGACGCCGCATGGAGCAAACGCACCCAACTCGGCCGCACGCTCCTGTTCCATTACAATGACCCGATGTCAAAAGCTGTAGTGGCATCCGCCCCCTGGAACGTGATAATACTTCAGGAGCAGAGCAACCTGCCCCGCATGAGCCAGGAGATATTCATGGAAACAGTGAAATTATGGAAACTGTATATCATGGAAAACTGCCCGAACAAAGAGGTCACTATCATATTACCCATGAACTGGGCGTACTCCACGGAATGGGACAATTACGCAAACGAGAATAAAAAGCTTCGCAACAGTTACGAGACTGTCGTGCGCGATATTCCGGGCATAAAGATCTGTTATATCGGACAAGCCTATCAAGATATCTTCGATAAAAAAGGAGCAGAACAAACCGGCGCATTGTTATATACCGACGACCGCCACCCCACCATGGCTGCCACCTATCTGGCAGCATGCATGGAATACAGCCTCATCACCGGCAAAAATCCTACTGACATCAAATATGTTCCTGAAGGAGTTACCGCAGAAGACGCACGTTTTCTGCGCGAGATTGCCGCAGAAAACATGAAGTAGGTGCATCTATATACACCTTACAAAGGGCGGTGTGCCATGAAGGATTTATTCCTCACATGACACACCGTCTTTAATTTGTATATATAACTAACAGAAACTATTTTAACAATTAGTTCTGCCGGTTCGTTTATTGAATCTATTTCAGAAGATCTGTGGAACGCTCTATGAATTTTGCAAGCTGCTCACCACGCAACATGCCGTTGGCTAAAAGTGCAAGATCGATCAGCTGGCCTATCACAGCTTCACCTTTGGCATAGTCGGCTGCCAGACGGCTGAGTTCCTCACGGTCCGAATTATTTTCGGCCTGGAGAGTATCGATCTCCTTCTTCGTCTCCTCGGCATTGGCATCGGTGCGTTTGCTCTCGGCATCCTTTATCTTGTCATTGTTGGCAGCGATAGCATCCAGAAGAGGTTTTACAAAACCTGACAGCGCACTGTCGGCTGCAACCGACACTTTCTTCACGATCGGATTCTCCGTGTTGACACGCAAAGAATAGCTGTCGGGCATCATGCCATAGAAATTCATGCCGGGCTGCAGAGCCGCCATCTCTTTCATACGGCGCATATACTCGTCCTGTGTGATCACAACAGGCGCGTCAGTGCTCTTCATCGCCTCAAAGCTCACAATGAACTGTGCATTGTCAATCTTCGGGAGCTGGCTCTGAAATACCGACACAAGTATCTCGCGCTGCACATCACTCAGATCCACCGCCTTGCGGTCCTCTTTTGCGATAAGGTTGTCGATCACATCGGAATCCACACGCACAAACCGGCTTTTCTCGATCTTCTGTTCGAGCAGCCCCACAAAATGGCTGTCAAGCTGTCCATCCATCACAAGCACACTGTAACCGCGGTCTGTAGCCGCCTTTATGTAGTTGTACTGCGCAGTAGGATCGGTAGTGTACAGGAACACTATATTGCCCTCTTTGTCGGTCTGGGCGGGAGCGATCAGCTCCTTGTATTCTTCGATGGTGAAATATTTGCCGTCGGTATCGCGCAGCAGATCAAACTTCATTGCAGCATCCCGGAATTTCTCATCCGTAAGCATGCCATATTCGATGAAGATCTTGATATCGTCCCATTTTTGCTCGAATTCCTTGCGGTCTGCCTTGAAGAGTTCTTCCAGACGTGCCGAAACCTTTTTGGTTATATAACCCGAGATCTTCTTCACCGCACTGTCGCTCTGCAGATAGGAACGTGACACATTCAAAGGAATATCCGGAGAGTCTATCACACCCTGCAGGAGCATCATGAACTCAGGCACAACACCCTCTACTGAATCTGTCACATAAACCTGATTGCAATACAGCTGTATCCTGTTGCGGGTCACATCGATATTGTTCTTGATCTTGGGGAAGAACAGTATGCCGGTAAGGTTGAACGGATAGTCCACGTTCAGGTGTATCCAGAACAGAGGGTCGTCCTGACCGGGATAAAGTTCATGATAGAAAGCCTTGTAATCCTTTTCCGTCAGATCAGCAGGTTTCTTTGTCCATGCCGGCTCGGTAATGTTCACTATATTGGGACGGTCGGTATCCACCATCGCTCCATCTTTCCATTCCTGCTCCTTTCCGAAAACAACCGGGAGCGGAAGGAAACGGCAATACTTCTTGAGAAGCGTCTCTACACGGGCGCGTTCAAGAAACTCCTTGTTCTCGTCATCGATATAAAGCACTATATCCGTGCCACGTTCTTTCTTGTCGGAAGCCTCCATTGAGAACTCCGGCGAGCCGTCGCACTCCCAGCGCACACCCTCGGCGCCTTCTTTGTATGACAGCGAATTGATCACCACCTTTTTCGCCACCATGAACGCCGAATAAAATCCGAGACCGAAATGCCCTATGATCGCGTTGGCGTCATTCTTATATTTCTCCAGGAACTCTTCCGCTCCAGAGAAAGCTATCTGGTTAATATATTTCTCTATGTCATCCGCAGTCATACCTATACCGCGGTCGCTGACAGTGAGAGTGCCCGCTTCCTTGTCGACAGACACGCTCACCTGCAGGTCACCCAGCTCACCTTTGAAATCACCGAAAGACGAGAGTGTACGCAACTTCTGGGTGGCGTCTATCGCGTTTGACACGAGCTCACGGAGAAAAATCTCATGGTCACTGTAAAGAAACTTCTTGATCACCGGGAAAATATTCTCGGTAGTCACTCCTATTGTTCCAGTCTTTGCCATTATATATCTATGTTTTGGTTTTTTATTTATAACAATGTGCAAAAAAAATGCCAAACTCAAAGTCTGGCATTTTTTCATAAAGTATCTTAAAATGTGGCATAACTGCTATATACAAGCCGTCAGTACGGACTATTGCGCCGCGCCATCAGCATCCGGATGTTTGACTGCAGTGACAATCTTGTCAGTCTCTTTGTCATAATCGACCGAAATAGTGTCACCTGCGTTCAGCTCCGAATTTATTATCAGCTCTGCCAGAGGATCCTCCAGATATTTCTGTATGGCACGCTTGAGCGGACGGGCGCCATACTGCTGGTCATATCCCTTGGTAGCGATATAATCTTTGGCATTATCGGAAATCTCGAATTTATACCCGAGCTTCTCCATGCGGCCAAGAAATCCGCGCAATTCGATGCCGATAATTTTGAATATCGCCTCTTTATCAAGGGAGTCAAACATCACTATATCGTCGATACGGTTCAGGAATTCCGGAGCAAAAGCCTTGTTGAGAGCTTTCTGTATAACTCCGTGCGAATAGTCCTTCTCGCTCGAATGCGTCGCAAAACCTACACCTGCGCCAAAATCTTTCAACTGGCGGGTGCCGATATTGGATGTCATGATTATCAGCGTGTTTTTGAAGTCAATCCGGCGTCCGAGGCTGTCTGTAAGACGCCCTTCGTCGAGCACCTGGAGCAACAGGTTGAACACATCTGGATGCGCTTTCTCAATCTCATCAAGAAGCACAACGGAGTATGGGCGACGGCGCACCTTCTCAGTAAGCTGACCACCCTCCTCATATCCGACATATCCCGGAGGTGCCCCCACAAGACGGCTTACCGTGAATTTCTCCATGTATTCGCTCATATCCACTCGTATCAGCGTATCGGCCGAATCAAACAGATACTCCGCGAGTTTCTTTGCGAGATGGGTCTTGCCTACACCGGTCGGCCCCAGGAACATGAATGTGCCGATAGGCTTGTTCGGATCCTTAAGCCCTACACGGTTGCGCTGTATCGCCTTTACAATCTTGTCGATAGCCTTATCCTGCCCGATAATGTCAGATTTCAGTTTCGGAGCCATGGCACGCAGGCGGCTACCCTCGGCCTGGGCGATGCGCTGCACCGGCACACCGGTCATCATCGCCACCACCTCTGCCACTTTGTCTTCATCAACCGTCACACGGTTCTGCTGCAGCTGTTTTTCCCATTGCTCGTTGGCCTGGGCAAGACGGCTCTTGAGACTTTGTTCCTTGTCGCGGAAAGATGCCGCTTTCTCAAAATCCTGGCTCTGGGCGGCAGACAGTTTGGCGGCGCCGGCGTCTATGATCTCCTGCTCCAGACGCTCAATTTCTTCAGGCACTACTATATTTGTGATATGGGCGCGCGAACCGGCCTCATCGAGTGCGTCTATAGCCTTGTCAGGGAAATTACGGTCGCTGAGATAGCGTTCCGTCAGGCTCACACAGGCTTTCAGAGCCTCGTCGGTATAATTCACATTGTGGTGATCCTGATATTTCTCCTTGATATTGTTAAGTATCTGCAAAGTCTCTTCGGGAGTGGTAGGCTCCACCACAACCTTCTGGAAACGCCGCTCAAGGGCACCGTCCTTCTCGATATTTTTCCTGTACTCGTCAAGAGTGGTGGCACCGATGCACTGTATTTCCCCGCGGGCAAGCGCCGGCTTGAGAAGATTGGCAGCATCCATCGTACCGGCTGCATTTCCGGCACCTACGATCGTATGGAGCTCATCTATAAACAATATCACATCAGGATTCTTCGACAGCTCAGTAAGAATGCTTTTCACACGCTCTTCAAACTGGCCGCGATATTTCGTGCCTGCCACCAGAGAGGCCATGTCAAGCGACACCACACGTTTGTCAAACAGGATGCGCGACACCTTGCGCTGCACTATTCGGAGTGCAAGGCCTTCCACAATGGCCGACTTGCCCACACCCGGCTCACCGATGAGCACCGGATTGTTTTTCTTGCGGCGGCTCAGGATCTGGGCCAGACGCTCTATCTCCTGCTCACGCCCCACGACCGGATCCAGACGGCCTGCTTCGGCGGCGCGGGTGATGTCATTACCGAATTTATCAAGTGTAGGAGTGTCATTGCCACCACGTCCTCGCGTGCCCTCTTTTGACTGCGTGTCAGATTTATCCCTGTTCTGGGAACTGCCGCGCGGACTATCATCCTCATCTTCGTCATCTTCATCGGTCGCACCGAATCCGGCCTGAGGAGTATCCTTGACATTCGAAATCAAGCGAAGTACCGACTGGTAGTCAATGCCTGCCTGACGGAACGGCACTATGAAATCCATATGCTGTATTTCCGGATTGTGCAACAGGGCAAGCAGAAGATGCTCCGTATCCACAGTCTCACTTTTAAGCATGCGGGCTTCCAGCACCGACAGTTTTACCAGACGGTTGCTGAGGTCGCTTGCCACCACTTCACCGCCCAGGGGAGCCGTGGCGTCATATAACGAATCATCAAGTTGTGTACGCAGCTGATAAACCGAAACATCCCTGGAAGCTCTCTCAAGCAGCGAGAACACCCGCGAACCTGTGTCTGCCAGCAAGGCAAGGAACAGGTGCTCCGGAGTGATTATGCTGTTGTTGTGGCGGATAGCCTCCTTACGGCTATTCTCCAGAACAAGTTTTACTTCATTTGAGAAATTGATTTCCATTCTTTACCTTTCTTCTATAATGAAACCATCTTTATAGCCTTCTCCATATAATTCATACAGCTTGATTTTAACACTATTTACACACTGTATGTAATTAACAACAATTCTAACGGAAAAAAAGCTCAACCATGGAGCCAAAATCAACCGCATGAACATGTTTCGAGGCTAATCAAGGAAAACCACACGGCTTACCGGAAAGAGAAAGCGTGCACTTCACCAATACATATAACGGCAAATATTATGCCAAACTTACACAGTCTTCTGATTTTATAATCACAAAAATAATTAAAGTGCGCGCTTATGCTCTTACAGAGGCAAAATCGACTGCAAAAATAGCAATTGTTTTTAAGAAAATCCGTATCTTTGTACAATATTTGCAGCTCTGTAAAAGGGCCGCCTGCGGGATATGGCCAAATGCATATGCATTTTCCGCCGTCCCCGAAATCACTTTGATTAACCAAGAACATAATAACAGATGTTGGAAGAAGATCGTATTATTAAGATCAACATTGAAAACGAGATGAAATCGGCCTACATAGATTACTCTATGTCCGTGATCGTCTCACGAGCCCTGCCTGATGTGCGCGACGGGCTCAAGCCCGTGCATCGCAGAGTGCTTTACGGCATGAACGAGATGGGCAACACCTCAGACAAACCAACCAGAAAATCAGCCAAAGCTGTCGGTGAGGTTATGGGTAAGTACCATCCCCACGGCGACGGCTCCATATACGGCACAATCGTGCGCATGGCGCAGCCATGGGCTATGAGGGAATGCCTCGTCGAGGGACAGGGCAACTTCGGATCTATCGACGGCGACGGTCCCGCGGCAATGCGATACACCGAGATCAGGCTGCAGAAAATAGGAGAAGAGATGCTTCGCGACATCGACTCCGACTCAGTTGATTTCCAGCCCAATTATGACAACTCCGACAAAGAACCCACCGTACTTCCTACGCGTATACCTAATCTTCTTGTCAACGGAGCATCCGGCATCGCGGTAGGCATGGCTACAAACATGCCTACACACAATCTCGCTGAATCCATCAATGCATGTGTGGCCCTTATCGACAATCCGGAAATCACCGTGCCTGAGCTGATGAAATTCATTCCGGCGCCTGACTTCCCCACCGGAGGCACCATCTGCGGATACAACGGTGTGAAAGAAGCATACGAAACAGGACGCGGCCGCATTGTGATCCGCGCCAAAGCCGAGATCGAGACAGAAAAAGAGCACGAGCAGATCATCGTCACAGAAATACCCTACGGCGTCAACAAAGCCGAGCTGATCAAATACATCGCCACACTTGTGACCGACAAGAAGATCGACGGAATCGCCGACCTGAACGACGAGAGCAGCAGCGAGGGCATGCGCATCGTGATCAAACTCAAACAGAACGCCAACTCAAATGTGGTGCTCAACACGCTCTACAAAATGACGCCGCTTCAATCTGCATTCAGCGTCAACAACGTGGCATTGGTGAACGGCCGCCCGCGCCTGCTCAACCTCAAACAGATCATCGAGGCATTCGTAGCACACCGCCATGATGTCGTCACACGTCGCACCAGATTCGAGTTACGCAAGGCACAGGAACGCGCGCATATACTCGAAGGCCTGATCATCGCATCCGACCACATCGAGGAGGTCATCGCCATCATCCGTGGCGCAAAGTCCACCGAAGAGGCGAAATCGACCCTCATAGAGCGATTCGGTCTCTCCGACGCACAGACACAGGCTATCGTGAACATGCGCCTCGGTCAGCTCACCGGACTGGAACAGGACAAACTCCGCGCCAACTACGACGACATACTCCGCGTTATCGCCGGTCTCGAAGAAATCCTCAATAACGAAGAGGTATGCCGCGAGCTTATCAAGAAAGAACTTATTGAAATACGCGACACATACGGCTCGCCCCGCCTTACAGATATCGACGTATACGCAGGCGACTTCAATGCCGAGGATTTCTATGCCGACGACGAGATGATAATCACCATCTCGCACATGGGATACATCAAGCGCACTCCCCTATCGGAATTCCGCGCACAGAACCGTGGCGGTGTAGGATCCAGAGGCAGCAACACCCGCGACGAGGATTTCATCGAATATATATATCCGGCATCCATGCACTCCAATATCCTGTTCTTCACACAGCGGGGCATGGTTTACAAGATGAAAGTATATGAGATCCCCGAAGGAGCCAAGAATACCAAAGGACGCGCCATACAGAACCTGCTCAATATCGAGCCGGGCGACGCTGTAAACGCTTTCATCCGCTGCAAGAATCTCGACGATGCCGAGTTCACATCGCGCCACAACCTCGTATTCGCCACCAAAAACGGTATTATCAAAAAAACACCGCTTTCCGAATATGCGAAAGTGAACATTAAAGGCAAGAAAGCCATTCTTATACGTGAAGGAGACCAGGTAATCGGAGTGGAACTCACCGACGGAACAGCGGAAATACTTCTGGCCAACCGCAACGGACGTGCCATACGTTTCAACGAAAGCACAGTCCGTCAGATGGGACGCGTATCCACTGGTGTGCGCGGCATGCGCATCGACGAGGACGGTACAGACGAAGTAGTAGGCATGATCTGCATGCACCCCGACGACAACAAGAACGTGATGGTAATCTCCGAGAACGGATTCGGCAAACGCTCGCTTCTCGACGGATACCGCATCACCAACCGTGGTGGCAAAGGCGTGAAGACAATGAACATCACCGAGAAAACCGGTGCTGTAGTCGCCATCAAGAGTGTTGACGACGAAAACGACCTCGTCATAATCAACCGCTCGGGCATAACGCTCCGTATGCGTGTGGCCGACATACGCGTCATGGGAAGAAACACCCAGGGCGTAAGGGTGATCAACCTCGAGAAACGCGGAGACGAGATAGCATCTGTATGCTGCGTGGACACCGACCCTGAGGAAGAAGCGGTAGAAGCTCCGGAAAATCCGGAAGAACTCGCGCCGGCACCGGCAGACGATGAAATCATTGACGTGGACGATACAGCAGATGATGACTTCGAGACTGAGGAATCAGACGGAAATGCCGACGAATAAAACAGCGCGACGCAACAAATTCTAAAATACAACTAACCAACAACCTTTTTTCATATGAAAAAAATAACTGTCATCTTAGGTCTAAGCCTTCTTACTTCGACAGCCGCTTTCGCACAGAAATCGCTTGTGAAAGAGGTAGAGCGTGAAGTAAAATCCAATCCCGCATCATATTATGATGCAGTAAACAAAATAAGGCCGGCTTTTACCAACGAGGAAACCGCCAAAGACGCATACACCTACTTTGTGCCCGGAAAAGCCGCATTCAATTACTACGACGACCGCAGCATACGCGCCCAGATGGGACAGGATGTAAAGAAAGAACTCATCGGCCGATCAATGCTTGAAGGATACGACTATCTCATGAAAGCGCTCCCCCTCGACACCGTTGTCGACGCCAAAGGAAAAGTTAAGACAAAATATTCCAAAGACATCGTAAAACTCGTTTCGAGCCACTACAATGAATTCAACAATGCCGCACTTCTCCTTTGGGAAAAAGAAGATTACGGTAATGCCGTAAAATGCTGGGAGCTCTACGCATCACTCCCCTCAAATCCCACATTCGCATCAAGCATCAAGGCTCCCGCAGACTCCATAATGGGAGATATCTATTACAACATGGGTATCGGCAACTCGCTTATCCAGAACAACGAAGCTGCCCTCAACTCGTTTAAGACAGCCATCGCAAAGGGTTACACCGAGAAGAATGCATATGATTATGCCATCGCAGCCGCATCACAGATGAATAACCCTGCCGAAATGGCAGAAGTGGCCGAACAGGCATATGCGCTTTATGGCAAAGAGGACAGCCGCTATATCGGCTACATGATCAACAACCTCATTGACAAAAAAGAGTATGCTAAAGCAAATGCGTTGATCGACAAATACATCGCCGAGGATCCCAACAACGCGCAGCTCTATTTCGTGAAAGGTGTGGTATGCGATGCCGAAGGAAATGCCGCAGCATCAATGGAAGCATACAAGCAGGCCATGACACTTGACGACAAGAACGCGAACGCACTTATGCAGTACGGATACAAGCTGTACCAGAAAGCATGCGACATGGATCAGAACGAAAGTGCCAACATGACCAACTCGCAGTACAACGACTTCCGTAACACCAAAGTCGATCCCATTCTCCGCGAGGCTGCCGTCTATCTCGAAAAAGCATATGAGCTTGACGAGAACATGTCTGACGCACGCTCGGTTCTCCGCAGCATCTACTACAACCTCAACGACGAGGAGAACCTCAAGCGCGTGGAAAACATGTAATACACATCGCATCCGCCGCCAAATACAGACGGTTGCATAACACTCGATAAAAGAAAATGCGCTGTGCCGGACACCGATTTCCGACACAGCGCATTTCCTGTTCTGTATATTACTACCGATACAACGGCCATAAGACCGGAGACACTTTCATTTCCTTTTTACAAACACGGAGATCACCACAATAACTCCCAGTATCCACGGATAGTAAAGATGCATCCAGGGAGCTGCAGGGCTTATTCCGGCCAATGCCGTGGCAAGCAAAGTCTGCGCGCCATAAGGAATAAGGCATTGCACGACGCATGCCCCCGTATCAAGTAGAGAGGCTCTTTTACGGGCGGCCACCCCATACCGCTCACCTATCTCGCGGCTTATGCTCCCGACCGTGATGATAGCCACGGTGTTGTTTGCCGTACAGAGGTTTACAATACCCACAAGAAGCGCTATCGCTCCCTGGGCTCCACGGCTTCCCCTTATGTGACGCGTGAAAAAGCCCAATATGAAATCAATGCCGCCACATTCCTTCACCACACCCAGCATACCGGCAGCCATCAGAGTTATTATTATCAGGTTTCCCATAGAATCTACCCCACTCCCCATCATGGTCATGGTATCCACAACATCTATGCCCCGTGTCCACGCGATAGCCAGTGTCAGCGTTATGCCGCAACACAATACCACCGAGACATTCACTCCCGCCAATGCCATCGCGATTATCAGCAGATAAGGAAGCATAAGCAGCCAGTCGGTCGCAGACGATACCATTACGGCATCAGAAGTGATCCCCATTCCCGAAAAAGCATAAACACAAAGCGTAAGAGCCGCTGCTGGCACAACAAGCCATACATTAGCTTTGAATTTAGCCTGCATGTCGCATCTCTGGGTGCGGGTAGCGGCGATTGTCGTATCTGATATAAATGAGAGATTATCGCCGAAAAAAGCGCCTGACAGCACCACGGCCACCATATAAGGCAGATCCGTGCCGGAATTCTGCGCCATCTCCACAGCCAGAGGCGTGAGAGCCACAACTGTGCCCACACTGGTGCCTATGGCCATAGAAATAATACATGCGGCAAGGAACACCGCCGGCACTATATACCGGGCGGGGAAAACACTCAAGACACCTGCAACTGTGGCATCCACTGAGCCTATCCCTTTGGCGAGCGAGGCAAAAGCGCCGGCAAGCACAAAAATCCATATCATATACAGAATATTGGCATTTCCCGCCGAACGAGAATAGACATCTATGCGGTCACTCAGCTTTCTGCCACGCAATATCACTATCGACCAGACAGATGCGGTAAGCATGGCGACAGCTATGGGCATTTTATAAAAATCACTTATGACAATAGAGACCACAAGATACATTACAAGGAAAAGCACTATCGGCGAAAGAGAGAGTAACCTTTTTTCACACCGACAGTCACAGAGCAATCAGACATATAAACAACGGGTAAATGAATAAAATGAATACATTGGCAGCAGACTGCGATCTGCATGTAAAAACCCTGCAAAGTTCGCAATAATCCTGTAACTACGCAATAGACCCCCGTATATACAAAAAATGGTATGCCGTCATCAAGTCCGACATACCATTCCGCCATATTATAAGCGAAGAGAAATTATTTTGTCCGGTATTGAGGCAAGAGCGGTACCGGGAATTTTGAAAACAGCGTGGTGACCGCCTCGCTTATCCCTTTCAGTTCCTGATAGCCGTTTCCTCCTCCATTTAGGATCGTTGCCACTGAAGCCGAGTATAGCGGCACTTTGGTGTTTATGTTCACAAGATCCATCGTAAGCACACCCTCCTTGTAAATCCCGGTGATTACCTGCGCATTAGAGTAATACGACGGATTCCAGTAGGGTCCATAGTTATATCTCGGCCACATATAGTATGGATAATACGGACCATTGTAGGGGAAATAACCTCCGGGGGGCATAAGCGGTTCGGTCTGGATCTCCCGGTGTGTCGTCACGGCGATGTTCACCAACAGCGGTGAGGTGGCACTCTCCGTGAACCCGCGCATAAGCATCTCCTGACGGATTGCCGCCGCTATGTTGTAATATGTCACCATCTCCATACCCGGAGGGAGCTTGCCCATATCGGGAGTGACAATCCTGAATGTACTGTACTGGCTCAGATCGGCGTCATTGTACACTTCACTGTTGACCAACTGATAGGGTGAACATGCCGACAGCAGCCAGAGAAGCCCTATAAGAGTAAGGAACTTTTTCATACGCGCATAAGTTAAAACGTTATATACCATGGAAGAATATCTGTATTCCTCTATGATATATAACGTTTGGAAGTTCTTTAAAGTTTCTGCGGGATCAATCTATACCGAAACAGCGGTGTATGGCACGGCGTATACGCCAGGCATCCGGAAGATCTGTCTTGAGAATTGAAAGTATGGTCTGCACATAGGCTTCTTTGCTGCCCGACAGTCCACACAGCGTGCTCACATTGGAACGTGGCACCATTGATTTCTGGTTATACACTTTCAGAATCGACGCATAATCCTCATTTGCGGCATACGACGAGAATTCACGGCAGAATTTCTCATACAGGCCTCTGGGATTAATCTCTTTTACAAGAGAGTTCATATGTTCCTCAAGGGCGTTGATGTTGGTAAAACGCCCGTCGACACGATACTCCACGGTTCTCTTCACCCTGTGGCGTGTATGCAGAAGCGCCTGCTGGCGCAGATCATGCCGGAACAGTTTAACCACCGCCTCTTTCACCACATGGAAAACCTTATGCGGATCTCTGCCGCCAAAATGGGCCACAGCCTTTACCACATCCTCGAGCATGAGGATATTCTCTATCTCGGCTACTTCCGGAACAAAGATGTTTTTGCCGCGGAGATACTTAACCTCCTGCTCGTCACGTCTGTCTCGGTCCACGATACCGAAGCTCTCAAGATGGTGAAAAGCCTTGAGATCATTGAAAGCCCTGGTTGCCTCTATCACTTTGTTGCAGCTTCCGAGTGCCTTTACGGAATGATCCTTGAAAATAAGCGGATACAGCTTGGCGTCGATAGAATGTGTGGCATCCCCTTCAATGAACATGACCGGACGGCGGGCGCCGATCAGAGCCATATATACCTCTTCCGACAGACCGGCCTCAGGAGGCAATATATCATAATCCCAGGTATTGGTATCAGGATTGTATGACCTCACCCAGACAATAACATTTTCAGAACGGGACGCGGCGAAATCCACATCATGCGTCGTATACACAAACCTGCAGTCAGGGCGCATACCCTCTATCGTATCCCACAGCCGGCGCAACAGCGAGCTGTGGAGGAACATACCGGGATTATCCACAAATACTGTACCGTTGACTGGTGCGAAAAGGACAGACCCGAAATAAAACAGCACGGCTTTTTCCCCATGCGACAACCGTTTTTGGGAATATGCCTGGGCGTCTCCGTCACGTAAGAAGAGGAGACCACCCCCTTCCCGCAGCACATGATTGTCCGGGAAAATCTCCTGCCACCGCTTTATGACAGCATCAAGGCGCGACTCTGGAAAAACAGCATCCTCTCCACGTGCCACAGCCACTTTATATGCCACCAGTTTTTCCATCTCCTCGTTGAGAAGAAGTGTCATAAGACGCTCGAACATCGTAAGCGCGTCCCGATGCAGAAAAGTAGGTGAAGAAAGCGCCTTGTTATAAATCCAGTCAATGGATCCCCTCTGAGTCTGGTTGCGTCCGATTTCACTCAATGCCTCAAGAGCGGAAACACGGAATACGGAATTTCCCAGTTTGTCCTGCAGATATTCCGTAAAACGGGTTTTGCCGCTTCCGTTGGCGCCGATAACAGTAACTTGCCTGACATCCTCAGGCAGTTCTATACCTGTTCCGTCAGATTTTGGAGGAAGAAGAAATTTCATGGCATAAGTAAGTCATGGAAATTATTTTATATTATCCGAGAGCATGCTTTCAGACGATTTTTGTCCGAAGATGAAGGAGTGTAGCGGGCTACACGACTGAAGATGAGGGCAAAAAGCGGCGAAAGAATGCCACAGAGAATATAAAGCCTGATTAGATATTTTATGCGTAATAATTTTCATGACTTACTTATTATAAATTAGAGAGATCCGGACAAAACCGGTTGTCAATCAAGAAAACGGCTCGTAAGACCTCCATAGTTCTCAATACGGCGGTCACGCAGGAAAGGCCACCACCGGCGCACCTGCTCCGAACGGGTCATGTCTACATCGATCACTGCCTCAGTCTCGCAGTCATCAGGCGCTTCAAACACAAACTCACCCTGCGGACCGGCTACAAACGAATTGCCCCAGAAGGTAATGCCGTTCGTACATCCCGATGGATCAGCCTCATGCCCCACACGGTTCACGGCAACTACAGGGAGTCCGTTGGCTATAGCATGTCCTCTCTGTACCGTAATCCATGCCTGACGCTGACGCTCCTTTTCCTCAGAAGTGTCAGATGATTCCCAGCCTATCGCCGTGGGATATATGAGAATTTCAGCTCCCTTCAAGGCCATAAGACGGGCAGCTTCGGGATACCACTGGTCCCAACATACAAGCACACCGAGCTTACCCACAGATGTCTGTATCGGCTCGAAACCGAGATCACCGGGAGTGAAATAAAATTTTTCATAATATGCCGGATCATCCGGAATATGCATCTTGCGATACTTACCGGCCATAGTGCCGTCTTTCTCAAACACAACGGCAGTGTTGTGGTAAAGTCCCGGCGCACGCCTTTCAAACAGTGAAGTCACTAGCACCACCCCCGCTTCTTTGGCAAGAGCGGCATAAAATTCAGTCGTCTCCGAGGGTATCGCTACTGCAAGACCGCACAGATCCACATTTTCTGTCTGACAGAAATACAATGAATCGTGTAATTCCTGATTCACTACCAGTTCGGCGCCCTCGGACGCAAGTTTTTTTATCTTCTCGGCAAGGCGCTTCCTGTTCTCGCCGGTATCGGCGCCATTGGCCTGCTGTATTATTCCTACTTTAAGAATTCTATCCATCTGTTACTACTGTCTCTTTTACACTCTGAGAATACCCTTCGGCAACTGCATCGTAGCGCAATGCAGCGAACCGTGCTGACGGATCAGGGCATTGCAGTCTATCCCCACGATCTCCCTGTCGGGAAACGCAATCTGGAGCATCTGCTTTGCAAGCAGATCATTGTCCGGCTGTGCGTATGTCGGCATAAGCACCCTGGAAGGCGTAACCAGGAAGTTGGCATATGTGGCGGGAAGCCTGTCACCATCCTCATCATATATTGCATCAGGCAGAGGAAGACCGATCATATTGTATGGATTTCCATCCATTGTCCTTAATGACGCCAGTTCCTCCTCCATCAGACGCAATTCCTCGTAATGGGGATCTGCCTGATTGTAACATTTGACATAAAGGATCGTGTCGCCCGGAGCAAAACGTGCAAGAGTGTCTATATGGCTGTCAGTATCGTCTCCCTCAAGATGTCCGTGCTCAAGCAGCAGAAGCCGGTCTATGCCAAGCGACTGTCTGAAATACTCTTCGAGCTGCCGGGCGCTGCGGTATCCGTTTCTGTTGAGCGACTGAAGGCAATGCGAGGTGCTAAGCATTGTTCCCGCGCCATCCATCTCCATAGAGCCCCCCTCGAACGTGTAGTCAAGGCGACTCACATAATTCCGCGTAAGCAGCCCTTTTTCCAGCATCCGGAGGGTCACAAGATTATCCTGATTCGATGCGAACTTAAGCCCCCATCCGTCGAAACGGAAATCAATCGCCAATGGCATTCCGTTTCCGTCATACGCCGAAATGACACCATAGTCACGTGTCCATGTGTCATTGGTCTGGCATTCAAACAGAATAATACTGTCTGCCGGAATATTTCCGAGACAGTCAGCCACATGCTTCGGTTCCGGCGTCACAATAAGCGCACGCAACCCTGCCGCCTCTATCTCGCGCACTATATTTACATAACATTTCTCCACCTCCTCAAGCATCGGCGCCCAGTCGGTATCGCCGTGAGGCCATGCCACCATTACGGTATCATAAGCCTCCCACTCAGCCGGTACCCTGATTGAAGAGCTGTCAATCGCGTTTTGTTTCATTCGTCATAATCGTTTAGACTGTCCCAGGCCTCCTCGCGTCCGCTGATGTACTCCTCGCAAAAATCAAGAAATCCCATACGCTCGCTGCTGCCGTTCTCATGACACCATTCGCGGTACTGCTTATGAAGTTCATCATCAGAACCGATCATTTTCTTGAACTCGGCTTCCGCCATATCGGTACTGCCGGCCTGTGTCAATATCTCGATAAACAATTCTGTGATATCCTCCATCCTGAAATTTTTTTTAGTCACATATCAGAACAGAGGGAAGAATGCCGGATTGAGCACATATTTCCGGCGGAATTCCTCGTTTGTCATACAGAACATCAAGATACCCTGAATCAAGGTAAGTACCTGCCACAAACCGCACGTCACAAAAGTAAGAAGGATGGTAAGCAGACCGGCCCCGACCTTGCCGAGATAAAAATAATGCACCCCAAGACCGCCCAGGATTATGGCAAGGAGAGCTGCCACTCCACGGCTTTTCCCTTCAGGCCCTTCGTCGAAAGGATTGTTTCTGTCGCCGTAAGGATCGCCATATGGATGCCCCTGCTGCTGACCGTAATAGTTCTGCTGGGAACTGTAATAGTCATTATGGTTATGATTCCCGTAGTTCTGATTGCCCTGGTTCTGATTGTACCCATTTGAGTAATCATAGGCGCCACCTGCCTGTGTGTTTGATTGGCCGGAATGTCCATTGCCATATGCGCCGCCGCCCTGTACGGGAGCCAACGGACGATTGCAATTCGGGCAGGATGTAGCATTATCGTTTGCCACTCCCCCGCAATAAGGACAAATTTTCATATTGCTTATATTAAAATAGTGATAGAAACTTTTTACTTAAGTAAGTCATACAAACCATTTTATATTATCGCCGAAAACCACGGCGGAAATACGGCACGCAGAATGATTTCATATGCACAATAGTTTCCATGACTTGCTTATCTATAAATCAGACGGTATATAAAGGGAGAAAGGTTGCAACCGCTAAATTAATATATGATAAGTAACTTTACTCACAAAAGTAATATAAAAAATTCTGATTTACATATATTATCAGCTAAAAAACATTAAGGCAGACCCATATGTGTTAAAGAACATATTTATGCATCCAAATCAGCATATACTGATTTCATCAGGAGATATCAGTCCGTTGACAATGGCAAAAATCGCAAGTCCTGCGGCTGAATGGATCTGCAACTTGGCGCTTATATTGCGCCGGTGGGTTGTCACAGTATGCACAGAGAGGTATAACTGTGCCGCGATTTCCTTGTTGCTCAACCCTTTTGCTACAAGGCACACTATCTCTCGCTCACGTTCTGAAAGCCCTGAAGATTTGCCCGAATCCCCCCCGGCAGATACTGATGCGCCATCATCGGCCAATGTCTTCGAGCTGTCCGTCGCTGTTTTCCGTTCAAGCGCCTTTACTGCCGGCACGAACAGAATGTCTTCAGCCTGACAATGAAGCCGCAGATCATGCTCGCAGGTTATGATATCAAACAGAGCTGAATTCAAGAGATCGTTGCCGGCACCGGGATAATACTGAACGATGATATCTTTCAATTCTTTAAGCTTCGAGTCAATGTGTACATGGTGCGAAGCGAAACGCTCGATGGAGAAGTCACGTGTACGCTCCCCTTTCATGAGCCGCTCCACATATGGAAACACTTTCGCATTCTCAATTTCCATATGTTTACGCACTTCTGTTACATATTCGTCGTAAAAACGAAGGATCAGAATCCCGAGACCATCCGTAGCCGAACAGTCAATCGCCTCTATCAGCTTACGCCTGATCATAGGCAATATGAACGCGAGAAAATAATTGTGGGCATTTTTCAGATAATCCATGAACTGCCCGAGATGTATGTCCTCATAACTGTAATGCTCTCCGGACATAAATCTGATCGTATTGAGAAACGTGGGCAGGTCAATGCCACGCTCACCGCACACCTCTGCCACGGTCTTATCTCCGAACCCCAAAGGTATGTTGAAACGCGCCATTACCATAAGCAGCGAGGGATCAGCCGCAATGATTTTCCGCATGGGGGTATCTGACCCTAATTTGACCGTCTGATGCATTTACACCCTCTGAAATTCTGAAAAAAACAATTATTTATCTTTCCCTGCATGCGGTTCTTCTGCACTGCCCGTGGCATCCTCGCCGTTGCCCTCTTTCTTCCCTGTATCACCGGGAATAGGAGGCATGCTTGGAGGGGGCGTCACATCAACGGCAGCCACATCCACCACACCGGCAGAGAGGTCTGAAGCGGCAGCTTCCGGACGGGACGCGCGTGCGGCGGCTTCCTGCTTTTCAGCTTCCTGCTGCGCTTTCAGGATCTCGTCGGTGCGCGACACCCACTTACGCTTGCCGAAAATACGCTCCACATCTTCGGTAAAGATCACCTCGCGGTTATACAGCACATCGGCAAGAGTATTATGTTCTTTCGCATACGTGCGCAGAAGATCTTTGGCACGCTCATACTGCTCGTTGATAATGCGCGATACCTCTTCGTCAATCATGCGCGAACGGTCCTCGCTGTATGGTTTGGAGAAACCATAAGCCTGTCCGGTGGAGTCATAATATGACAGGTTGGGCAGCTTTTCGCTCATTCCGTAATATGTGACCATAGCGTAGGCCTGCTTGGTAACTCTCTCCAGGTCGTTCGCCGCACCGGTGGAGATTCGTCCCAGGAACAATTCTTCGGCAGCCCGGCCGCCAAGTGTGGCACACATCTCGTCAAGGAGAGCCTGAGCAGGAGTTATCTGCCTCTCCTCCGGAAGATACCACGCGGCTCCCAATGCTTTTCCACGGGGCACTATCGTCACTTTGATCAGCGGATTTGCATAACGGAGATTCCAGGATACTGTGGCATGCCCCGCCTCATGGCAGGCAATGGCCTTTTTCTCCTCGGCTGTGGTGATTTTAGAACGTTTCTCAAGGCCGCCGATTATGCGGTCCACGGCATCTATGAAATCCTGGCGCTGAACGACAGTCTTGTTATGACGCGCCGCGATCAGCGCAGCCTCGTTGCAGACATTCGCAATATCGGCTCCGGAAAATCCCGGTGTCTGGCGGGCAAGAAGATCCACATCAACGGAGTCATCAATTTTCACATTCTTCAGATGAACTTTGAAGATCTCCACACGGTCGTTCAGTTCCGGAAGCTCCACATATATCTGACGGTCGAAACGGCCGGCTCGCAAAAGCGCTTTGTCAAGTATGTCGGCACGGTTGGTTGCCGCCAGAATGATCACACCGCTATTGGTTCCGAAACCGTCCATCTCGGTAAGAAGCTGGTTTAGGGTATTCTCACGCTCGTCATTGGATCCCATGTTGGGATTCTTGCCGCGTGCACGTCCCACAGCGTCGATTTCATCGATAAAGACAATACACGGAGCTTTCTCTTTGGCCTTCTGGAAAAGATCACGGACACGGGAGGCACCCACTCCGACAAACATTTCCACGAAATCTGAACCCGACATTGAGAAGAAAGGCACATTAGCCTCTCCCGCCACAGCCTTGGCAAGCAATGTCTTACCTGTTCCCGGAGGCCCCACAAGGAGGGCGCCTTTGGGAATCTTTCCGCCAAGATTGGTGTAACGCTGCGGATTCTTGAGGAATTCCACGATTTCCTCAATCTCGGTTTTTGCTTCGGACAAGCCTGCGACATCCTGGAAAGTGACTTTTATGGCATTGTCCTTGTCAAAAACCTGGGCCTTTGATTTGCCTACGCTGAAAACTCCGCCGGCACCGCCGTCGCGGTTCGTCATGCGGCGCATTATTATGAACCAGAAGGCGATAAGCAATATGATCGGCCCGAAAGTCCATAAGAACGAGGAGAGATCGCTACCCTCGTCGTAATCCACCGGACCTGTGTATATGCCCGACTGTTTCCACAGATCGATTTTTCTGGCAAACTCGTCTGTAGAAGGCAGGGTTGTATACACAAATGCCGGCATTCCTTCCCGATACTGGCTTTTATGGAAAATCGTGCCTGCAAGCGAGTCAGAAAGTTGCGCCTCCGCCTCCCCTTTGCGCTTGTCCACTATAATCTTGGTTATGCCGTGATTACGGGCTGTAACAGAATCGGTGATATAATTCTCAAACTCAGAATATGTCACTTTTTTCCTTACCGAATCGTCATCAAGATAGAACATGCCGAAAAGAACCAGAAGTATGAACGCATACATCCAGTACATGCTGAATTTGATCTGAGGACGTTTTTTATTGCCGGTAGGCGGTTTTATATCTGCCATGTCTGATTGAAATTCTGGGATATGATGTGATGATGTATATGAATCCTGAAAGACCCCTCATTGAGACATGCCGCTCAGTCAAGATCGGGTATCTCGGCTATCAGTGAATCGCTCCAAAGCTCTTCCAGATTATACAGGTTGCGTTGCTCGGGAACAAACACATGTACAAGCGTTGAGCCATAATCGATCACGACCCAGCTCGCATTGCGGTAACCGTCGTAATTATACGGCTTTATATGGGCTTTCTCAAGAAGCTCCTCACGCACGTTGTCTGCAATCGCAGCCACTTGCTGAGGTGTGCGTCCCTCGCATATTATAAACTCGTGTGCCGGGGCAGACTCTATACGGCTAAGATCCATTATAGTGATCCCCTTTCCTTTCTTATTCTGTATTGCTTCTACTATAAGCGAACGGGGAGATGCTGCAGCCTCCCGTGTCGTGGTCTCTGTATTTTTTACTGCTGTTTCTGACATTCGTGATAAATAATTTTTCAGTCCCTGACAATCATTGTAAACTAACCTGCATGCGGCTCAGGAACTTTTTTTCAAGATGCAAAGATAATTATTTTTTTATTAGCGTTCATTTAAAAATTTTTAAACGGACGTCAAGAGAACCGCCCCTGACATCAATCGCCGAAAGACCTGAGCAGGAGTCTCTTGATCTTATAACAAAAATATAGCCAAAAAGTCTGACGCAATACTGGCAAAGGTTAAAAAAACACCCGCAGCCGCAGGTGATATTACTGCCGCATCACTCGAATCGAAGAATCTTTACAGGCGACAGACGGCTTATCATGCCGGCCGGCAGAAGCATAAGGGCATATGACAGCACAATTATACCCGCATTCAATGCGAGCCAGCTCCATAAGTTGAATTCGACCGGCACAGATGTGAGATAATACGACTCCGGATCAAGCGGCAGCAGATGCCAACGAGCCTGGATCCAGATCACGAGCAGGCCGAGCACATTACCGATTGCCAGACCGGAGAATATGACCCTTGCTCCAAGCCGCATGAAGATCCCCCTTATCTGGCTGTCGCATGCGCCTACCGATTTCAGGATGCCAACCATCCTGACCCGTTGCAATATGAGGATTATCACGCAGGTTATCAGCATAAAACCGCTCACACAACCCATCAGAATCAAAATTACCACCACATTCGTGTCAAGCAATGCAAGCCAGTTGAAATATGCGGCTCCAGTAGTCAGCACGCTGTTTACAGCCATCGCCTCTGATATACGGCCATCGCCATAAGCATCCATCAGCGCACTCTGAAGTTCATGGGCAAACGGCGCGATCGCGCCCACACCAAGACCGCTTATCTCCAGACGGTCTCCCCTACCGGCATCAAACCCGTGCAGTTTCGCTATCGTGACATAAGGAGCAAAAACTATCGCCTCGTCATAATCCCCGAAACCGCTTGAATAAATACCTGAAACCTGGAAACGACGTGGCCTGACGATACCATCCTTGGTAAAATATGCGTCTACTTTATCATCAAGGGAAAGGCCGAGGCGAGCAGCTGTTTTCTGAGATATCACAATGCCGTTCGGCACAGAATCGGCCACCAGTCTGCCTTCCTTCAATACAGATTTCATAAAAGCGTCATCAAGCACCTCTCCGAACGCCCTGAATTCCAATCCCTGAAAATTATCGGCAGTCTTCAGCATTCCTGTCTCTGACACCGACAATGCCACAGACAGACCGTTGTCTATACCACAGCGTGCTCCCGCATCCTCCACCGCCTGTTTAATACCCTCCTCATATGTCATGCCTTTATTATCGGAACCATAAAAAGCCTGCAACGGCATGATGCTTATCTGGGCGTCGAATCCCATGATCTTACGGGTTATCTCGCTTTTGAAGCCTCCGACGACAGCTATTGAAAGCATCATCACGAAAAAAGCCATGGCAACTCCCGCAATGGCCACGATTATGGCCGGCGAGAATTTCCGGTTCCTGCCATCCCTGAGCGAAAGACGATTGCTTATAAATGAACTGACTGACATATTTCACCTTAAATACATAAAAAACACCTGCGCCACCGTAATCATGAACAAAGCTACGAATATTTAATGTAACCTACAAAATCAAAGATGCTTGTTGTTTTGTTAATAATGTAAATAATTAACGTTTCAACAGATGAATACCCATATTGACTATATCAGAAGCATCATACCAGGCTGTTTTACACTGGTATTACTTTCCGTATGTGGCGGAGTGTCACATGCTGGGGAACCATCGGACTCTATAGTGGGCGTATCGCCCGAAATTGCGACACAGGAGGCGCAAGCTGACTCTATTTCACCGCTTATTATAGAAAATGAGCCTGCCACAAGCATTATCGACACAAACACTCCAGAAGAGATCGCGCAAGAAGAGTCTTATGACCCACCGGAAGCGCCAAAATTGGGAGTTGACGCGCCATACAGTTCCCGCGACACTATCGCCATTATAGAAGGACGCCCGCGCTCCATTTATTCCCAGCCGCTGTCATGGACCGGGAGCGACCCCTGGTGGCACGGCATGTGGATAAACACTTCCGTGGTGACCGGCGCCTATATAGCCACACTGTTCGTGCTTGAATGCCTCCCTGAGGATGCCACGGCATGGAACCGTGCCGACATCACTGGCGTGCCGTTCTATAAAAGATGGTTCCGTAATATTTTCAAAAAAGGTCCGGAATGGGATCACGACAAGTTCATGTTCAACTGGGTGCTCCATCCTTATGCGGGAGCCGCGTATTTCATGTGCGCCCGCACCTGCGGATTCAATTTCTGGCAGTCGATGCTCTACAGCGCCTTGATTTCCACAGTCGGATGGGAATTCGGCATTGAGGCATGTATGGAAAGACCGTCATATCAGGATCTTTTCGTCACGCCTCTCGTAGGCAGTGTGATCGGCGAAGGATTTTATCGCCTTAAGCGCCTGATAGTCGACCGGAATTATGAAATTTTAGGATCCCCCTATATCGGACACATACTCGCATTTTTCCTGGATCCGGTAAATGAAGTGATCGGGTGGCTAAGCCCCGGCACATGCCGCACCATAGGACCGGGATGCCTCCAGTCGCAGCCACTGCTCATACCGAATCCGGCTCCCGGATATTCCCCATCGCTCGGAATCTCATTTTCAGCGACATTCTGACAGGATGGCATACCCCTGCTTATCCGTCATCCGCCTGCCGAAGCCACAAGCCAGGATGCGCCAGCAATGTACTTCCTGGCGGTGGCGGCTATCTGTTCCGGCGTTATGGTATGAAGCAGTTTCATGCGTTCGGCCGTATTGTTAGCCTCCGGCCCGAAACTGTCAATGAAAATCCAATGGTCCATTATTGAGAACGGAGAGTCAAACATATTTGCGATCTGGCTCATCATGGTATTGCGTATTATTCCCAGCTCCTCATCATCGGGCGGATTAGTCGCGAGACGCTCTATCTCATTGCGTATTTCACGCTTGACATCTTCGAGATACCGGTTGTCGGACTCGCACGCTATGTTGATGAACGACCCTTCAACATATGATGACAACACGGCTGAAATTCCATAAGTGTATCCTTTCTCCTCCCTTATCACACTCATGAGTCTGCTGCCGAAATATCCCCCCAGGGCAAAAACCGTCACCTTCAGCAGATGATAATCGGGATGTTCCATAGGGATCGCCGGTATTGTCACTCGCAATGCTGTCTGCAGGGATCCTTCCAGCTGCACATGCCGGACGGCTTCAGAAGGAGCAGGATCTGGTGGCAGAATACGGCGTGTAATTCCGTTGCAGTCGAAATGTATGCCACACACCATGCGCTTGATCTTGTCAAGAAGTTCCTCACCGATCATACCGCAGACATAGACCTTCGGCACTCTCCCTTTTATTAACCTACGGTACATCATTGCCACATCGTCACGCGTCACCTTCCGGTATTCCTCTCCGTTGACGAATCTGCTTCTCGGATGATTCTCACCGAAAGCCAGTATATTGGAGCCAATCTGCGCGAGCGTCTTCACCTTTTTTAAAGACAGTTCCGCGGCGGATGCCCGTTTCTCTTTCAGAGGGGCAAGCGTTTCATCAGGAAATGACGCGCGCTCTATTATCTCCCCTACAACCGGCAATATCTCATCGGCCGTATGGTTCAGCATATAGATGTTGAATAGTGTGGCATGCTGTCCGGCATCCACATTTACCCATGCGCCGCAAGTCTCGAAGATATCTGAAATCTCTGCCCCGCCACGACTATCGGTACCCTCTGTAAGCATCTGGCACATCAGGTTGTATGCCGCGCAATCTTCAACGTCAACACTCCCCGCATCCCAACAGAATGTGATGCGGTTCACTGGCTGCACACCACTGTCAAGCAGCACAAGCTCCACACCGTTTGAAAGCAATGTTCTTGTAACTTCAGGCAACTGTTTCGCTTCGATCTGCCTTATTTCCGGTGCATTGATCCGGTCCGGTTCCATAAGCAACGATATATCAGGAGAGTGTTTTTAAGTAATCCAAAGCGGCCGCGAGATCTGCCGGAGTATCTATCCCGATAGTCTTGCAATCGCTTACCGCAACCTTTATACGGTAGCCGTTCTGGAGCCAGCGCAACTGTTCGAGCGACTCCGCTATCTCAAGCGACGACTGCGGCAATGCTGTTATGCGTCCGAGCACATCAGCCCTATAGGCATACATGCCGATATGGGTATAATACTGCATATGCGACGGCCACAGCTCCCGCTCCACGCCACGGAGATACGGAATCACAGATCTGCTGAAAAGCATCGCGAACCCATTGGCATCCACCGCTACTTTAGGTGAATTGGGATTTTCGAGAGCCTCATAGCCTCCATCAGCAGGAAAGGGACGCACGAGCGTCGCGATCTGTGTCGCATCGTCAGCGAAACAGTCCATGATCTGCCTCAGTTGCGACGGATCTATGAATGGTTCGTCACCCTGGATATTGATAATCACATCGGCATCGCTCCCGCACAATTCGTATGCTTCACGGCAACGGTCGGTACCGCTACGGTGATCGGGAGAGGTCATCACCACATTTCCACCAAAAGATTTCACAGCCGTCTCTATCCTGCTGTCATCTGTAGCAACCCAAACCTCGGGCAACACTGCCGAAACCCTGCGGTACACACGCTCTATCATCGGCATCTCCCCGAGCATCGCCAACGGTTTGCCGGGAAATCTCGTGGATGCATATCGGGCAGGTATGATACCTACGAACTTTATCTGTCTTTCCATTCTATGTCTTTATAAAGATTTTTACACCGGTGCATCCGCCGCCGCACGCGCCTTTCCGAGTTCATCAAGCACTGCGACAGTTGCCGCCACAGGATTATCCTGCCCGACCAGCTCACCAGACATCGCCACACCGGCGACCCCGGCCTTGAAAAGCTCCACAAGGCTTTCAGAAGCAAATTCACCGGCAGCCACTATATGGAACCCTATGTTGTCTGCTATAATTTTTTGTGCCAAATCTTTATAAAATGTATCACGGTCATCTGATTTCTCTGGGGATGGCACCGTCACATAATCCACATCAAGGCCGGCAAGATTCTTAATCTCGTCATATGAATGCGCCCAGACACCGATCACAGCATTCGCCCCGAGACGTTCACGCGCCGCCATGACGCTTGCCCGCGAATTGTCGTGCATGAAAAGCCCGTGCACCTTCATCTCCTCCACCAGATCAAGATCATCCTCTATAATAAAGAATGCCTCTTTTTCCTGGCACATAGGCACGATCTCCATCGCCACATCACGTATGGCGCTTTCATCACCCGCGAATCCGCTCTGTGCAAGCTGAATCCAGCGGCATCCTCCTTCAAGAACCATCTGTACTTCTTCCAAAACAGAGAAGCGGGAAGATACTGTAGTTATAAATTGTAACATCGTCTACTGCTTTTTAATGACTGCAAATATAACAAATATTCGGCGAAACATAATAGCGAAAGTCGCCCGCAGGGCGGTTCGCGGTGGCGAAGCCAATTATGTGAGCCAAATATACACATAATATTTGGCGAAAAGAATAGCCGATGCATCTTGACAGCCAGCTTCCCACGACAAAGAGCCGTTTGTTTGGAAAAGCAGGATTGTTTTCCACATTTTCAAAAACTTTTTGCGGCAATTCTTGTTTTATTTAATGGAAACGATTAATTTTGCAGCGTTTTCAACTTAAGCGTCCGGCCGTCGGGACGCGGAACTTTCCCTAAAGAACTTTTTTAAGGCATCTTTTAGCAAAGTGTCTGCCAGTCTGATTAATATAGCACCTACTGTGTTTTCACAAAATCGGCACGGAAAGGAAATCCGACGTTCCCACTGGCAAATAAAAAGTCAATCAAACACCGGCTCTAATGCCTCAAGAGGCACCAGACAAGTTTGATGGCCCACTCTCCCATAAAATCCCTACGCCGTCACATTATATCGACCCGAATTAAATCAGAAGAGAATCATTGTGTGCAAGGGAGTGCGTTCTGTGCGTATGCCCTTTCATTTCAAAATTTATCCGTTACACATAAATCTATGTTCACAATCACGGAATTATATGACATGTCTGACGAGCAACTGAAAACAGTTGCTACAGAATTAGGCATCAACAAAGCGAATCCTGCGAAACGGGAAGAATTGATTTATAAAATTCTTGACCAACAAGCTATAAACTACGCCGCAACTGACACGGAAGAGACGCCACGCCGTCGTGGTCGCAAACCAAAAAACCAGTCTCAGGCCGCCACAGAAAAAGAAACGGTGGAAAACACTTCCGACAACACGCAACCAGCGCAACAGGCTGCCGCCGCGTCTCAGGAGACAGCGAAAAAGCGCGGTCGCAAACCACGCAACCCAGCTCCCGACAACAAACCTGACACTCCCCAGAACGCTCCGGAATCAACAGGTAATAAAAGCACCGGAGAAAACACTCCGGCGGCTGCAAGCGAAGACGGCACACAGGCGGCATCTCCCAAAAAGAGAGGGAGGAAACCCAAGAACAGACCCGCCGACCAGCAGTTGCCTGAAATGGAAAACAAACCTGTCCAGGAAACATCTGCGGCAGAAGAGCCTGCTGCAAAGAATGATACCGTAGCATCTCCGGAAACATCCGAGCCCATAGCATTGCTCCAGACACCGCAGGACAACCCTATTTCCACAGACAACAAAGACAACATTGCCGCCGGCCAGCAATCCCTGCAGGAGACAGACAACGGACAGCCGCAGAACGCAACCCCCAAAGTCTTCACTCCACAGAACGCCCAGAGCAGCAACAATGGCGCCGAACAGCGCCCCAACAACGGGCCGCGCGTATTCGGACGCAAAGTAGATGAATCATTCGGGGCATTCTTCCCGCACGCAGCCGGAAAAAGTTTCACCCCGCGCTCACAACGCGACCGCGAACAGGCGCCATATACTCCCGCACCGATCATCATACGCGAGCCATCTGCCGATGCCCAGCAGCCCGAGCCCAAAGGTAAAAAGGCTAAAAAGAAGGCTCAGCAGATGAAACAGCAGATGCAGCCCAAAGCTCCCGCATATAGCTTTACCGGACTGCTGCATTCCGAAGGAGTGCTTGAGATCACTCCTGAAGGATACGGATTCCTCCGCTCGAGCGACTATAATTACCTCACCTCTCCCGACGACGTATATGTGACCCAGGCACAGATAAAACAGTACGGTCTCAAAACCGGAGATGTGGTGGAATGCAGCATAAATCCCCCGCGTGAAGGAGAGAAATACTTCCCGATGGACCGTGCGCTGAGCGTCAACGGCCGTCAGCCGGAATTCATCCGCGACCGAGTGCCATTCGAGCATCTCACTCCCCTTTTCCCTGAAGAGAAATTCAATCTTTGCGGCGGCAAATCCAACAACCTGTCGACACGTGTGGTCGATATGTTCGCCCCGATCGGCAAAGGCCAGCGCGCACTCATTGTGGCTCCCCCCAAAACAGGTAAGACAATCCTTCTGAAAGACATCGCAAACGCCATCGCGGAAAACCATCCGGAGGTATACATCATGATACTGCTCATTGATGAACGCCCCGAAGAAGTTACAGACATGAGCCGCAGCGTGAACGCGGAAGTGATAGCATCCACTTTCGACGAGCCTGCCGACCGCCATGTCAAAATAGCAGGTATCGTGCTGGAGAAAGCAAAACGCATGGTGGAATGCGGACACGATGTGGTGATCCTGCTTGACTCCATCACACGCCTCGCGCGAGCATACAACACAGCACAGCCGGCATCAGGCAAAATACTGTCAGGCGGTGTGGATGCCAATGCGCTTCAGAAGCCGAAACGTTTCTTCGGAGCCGCACGTAACATAGAAGGTGGCGGATCGCTCACCATCATTGCTACAGCGCTCACAGAAACATCATCAAAAATGGATGAGGTGATTTTCGAGGAATTCAAGGGTACCGGCAATATGGAGCTGCAGCTTGACCGCAAACTTTCCAACAAACGCATCTTCCCGGCTGTAGACATAATGGCTTCCTCTACCCGCCGCGACGACCTGCTCCTGCGTCCTGAAACACTCAACCGCATGTGGATTCTGCGCCGTTTCCTCTCCGACCGCAACTCCATCGAAGCCATGGAATTCATCAAAGACAGGATGGAACGTACCAACGACAACGACGAACTCCTGCGCACTATGGGTGACTGACCATTTGTACCAACATAAATAAACACTACATCAAATAGCGGAGTTATCATCCGCGATAGGTGGTGTGTCAAAAATCGCGATTTTTGACACACCACCTTGTTTCTGCCCGGATGGCGAGGATGCTGTCAGAATGGTTCCAGATGGTAGGAGCCTGAGGGTG
>CATJQX010000106.1 GCA_949742535.1 uncultured Muribaculaceae bacterium | reverse complement strand
AGCACCGACAGCGTGGATGCCGACAGCGTGGAGCAACTCTGCGAGCTTTTCCGCCGCCATAAACCGGAAATGGTAATAAACGTGGCGCTCCCCTATCAGGACCTCACCATCATGGACGCCTGCCTGGAGTGCGGCGTCAACTATCTCGACACGGCCAACTACGAGCCGCGCGATGTGGCACACTTCGAATACTCCTGGCAGTGGGCATACCGCGAGCGTTTCGAGAAGGCAGGCCTCACCGCCATCCTCGGATGCGGATTCGACCCCGGAGTGTCGGGTGTGTTCACAGCCTATGCCGCCAAGCACTATTTCTCGGCCATGGAGACACTGGATATCGTGGACTGCAACGCCGGTAACCACGGCAAGGCTTTCGCCACCAACTTCAATCCTGAGATCAACATCCGCGAGATCACACAGAACGGCCGCTACTGGCTCAACGGCGAATGGGTGACCACCAAGCCCCTGGAGATACATGCCCCGCTGAACTATCCCAACATAGGCCCGCGCGACAGCTACCTCCTCTACCACGAGGAACTGGAGAGCCTGGTGCAGAACTTCCCCACCATCAAGCGCGCCCGTTTCTGGATGACCTTCGGCCAGGAATACCTTACCCATCTGCGTGTGATCCAGGACATAGGGATGGCACGCATCGACGAGATCGAATACAACGGCCAGAAGATAGTGCCGCTGCAGTTCCTCAAAGCCGTGCTTCCTGACCCCCAGGACCTCGGCGAGAACTATACCGGCGAGACCTCCATCGGCTGCCGCATAGCCGGAAAGGGGAAGAACGGCGAGGACCTCACCTACTACATCTACAACAACTGCTCGCACGAGGAGGCATACAAGGAAACCGGCATGCAGGCAGTAAGCTACACCACCGGTGTGCCCGCCATGATCGGCGCCATGATGTTCCTCACCGGAAAATGGAACAAAAAAGGTGTACACAACGTTGAAGAGTTTGATCCCGATCCCTTCATGGAACAGCTCTCAGTGCAGGGTCTGCCCTGGCACGAAATCGTGAACGCCGATCTGGAAGTCGACAAAATTTGATTTTGAAATCAGAGCAATCATTTAAAATCAGAGGAATCAGAAATATAAGAGGAATCAAAATTTCTCAATTTCTCAATTTCTTATTTCTATTCTTGCTTGACTTCTAATGCTCTGGCTTCTTACTTCTAAACTAAAGAATTATGGAACTCGACAAATATCATCAGGCAGTGAAAGACTCGCAGGTGCTCGCCGACGACGCAGCTGTGAAAGCCGCCACCGAGAAGATAATCTCGGAACATCTTTCCGAAAACATGAACGAAGAGGTCTACAAATTCCTTTTCAACTGCATAGACCTCACCACTCTCCGCTCGGTAGACTCCCCCCGCAGCGTGGCCGACTTCACCGAAAGAGTGAACGATTTCGACAACGAGCACCCCGAAATGAAGAATGTGGCCGCCATCTGCGTATACCCCAATTTCGCGCAGGTAGTGCGCTCGGTGCTCGAGGTGAGCGATGTTGAGATAGCCTGTGTAGCAGGCTGCTTCCCCTCGTCGCAGTCATTCATCGAGGTAAAGGTGGCCGAGACCGCACTGGCGGTGGAAGGCGGTGCCGACGAAATCGACATCGTGCTCAACCTCGGCAACTTCCTTGACGGCGACTATGAGGAGGTGTGCGACGAGATCTCAGAGCTGAAACACTCCTGCCGCGACGCCCGTCTGAAAGTGATCCTCGAGACCGGAGCGCTCAAGACAGCCGAAAACATCAAGGCGGCATCGGTGCTCTCCATGTACAGCGGAGCCGACTTCATCAAGACTTCCACCGGCAAGGAATATCCCGGCGCAAGCCTGGAAGCCGCTTACGTGATGTGTTCCTGCATCAAGGAATATTACGAAAAGACCGGCCGCATGGTAGGCTTCAAGCCCGCCGGCGGAGTGCGCACAGCCGAAGACGCGGTGAGCTACTACTGCATCGTGAAGGAGATCCTGGGAGAGCAATGGCTCACCAACGAATATTTCCGCATCGGTGCGAGCGGTCTGGCCAACAACCTTCTATCGGCCATCTGGGGCACGGAGACAAAATATTTCTGACAAATGGAATACTGGATAATCGTAGACAAGCGGCATGCGGGACCTTACAGCGCCGACCAACTTGTGAACGCAGGTCTCAGAAGAGACACCCTCGTATGGTGCGAGGGGCTGCCGGAATGGACCCCTGCCGGAGAGATCCGCGAGCTGGCCGAGCTTATGGCCATGCGCGACAACACGCAGCCCCGGCCGCAGCCTGAGGAACCGCGGGACAACCGCCCGCAGGAGGAAGCCCCGTATGGCAACGCGCAACCGGCGCAGCCATCATATGAGCCATACCCCGCATACACCCCGCAACAGGCACCCTACACTCCCGCCTCCCCCGCGGCCACCGCTCCCGAAGAGCCGTGTCCCCCGGCATACATAGCATGGAGCGTAATCGCCACACTCCTGTGCTGCACCATAGCCGGAATACCCGCGATTATCTTCTCGTCCATGACCAAAAGCGCATATTACAAGGGCGACATCGCAAAGGCGCGCCGCTACAGCGAGTGGGCGCAGTGGTGCATAATCCTTGCCATCACACTCGGCGCCGTAAGTTGGCCGTTCCAGATGGCTTTCATGGGCGCGTTCTGAACACCGACGTGAGAAAGCCCCCGCATAACATATGGCTAAGAGCCGCCCTCGCCTTTACGGCGGTGGCGGCTCTGGTCTCTTTGTATCTTCTCGGGGTGGAGCTGACCGGCGTGATGCCCCGATGCCTGTTCCGGGATATCACAGGATGGTCATGCCCGGGCTGCGGCAGCCAAAGGGCGCTCCATGCCCTGCTTGAAGGAGATTTGACCGAGGCATGGAGCTACAATTACATGATACCGTTCACTCTGGCATATGTCGCAATATGCGGAATGCACTGGATACTCCCTTACAGCACACACATAGGGAAAATATACAGATGCCTGACCACTCCGCGCGCGCTTTACGTGCTCCTCGGGGCGGTAATAGCCTGGACTGTAGCGCGCAATATGCTCGGCATATGACAGGCGCGCATGAATGACATGAAAGACGGTAATGCTATCAATACTCTGAAAAGAGAGTGGGCTTTATGACGATACCCACACGGAACTGGTTGTGATACTCCTTGTAAGCCAGAAGACCCTCTCCGTATCCGCTGTATAGCTGTGCGAACAGATACTGGTTGGATTTGGTGGAGAAACGGTAGGCGCACTCCAGTGTCCAGTTATAGTTGAAATTCCATCCCTGCCGTTTTACCATAGTCACAGTGGTGGAGAACTTGCGGTTGGGGGACTGGAGCGACCATCCCACCTGGAAAATGCCGCAATATTTCAGGATATCCTTGTTGTTCACGCCATCAATGATCGGAATCCAGAATTTGCCGTAGACAATAAAATTGGGGTCCACCATCACACTGCCTCCGAAGGTGACTTTGTTCCACGAGCGCGACTCCTCCCCGTCTCGACCATTGCTCTCATGCTCAAGCTGCAGGGTCAGTTTCCCGATGAACCGATCCTTTATGAACACCGGCTTGGCCAATCCGACACCCGGATTGAAATTGAGGTCGGTCATAGGCATGGAGTTCTGCAGCACATTCCAGAACACCTTCTGCGTATAATAGAGATACAGGTAAGTGCCCCAGGGGAGAGTGCTCTTGGTGAGTTTCTGTGCTATTGAGATCTGGAACTTTATGTTGGTATTCTCGCGGTTTGGCTTCTGCGAGATCGACGGGCCGAAAATAAAATAATTGTCTTTGTAAAGGCCGAAATAATAATGCGTGTCGGCAAACGCCCGCTTGAGCGAATCGACATTGACTCTCTCGCTCGGTATAGTCACAATCTGTGCCCGGGAAACAAATACACCCCCCGCAATAAAGAACAGCAATAAAAATCCTAACAAACGTTCCCTCATAAACCTTAACGTAACTACAATTGAAACCGCAGGCAAAGGTAGTTAAAAAAACATGACGGTAAGTCTGTTTATAATTAATTATACCCGAAAGCCCAGTTTTCTCCCAAACCAGTCAAAAATAGAACACTTGGCCCCATCGGATTGTTGCAAGACAGAACGATACCCACTTTTTGCTATCATATCGCTTGCTGTTGCCGCCAGCATGCTGAAAGCGATACCTATTTTCAGGTATTTTTACGCATACGCCGCATATATTCAAGAACAAAGAATTACATTTGCATACGAAAACAACAGGAAAAGACAGATATTACATGTATAGCTAACCACATAAAGATTGATTTTTTTATTACGTAAACCAGAGACAAGCCCCGCCGTGAGCCGGGGCTTTTTTCATGCGGCCCCATAAAGTGCCTGAAAACAGTTTCGGCAATACCTTAAAAAAATCAGCCACACTTTATTTCGATTTACAGTAAAATGCCTATATTTGTAAAACCGAGGCAATAATCGCCCGCCATGCACGTTAATAAAACGAAAAGTTGGATCCGGATCATACGCAGGATAAACTACAGCATATGCGATTATGCCGCGTGTCCAACCATTATTTTTGATGCTTTTTCCGACTTATGAAATTCAAATCCATATTGCTGGCTTGCATAGGAGTGTTCATGCTTGCCTCATGTAACACGTCCAAGACCGTCCTGCCCTATTTCACAGACATCTCAACAGTGGCGGAAGGCTCCGTAAAGGCCGGGGACTACATGCCCACCATTAAGCCCGACGACGAACTGTTCATCACCGTCACCTCACGCGAGCCGCTTGCATCGGCACACTACAACCTGCCGCTCTCCAACCCCGCCACCAACGAGGCTCTCGACATAACCACACAGCCCACACAGCAGACCTTCATGGTCGACAGCAAAGGCGACATCAACTTCCCGGTGCTCGGCACCCTCCATGTGGCAGGCCTCACCACCGAGCAGCTCCGCCAGGAACTTACAGAGAAGATCAGCTCTGAAGTAAAGGACCCGCTGGTGAAAGTTGAGCTTGTGAACTTCACCGTAGTGGTGGCAGGCGAGGTGCTCACCCCCTCTACCATAAAAGTGAACCGCAACCGTTTCAGCATCCTTGACGCGCTCTCGGCCGCCGGCGATCTCACCCCCTACGGCGAGCGCTCCAACGTGTTGCTCATACGCGAGGAAAACGGCGAGCGCAAATTCGTGCATCTCAACCTCAACTCCTCCGACCTTCTCTCATCCCCCTATTTTTATCTCCAGCAGAACGACTACGTGTATGTGGAGCCTAACAAGATCCGCCAGGCCAACTCGCGCTACAATCAGGACAACTCCTACAAGCTGTCCATGACCTCCACCATAGTAAGCGCGGCCTCCGTGATAGCCTCTCTCGTAATAGCCCTTACCGTGAAATAACCTGTAAGCCAGTAAACTCATGTCAAAAGATCAGAACTCCGATTTCATAGATATAAAGGGACTTGCGAAACAATACGTGTCCAAATGGTATCTGTTTGTGATATCAGTGGTGGTATGTGCCGGACTGGCATTCCTCTTCTGCAAATCGCGGCAGCGCACCTACGGCGTGCGTGCCAATGTGCTCATACAGGTGGATGACACCAACCCCCTGAGCGCGATGGGAGCCGTGGGCGACCTTCTCGGCTCCAAAGGACGCGTTGACGACGAGGTGTATGTGATCTCCTCACACTCGCTTCTGCGCGACGTGGTAAAGGAACTCGGCATCAACCAGACACACATGGTGAAACGCGGGCTGCTCAAACGCATCGACATATACCCCAAAGCCCCGCTTGAAGTGGTGACCGCACCCGAACTTCCCGACACCCTCAGCACCGGCATTATCTTCAAGGTGCGTGTCAACGACAAGGGCCTTGCCTCGGTGAAAGCCAAAGCCAAGCGCGACATCATAGCCGACGTTAAAGACCAGCCGCTCCCCGTGGTGCTCAATACTGAATACGGCGAGTTCAAGATCGACAAGACCAAATATTTCGTCGCCGGGGAACCGCTCAACGACAACATCACATTCTCGGGCTACCATGCGGCAGCCGAGGATCTCGCCCTCGACGTGAGCTGCGACATAGCCAGCAAGAAAAGTAACGCCATAGAGCTTGCCATAGACTGCAAGAACACACAGCTCGGCGAGGCTATCCTCAACGAGATGATCAAACTCTACAACATGCGCGGCATACGCGAGAAAAACCTTCAGGGAGAAAAAACCAGCCAGTTCATCGCAGACCGCCTGGTTATACTCAATGAAGGCCTGAATGACTCGGAGCTCGCAATAGAGAAGTACAAACGCGACCACAACATAATAGACCTTCAGGTAGACCTCTCATACAACACCCAGAAGAAAGGTGAGCTTGAGAGAGCCCTCCTCAACGCCGAAACTCAGGCCGAGATAATAAGGATGACAGGCGACTTCCTCAGGAATCCTGAAAACGCCTACTCCCTCGTGCCCGCCACCATACCCGATATGGCCGAGGCCATAGAGACATACAACGAGGTGGTGCTCAAACGTCTGGAACTTCTCAGCAGCGCCAACCCCAACAATGCCATGCTCAAGAAGATAAGCGAGCAGATTGATGCCATGCGCGCCAACATAATCACCTCTGTGGACCGCGCGCAGATATCGGCCGACCTCTCCGTAAAGGAGATCAAGGGACGCAAGAGCGTGGCGGAATCCAACCTCGGAAGCATCCCCACACAGGAACGCGAGTTCCTGACCCTCAAGCGTGAACAGCTTGTAAAACAGAACCTCTACACCTTCCTCCTGCAGCGCGGCGAGGAGACCTCGATGCTGCTTGCCAACGCTGTGCCCAAAGGTATCATAGTGGACCAGGCATACACCCTCAACAAGCCCCTCGGCCTGGGCAACATGATGATAATGCTCATTGCATGCTGCATGGGCATATGCCTCCCCCCGGCCTACCTGTGGCTCCGCAAATTGCTCCGCAACAAGTTCGAGACCCGCGAGGAAGCCGAGAAGATCATCGACGCACCCATTCTGGGCGAGATGTGCCAGATCCGCGAGAAAAACGAAGGCGCCCTCGCCGTGGGCAACGGCATAAACTCCAGCGCGTCGGAACTGTTCCGCCTGCTGCGCACCAACCTCTTGTTCATGCTCAACGGAGCCGACGACAAGGTGGTGCTCATGACCTCGGCACGCTCCGGCGAAGGAAAATCGTACATCTCGATCAACCTGGCCGCCACCCTGGCCCTGCTGAAAGGGAAACGTGTGCTCCTCGTCGGCATGGACATCCGCAAGCCGCAGCTTGCCAACTACATGGGAATACCTTCCACACCGGGCCTTACCGAGTACCTCTCCACACCGGGAATGAACATAGACAACATCATCCGCCGTAACACACCGGTAGAGAACATGGATGTGATCGTGGCAGGGCCCATACCCCCCAACCCCTCAGAACTGCTCGCCTCCGACCATGTGGACGAACTGTTTGCGAAACTGCGTGAGAAGTACGACTATATCGTAATCGACTCCGCTCCGGTGGGAATGGTTTCCGATACCTTCTCCCTCAACCGCGTTGCCGACGCCACGGTATTCGTAACCCGTGTGAACCATTCGCAGATCTCCGATCTGGAATACCTCAACAAGATCTATGCCGACAAGCGCCTGAAGAAACTCTCTGTGGTTGTAAACGGCACACAGTCGAAACAGGGCTACGGATACGGCTATAAATAATCAGAACATCAACGTTTTTGGTGAAGACACATACAGCTCATAGCGTCAGTGAGGCTGCTTCATCGGCTATCACGGAAGTTCCTTCGCAGGCTCAGGAAAGCCAGGCGAAGGAACTTCTGCAGCTTGGCGCCAGAGACTGGGTATGGCCACTGTCGTTCATGCTCTCAATGGCGATGGTGGGCCTTAAGTTCCCGCTGGGCTATCTTCTGGTGCCGCTGATCATGTTTGCCCGCTTCAAAAGCGACAGATATGACTTCCTGATGATGCTCACCATCTTCTTCGGAGGATACGGCGTCGCCAGTCTCACCTCCTGGGGCATACACTCTCAGTGGATAGTGCTCGTGTCAGGTCTGGGAGGCTACCTTCTCCTACGCAAATACCGGCTGCTCAACCGCACCATGTTCCTGTGGGCGCTCTATGCGGCGGCGCTGCTTATACTGGCCCGCTACAGCATAGTATCGCTCAAGATACAGCTGCCCAAGATAGTGCGCTATCTCACGGTCATCTACTTCATAATACCGCTGCTGGTGTTCGCCGGGCGCGATTTCGACATAAAGCAATTCTGGCGCAGGATGATGCCCTACATACTCCTGACAGGCATATTCTATATCATAGACTGTTTCATCCTCAGCGGCAACGTGCTCGAACCTACAACCCACCTCTGGGGAAACGCCACCTCCACATTCGACCATCTGATCTGGCGCCCTCTGTCGCTTACAGCCCACAGAAAATATCCGGCGGGAATATATCTTTTCACACTCGGCATAATACCTGTAATAACGACTTTCCGCCTTACCAAAGGGCAGTGGGCCATAATAATCGGAAGCCTGATCTCCACCTTCACCTTCACCGTCATCTCAGGTTTTGTGCTGGTGTTCATCCTCTTCCACGGAAAATCCAAACAACTGATAAAATGGAGCCTGCTCGCCGTAGTGCTCTTCCCGGTTCTGTATTTTGTAGATTCGTTCCTTCCGTCGCGTTCCGGAGGTGAGACATATGAGGAGGTGCACAGCTTCCTGCGCATAAAATCGTCAATAGACCAGATTATCTCCATCTTCAACATTCAGGATGAGGAGGACCTGGCACGTCTGGGCACCAACCGCATGGCTCAGGCCATTCCTAAACTTGAGCTGCTTTACAACGAAAACAAGCAGACAACCGGATTCGGTTTTCTTGATGCCCCTGAAAATACTCCTACCAAATATATCATCTACAATGACCTGTATTTCGAAGAATACAGCGATGAAAACTGGGAGGTAGCAAACAATATTGAGATCTCCGTCCTTGAGGTCTTCACGAGTATAGGATGGGTGGGATTGATCATACATATCGCCTTCTTCGTAACCTTATGGATGCTCGTAAGGAGGAAACGTCATGCCACATACTTCCTGAGCGTGATGATAGCTTTCGCATGGTTCGGGATCGGCGGTTTCGAGGGTCTTGTGCGTGCCCAGAGCCTTTATCTGATAGGGCTTACCTACGGCATAGTGCTACTGTGCAACCGTCCCGAACGCTCACGCGGCATGTCGCGCCATCTCCCGTCATACGGCACAGAACCCTAACTCCACAACTATGACCGCAGCAGAGAACCGCAGAATAGCGAAAAACGCGATTTATCTCTACGGAAGAATGATTCTCACCGTGGGGGTGTCGCTGTATACCGCCCGCGTGGTGCTTGAGACCCTCGGCGTTGACAACTACGGAATCTACAATCTGGTGGGAGGCATAGTGGCCGTGCTCGGTTTCATCAACGGCACCATGGCGGGCGCCACCCAACGTTTCCTGAACTACGAGATGGGGTGCGGCGAGCCTTCACGCGTGCGGCGCACTTTCAGCAACGCCCTACTGATCCATATGGGGATAGCGCTTATCGTACTGGTACTCGCCGAGACGGTGGGACTGTGGTTTGTGAACACCAGCCTGGTCATCGACCCCGAGCGGATGTGGGCCGCCAATGTAACATACCAGCTCTCCATCCTGGCCGCCATGGCCTCCATAATACAGATACCATACGTGGCGTCGGTGATGGCCCACGAGCGGATGAACATATTCGCCTCCATGTCGGTGCTGAATGTGGTACTTAAACTGCTTGTGGCACTGGCGCTCGTGTTTTTCCCGGGGATTGACAACCTGGTGGTCTACGCCGTGCTGATGCTCTGCGCGTCGGTGCTTGTGGCGGTGCTTTACCGCGGCTACTGCGTGCGTCATTTCAACGAGTGCCGTTTCTCCATGCGTCCCGACCGCGACATCTTCACCTCCATGCTGAAATTCTCGGGATGGGACATATACGGCAACCTGTGCTATACCGGACGGGTGCAAGGCACGGTAGTGATACTCAACCTTTTCGGCGGCACCCTGCTCAATGCCGCCGGCAACCTCACCCTCACCGTCTCAGGCACAGTGACCAGTTTCGCATCCGCCGTCACCACCGCTTTCCGCCCCCAGATCATACAACAGTATGCGCGCCGCAACTACAGCGAAATGCTTATGCTGCTCAACAACTGCGCGCGCTATTCCTTCCTGCTGATGGGGCTGCTGGTGACCCCCATGTTCATAGAGATGGACTTCCTGCTCGGCCTCTGGCTCGAGGAGGTGCCGGAATTCACCGCCGATTTCTGCCGCATAAGCCTGCTTGCCGCCTGCGGCGAACTGCTTATAGTGACCGTGTGCATCGGGATCCACGCCACAGGCAAGGTGAAGAACCTGAGTTTCATTTCCGGCACTCTATACCTCATAGAGCTGCCTGCCATGTATTTCATGCTCAAGGCCACGGGCAACCCGCCGGTGGTGTATCTGGTGCACTGCGTGTTCATCGTCATAGTGCTGCTCGCAGACACGATAATACTCAAATCGCAGCTCAAAAGTTTCAGCATCACCCGTTTCTGGCATCGCGGAGTGCTTGTGCCGCTGCTGATAGTAGGCAGCGTTACCGTCCTTGCCCTGCTGCTGCGCTCCTACGGTGAGGAGGGATTCACCAGAGCCATACTCATCGCCATGTTCACCACCGCCATGACCACGTCGCTGACCTATTGCTTCGGCATCAACGCGGCCGCCAGGGCGATGGTCAATGGAAAAATAAACCGGATACTTAGAAGAGACAAGTGAAAACCATACTGTTCGTCGCCACCTCAATGAACGTGGGAGGGGTTGAGAAAGCCCTTTCCGGGGTGCTCAACGCCCTTGACCCGACGGAATGGGACATATACCTTGATCTCATCATTCCGGAAGGGGGATTCATGCCCACCCTACCGCCGCATATAAAAACAGGATGCATAGAGGAGCTGAACCGCGAATACGCTTTCTGCCAGCATCCGGTGAAAGGGTTCGTCAGCCACATGCTACATGGCCGGCCTCTCAGGGCTGTGAGGCTTATGTGGCATTATGCGAAAGCGAAGAAAGAGAAATCGCTCAACAGTTTCTGCCGGTACATAACGCGGGGTAACCGGGCGCACGACATGGTGTTTGACGCCGCCGTGTCGTTTCACGGTCCGAGCGAATATCTCGACTGCTATGTGGCCGAATGCGTGAAAGCGCGGCGCAAATACGGGTGGATACACTTCGACGTGAGCCGCTGCCATATAAAGCCGCGCAGCATACGCGAAAGTTACAGCCGCTTCCACCGCATATTCCTGGTCTCACAGGAAGGT
>CATJQX010000105.1 GCA_949742535.1 uncultured Muribaculaceae bacterium | reverse complement strand
GCATATGTATGGCTGCAATTAGTGGCGCATGCCCGGAGGGGGACCGCCGGGGCCTCCTCCGCGTCTGCCTCCGCGCTCGCCGCGCATCATGTTGCCTTCCGAGGCGTCGGGTTGCTGTCCTTTGCCGAATGTGTTGAGCTTGTAGCTGAAGGTGAGCATGAAGTAGCGGGTTAGGGAGTTGTAGCGGGTGTCGTCGATGTAGTTTGCCGTTACCGAGCGGCTTATGTTGGAGCGCTGCTGCAGCAGGTCGTACCCCTTGAGCATGATTGTGGCCTGGCGGTTGCGCAGGAACTGGTATGCGATCGAGGCGTTCCACATCCATTCCTTCTGGTTATATCCCTGTGTGTAGCCGCTTGATGCGGTGTAGGTGAGGTCGGTGGAGAGCACCAGGCCGAACGGTGTGTACCATGAGCCGTAGAAGGAGCCACCGTAGTTGTGGATCGTGTTGGTGTTCACGTTCTCGAGGGTGTTGTATGTCTTCTGCATGCGCCAGTTCGGTCTCAGCTCAAGCTCGAGGCTCTGCGGGCGGAATGCAATGGACGGGCTTTCGGCTATCATCAGCGTGGTGGAGCGGTTGCGCAGTCCGTTGTTGTAGCCTATGCTGCGGTTGGCGTTGACGAAGATGTGGTTGTTGAACGACCATGATTTGTTGTGGCCGAAGGGCTGCGAGAACATGTTCATCACACGGCCGTTCCACACGCCGTTCACGTTTTCGTAGGTGGTGTAGCGTCCGCCGGTCTCGTTGTCGAATATGGTGCGTGAGATTATGGCGTTCTGTGTCATCTGGCCGTCGGCCATCACCATTATGGAGCGCTGGCTTTCGGCGTGGAATTTCTGGAAGCGCAGGCGCACGCTGTGGCTGAATTCCGGGTCGAGGTTCGGGTTACCCTGCACGATGTTCATCGGGTTGGAGTTGTCCACCACGGGCTGCAGCTGTGTGAGCGAGGGCTGCGAGGAGCGTCCGTTGTAGTTTACCTCCACGGAGCTTTGTTTGTCCATGCGGTAGCGGTAACGCAGATAGGGGGCGTAGTTCCATACCCACCGTTCGGGGATGCTTTTGGCGCTGTTTATGAGGTCGATGCTCTTGGTCATGGATGGCACAACTGAGATGCCGGCATCGAGGGTGTATTTGGCGTTTACCTTCTTGTATCCTGCGCGTATGTCCTGGTTCATGAAGTTGTTGCGGAACCGGTTGGAGATATCAGGCTGGTACTCCCAGGGGCCGTACACGAAGTCGGCGAAGTTGGGGTTGAGCGGATCGGGCAGGAGCCAGGGGTTCTCGACGGGGGAGCGCTGGTCCACGATCTTGTCGGCATTGTTCCAGCGGTATTGTATGCGGTATGCCACGGTGAGGAAATGTCCGTTGGCCACGTCGCCCAGAGGCTCGGTAAAGCTGATGCGTCCCGACACGTTGTTGGTCCAGCGGTGGTTTGATGTGTATTGCTCGTAGACATATTCGCGGTAGCTTTCGGGATCGCTGTCGATCTCCTCGCGCTCGGCTTCCTCAAACTCGTCTTTTGGCGCTCCTGCCCCCTCCTGGTTGTTGAAGAAGGTGTATGCCAGCGAGTTTTCGTACTCCCTGACATTTGAGAAGGAGTAGTTGGCCATCACGGAGAACGAGCGCCCGCGGTGCGACGCGAAGCTGTGGTTGTAGATCAACCGGCCTGACGCCTCGATTGATTTGCCGTGTGACCCGGCATTGTTGATGCTGTAGTTGATGGGTTGGTCAAACACGGTCTGGCCGTCGACGGTGCGCGCGCCGGTCATGCGGTCGGTGCTCGACGATGTGGACCTGTTGGTGTTGTAGGAGAATGATGGGCGGAAATCCAGTGTGTTGAATGAGTCGGGTTTCCATTCCACGCGGAAATCGGCGCGCAGGTTATGGCCGCGGTCTCGGTTGAAGTTGCGTGAGCTTTCCCATTTGGAGTCGTTGGCGAACAGATACTGTCGCTCGCGTGAGGTGCGGGTGTCACGGTCGGTGTGGGAGTACATCACGTCGCCGCCGAAACGGAGCTTTTCGTCTTTCCCTATGTTGAAGTTGAGGCCGATCGACTGGCTTGTGGTGATGCCGCGTCCTCCGCCGAAGCGCCGGAATCGGTTGCCGTTGTTGTCGGTGAATCCCATGCCGTTCGTGTTGTTGGCCGAGCCCAGGAGTGTCACCTGGTTGTTGTCCCAGAAGCGGTTGATGTTGAACGATCCGAGATAACGGTCGTCTGTGCCATAGCCCCCTTCTATGTTGCCGAACCATCCGTTTTTCATGCCTTTCTTCACGGTGAGGTTGATGACGGTCTCGTCCTCACCGTCGTCCACGCCGGTGAGGCGTGCCAGATCGCTTTTGCGGTCTACCACCTGGAGCTTGTCAACGATGTTCACAGGGAGGTTCTTGGAGGCCACTTTGGGGTCGTCGGTGAAGAATTCCTTGCCGTCGATGAGGATCTTGGTTATTGATTTGCCGTTTGCGGTGATCTTGCCGTCGGAGTCCACCTCCACTCCGGGGAGGCGTTTGAGCAGGTCCTCCACCACGGCGTTCGGCGGTGTCTTGTATGTGTCGGCGTTGAATTCTATTGTGTCCTGCATCACTTTCATCGGGGTCTTCACTCCGATTACGGTGGTCTCTTTAAGCATGTATGACGATTCGGCCACCTTGAGCGTGTCCATCTTCACATTGCTTTTCGCCACCTCCACAGGTGCATAGCTTTTGGAGTAGCCGATATAGTTGGCCTCCACGAGATATTTCCCCTTTTTGAGGTCTGTGATGCGGAAATTGCCGTCAAGGTCTGTGATTCCCCCTTTTACGAAAGCGGAGTCTTTCGCCTGCAACACACGCACTGTGGCATCCATGAGCGGTTCGCCGTTCTGGTCTGTCACGATGCCTGTCACGTTGTAGGCCCATGCCGCTATGGCAGTGACCGCTGCCACGGACAGCATCGAGTTTCGCCTCGAAATTTTCATCTGAATTCTTTCTTGATAATAGTTATGAGTAAACGTTAAGTTCCTGCGCGGTGAATATTTTTTAGGAAAATAATGTTGGAAACCATAGTGTTCCCGCGCGCTCTCTTTTATAGGATACAAAGTTAGCCATTTGGTAAAAGCGAGTTCACATCCTTTTGCTTTTATGCGCATCTTTTAAATCTTGTAAACACTTCAGACGGTCTTTGTATTGCGATTTTGTCCTCTGTGCCCCTGTATGCGGGTAGTAGGCCAGCATGTTTCTGTGTGTTAACTATTATTAACAACGCCAAATCTCATTTTTCTTAATTCGGATATTGCTTTGTTAAGATTTTTAAATAATTTTGCCGCTGATTCTATTTGATACGTGTAGACGATACTGACTGAAAACCTTAAACACCAGGAAAAATGAGTGGCTTACATTACATCATCATCCCACTTATGATTTTGGTATTTAGTGATTTGTAAATTGGCGGCCGGAGGCCTTTCCCCCTGTGCCGACAGTTCATGATACTGCGACTGTGCTCCTGGAGCACAGTTTATGCGGCCCGCCTCCGGCGCCCCGCATAAAGACAGGATGCTAATATCTGATTGTATCAGCTGCCTACGTAAGAGAGAGAAACAAGAAAAATCATTAATATCAATTTAATTTTAAATGAAACATTCTAAAACAGGAATCGCCGGGAAATTCTTATTTCTTATGGTGGGACTGCTGTGCGCCTTCGGGATCAGTGCGCAGTCTATCACTGTGAGCGGCACTGTCACCGACCCGTCGGGTGAGCCGCTTATCGGTGCAAGTATCCTTGCCGAAGGCACAACAGCGGGTACTGCAACCGACATTGACGGTAACTATACCATCAATGCCCCCTCAAACGGTACACTCGTGTTCTCCTATGTGGGTTATGACGCGCAGAAAGTGCCTGTAGAAGGACGCTCCACAATCAATGTCACCATGCAGGAAAGCTCGGTTATGCTTAACGAAGTGGTTGCCATCGGTTACGGAACAGTAAAGAAATCCGACGCCACCGGTTCTGTGGCCGTGATCAAGCCTGACGAAGTGGAGGCCGGTCTGGCAACCTCCGTGCAGGACATGCTCGTGGGACAGACCCCCGGTGTGGTTGTAACCACCGCCGGCGGCCCTGAAGGCAACGCCAACATCCGCATCCGCGGCGGATCGTCGCTCAACGCATCCAACGACCCCCTTATCGTGATCGACGGTGTGCCCCTGAGCAACGACGGTGTGCAGGGTATGGGCAACTCCCTCGGTATGATTTCTCCTGAGAATATCGAGAGCATGACTGTGCTCAAGGACGCTTCGGCAACCGCCATCTACGGTTCGCGCGCGTCCAACGGTGTGATCATCATCACCACCAAGAAAGGCAAGAGCGGCAAGCCACAGGTGAACTTCTCTGCCAACATGTATGTGAACACACCCCGCAAGAAATACGAGACCATGAGCACCGAGCAGTTCCGTCAGGCTGTCATCGCACGCTCCAAAGAGGGATCGGCCATCCGCGCCCTCCTCGGCGAGGCCGACACCAACTGGCAGGACGAAGTGCTCCGCACCACAGTAAGCTCCGACTACAACCTGAGCGTGGGAGGTACCACAGGCATACTGCCTTATCACGTGAACCTCAGCTACACCAACTCCAACGGTATCATCAAGACCTCCAAGATGGACCGTGTGACACTCGGCTTCAATCTCTCGCCCAAGTTCTTCGACGAGCACCTGAAGGTCAATGCCACCGCCAAAGGATATTACATCCGCAACGACTTCGGCAACGAGGGCGCCGTCTACAACGCCATCTCCTATAACCCCACACAGCCCGTGCGCAGCTGGATCCCCGCTGCAGGCAACGCCGGACAGCAGTATCTCTGGAACGGATATTACCAGCACACACAGGCCAACGAGAAGCATGACCAGAAGGGTATCTCCTTCATGAACAACGCCGACATCAACCCGGTGTCGAACCTCATGGAGCGCGACAACTACGCCAATGTGTACAGAAGCAACGGCAACCTGCAGCTCGACTACTCTTTCCACTTCCTTCCTGAACTCCACGCCAACCTCAACCTCGGTTACGACGTGACCAAGACCAACGAGACCAACCGCGTGGAAGCCAACTCCGGTATCGCATGGAAGGACGGCAACCAGCAGTTCGGCGGCGGCTACGGCAAAGACACATACCAGTTCACATCGAACACCCTTCTTGAGTTCTACCTCAACTACAACAAGGAATTCGAGGCAATCAAGTCTAATCTCGACGTTGTGGCCGGTTACTCCTGGCAGCGTTTCTACCGCGAGAGCAACAACAACGGCGACGTGCCCTTCACAGCCGAATACTACTATCCCTATCTCGTGGGCGACACATACATGATCGACGTGGTGCCCGGTACAGAAGACAATATCGGCAAACCTTTCGTGCCCAGCCCCCTCTCGGCCGACGGCAAATACTACTCCAAGGAGCATCTGCAGCTGCTTTCATTCTACGGCCGTGTAAACTATGGCTTCATGAACCGCTACCTCCTCACCTTCACACTCCGCGGCGATGCCACATCGCGTTTCTCCAAAGACAACCGCTGGGGCATCTTCCCCGCCGTGGCTCTGGCATGGAAACTCAACGAAGAGGCTTTCCTGCAGGACGCTTCCGGATGGTTGAGCGACCTCAAGCTCCGTCTCGGATGGGGTAAGACCGGCCAGCAGGCTGTAGGTTCGGTCAACAACTACACCACCACTTACCAGATGAGCCAGGGTACATCGCTTTACCCCGACGGCCTCACCGGATGGTACAACCCCGTATTCCCCAACGGTGTAAGCCCCGACCTCAAGTGGGAGACTACCACCACATGGAACGGTGCCTTCGACTTCGGTTTCATCAACAACCGCATCACCGGTAGCATCGAGGGTTATTACCGCAAGACCACAGACCTTCTCTCCTTCGTGAACGTGCCCGCGGCATCATCGCCCGTGAACATGCTCAACCGGAACATCGGCGACCTCGAGAACTACGGTGTTGAATTCAACATCATGGCACGCCCCGTGGTGACCAACAACTTCACATGGACCCTCACATACAACGTGGGCTGGAACCATAACGAGATCACACGCCTGAACGACCCCAACGCTGTCTACACCACAGGTCCCTCGATCGGCTCGCAGGGTCTGACAGCCATGGTGAACGCCGTGGGACACCCCGCCAACTCCTTCTACCTCTGGCAGCAGGTGTATGACGAGAGCGGCAACCCCATAGAAGGTGTGTATGTGGACCAGAACGGCGACGGCGCCATCGACCAGGCCGACCGCGTGTTCCGCCACTCGAAAGACCCCAAAGTGACCATGACATTCGGCTCAAACTTCCGCTTCAAGAGCTGGGACCTCGGCTTCAACCTGCGTGCGTCGCTCGGCAACTACGTTTACAACAACGTGGAGTCAAGCAACAGCAGCTACTCACGCATGTTCACTTACGGCCTCCACAACCTCGTGAAAGCCGACAACTACTTTGAGCAGGACCAGAGCCTCAGCGACTACTATCTGCGCAACGCCTCGTTCCTCCGCTGTGACAACATCACACTCGGATACACATGGGATAACCTCGTGCACGGCAACCTGCGCCTGCGTCTCTTCGGAGCCGTACAGAACCCCTTCGTGATCACCAAGTACAACGGTATCGATCCTGAACTTTCAGACGGTGTGGAGGCATCCCCCTATCCCAAAGCCACCACATACTCGCTCGGTCTCGTAGCTACATTCTAATTACTTTCAGCACCTAATAAATTTAGTATAAAATGAATATCAAGAAATATCTGATGCTCGGCGGTGCAGCGTTGATACTGGGATCTGCAACATCCTCCTGTATCGGCGACCTTGACCTCGAGCCCATCGACCCCTCTCAGATTTTCGCCGATCCAAGCTCCCCCGAGTTCGTGAGCCGCTCTTTCGCCGAATGCTACGCTCTGATGGGCCTTTGCGGCAACTCCGATCCAGGCAGCTCCAACCTTACCGTGCCCGACGCCGGCGCTTCGGTATACACCCGTCTTATCTTCGAGATGGAGGAATTCCCCACCGACGAGGCTTTCTGGGTATGGGAGGACAACGGTCTGCGCGACATGTGTACAACCAATTTCTCAGCCGACAACAAGCAGGTGGAGATCGCATACAGCCGCTTCTTCCAGCATATCGCTGTCTGCAACGACTTCCTGGCCAATACCGACGGTGCCACCGACGAAGCAACAGTGCGCATGCGCGACGAAGTGCGCGCACTCCGTGCCATGACCTACTTCTGGGTGTGCGACATCTTCGGCAACGCCACCTTCACACTCGCCAAGCCCGACGGCTCCATACAGCCCCCGCAGCTCCCCCGCACCGAGCTGTATGCATGGCTTGTGGGTGAGCTGAACGACCTGCTCACAAACGGCCACCTCGCCGACACCCCGGTTTACGGACGTGTAGGCAAGGATGGTGTGGAAGCCCTGCTGGCACGTGTGTACCTCAACGCAGAGGTTTACACCGACGGCGCCGTATCGGCATGGGACAAGTGTCTCACACACTGTAACAATATCATCACACGCCACAAAGGCACAGGTTTCATGGGCTCAGGCCTCGCAAACCACTATCTCTACCTCTTCTCACGCGAAAACGAGCAGTACATGCCCGGCGGCGGCAACACTGCCGAGAACGAGATTCTCTGGGGCGTGCCTTTCGACGAAGACAAGATGCAAAGCTACGGCGGCACCACATTCCTCCTGGCAGGAGCGCTCGGATCAGGTATGTATGGCTCGCAGGCTTCCTGGAGCTGCCTCACCGCACGCGAACCACTCTCGAACCGCTTCGAGGGAGGCGACCTCCGCACACAGCTCTGGCTCAAGGGCAACGGCATAGAGAACCAGGCTTTCCTCGACTTCTCGATCGCCGGATACCAGCCTCTGAAATGGACTAACCTCACACCCGACGGCAACGGCGGATTCTCCTCCACTGTGAAGGCAAGCACATTCTGCTCCGCAGACCTCGCCATGATACGTCTGGCCGACGTCTACCTCATGCGTGCCGAATGTTTCCTCCACGGACAGGGCAACCTCACAGACGCCCTCGAGGGTATCAACTTCCTGCGTCTGCGCGCTGGTGTGGCTCCCTGGAATGAATTCGATGAGGAGAGCCTCCTCGACGAGCGCTCGCGCGAGCTTTACTTCGAGATGACACGCCGCTCCGACCTCATCCGCTTCGGCAAGTATGTAGGCAACGGCCAGAGCATCTGGGCATGGAAGGGCAATGCACGCAACGGACAGCGCATCGACCGCCGCTATCTGCTGATGCCTATCCCAACCAACATCCTTTCGGCACAGCCTTCGTTCAAACAGAACCCCGGCTACAATTGATCGCAGCCCGCGACAGACAAGTGTTTTACCAAAACGCAAAATCATTAAGACATCATGAGAAAATTTTCTATATTGTTTGCCCTCCTGGCTGCCGGCGTGGCCTTCACTGCCTGCGACGAGACCAAGGATGACAACCCTGTGCTCCGCACACACGAGGGACAGCCGCAGGTCGACTTCCTCAACGTCCCCTCGCTGCAGAACACATACATTGACTTCACCGAACAAAACAAGCAGGACAACCTGCACCTCACCTGCTCGCAGCCCACGGAATACGGCCTGGCTACCACAGTCAACTATTTCGTACAGGTATCCCTCGACCCCAAATTCTCCTATTACGGCGAGATACCCAGCGGTTTCACCGACTGCAGCCAGATAAACCCCACCAACGACGGCGTGGCAGAGGCAATCTGCACATTCATGCAGGATAAGAAACGCGCCGATCTGGGCAATCCCGACTACGAGCTTACCGTTGACGACATCCTGTCATACAGCGACACATATTACCCCGCCTATGTGCGTCTGCGCTCACAGGTGGTAGGTGTTTCCGACAACGCCATCCCCGGCACCGAATATATCTCGAACGTCGTTGAGTACAAGCATGTGTTCGTGCAGTACAAGGCTCTCGTTCCGCCAGACAAGCAGGCAGGTGTGTTCATCATGGGCGGCATGAACGGCTGGGCGGCTCAACCCGACTATGAGTTCTTCACAACCAAAGTGAAGGGTACCTTCATCACCAAGCCGGTTGTCGTTGACGCAAATGTGACCTTCAAGATCTCTCCCGCCTCATGGAACAGCGACTTCCCCTATAGCGGCGGCGTGGTTCTCAACGGCGGTGGCAATGGCGACGAAGCCGTGGACTTCGGCGATCCCTTCAGCCTCAACAACGACAGTGGTTCAGGCAACCTCTATACCACCGAGAACTTCAATGGTATGATGGTGCTCATCCAAAAGGGCAAGAACTTCACCCTTACTCTCGTGCCCATAGGTGAGGTAAAGGATTACCAGAACATCAACGGTCTCCTCGGTCCGGAACTCAAAGCCGTTTACGAACCCTATCTCGAATAATAAAGTAAAGAAGCAGCCCGGGAAAGCGGTCGGCACACTTCCGCACCGCTTTCCGGCGGCCGCTGACAGACGATCATCTCTAACAAGTTACCAAAACATCACTGAAAGAAATGAAAAAATTCAGCATAATGCTTCTTGGCGCTCTTGCACTGGCCGCATTCTCGGCCTGTGACGAGGCACCCGCAGTGCCCCCGATGCAGAGCAACCCGCAGGAGCCGGTACTGACCACCGGAGACATCACCGCCCAGGTGCAGGGAGTGCTCTCCACACCCGCCACGGTCATTGATCTGCAGCAGTACGTGGACAATTCGCTCATCAACGTAGTGGAGCAGCAGTCTGTGAAAAACCTTCCCGAGGGCGCCCAGGTGAAATATTACATGGAGCTTTCACCCTCTGCCGACTTCAACGGCCAGGTTGAGACACTCGATGTGGAATTTATAGACAACAACATCGGATACGTCGACGCACAGCGCTGGAGCAACGCCCAGATCGCCATGTTCGGCAAGAATCCCGAGAAAGTGCGCGACGTGTATTACCGCATACCGGTGTATGTGCAGCTCGACGGCACAGAATACCGCTATGAGTCGGATACATATTATGTAGGCAGCGGCATGCTCAAGGTGCGCTGCATCGATACCGGTTTCGTGATCTATCCCGAGTATTACCTTCTCGGCAACGCCACCACATGGGATCTCACCGAAGCAAGCGCTTTCAAGTTCCGTCATTCCGACGCCGACCCATATGACGATCCCGTATTCACCTATATCGTGGAAGTAGACGCCAACTGCTACTGGAAGATAGCTTCTTCCAAGACACTGGAGACTGCCGACTGGTCTACCGTTTACGGTCCTGCCGACGACGGCGACGAGAATCTGGTAGGAAAAATATTCGAAGGTGGCCAGGCCGGCAAGATAGCCGAAGCAGGCAAGTATCTCTTCACCATCAACATGGAGACACTTGACTACACCATCGAGCCGTTCAACCGTCCCGAATATCTCTGCACTCCCGGCAACTCCAACGGATGGGCGCAGCCGGCTTCCAACTGGCTGCACTACTTCGAGAGCAACGACGCGTCTTATTTCTACGGCGCTCTGGTGCTCGACGGCATATTCAAGCTCACCGACGGCAACACATGGGACAACGACAAGACATGGGGTCTCGACGGCAATAAGGGTGAAGGTTTCCTCGCACAGCCCGGCGACAATATCCCCGTGTCCCAGAAGGGACTTTACTGGGCGAAGGTGGACCTCGTTGCCAAGACCTATTCGCTCACACTTGTCGAGAGCCTCGGCGTGATCGGCGGCGGTAACTGGG
>CATJQX010000104.1 GCA_949742535.1 uncultured Muribaculaceae bacterium | reverse complement strand
TTCAGAGGCACCACGGTAAAGAACTCTCCTCCCAGAGTCACAATCAGTATCTGGCCCAACAGGATGACAAACGCTATAAATTCAAAGCCGGCGCATCCGCGGAAATGGAACGCCGAGCGCCCTGTGGCGAATGCACGCGCGTTGAACATGTTCCAGAACTGCATGAACACAAAAATGGTGAAGAACAGCGAGAGTTCATACGGATCAAGCCCCTTGTTGACAGCGCACATAGGCACCCTTCCTATCTCCAGCAGCGAAGTGATGTGTGTATGCTCAAAATAATACAGCAGCGCGACAAGGATCGCGAAAAACGCAAGCCCGGTGCCGAGAATGAAGCTCCACATCGGACGGTTTATGATAAACGCTGTGCGCGAGCGTGGAGCCTCATGCATGACAGACGGTGACGGGGGCAACGACGCGAGAGCCATGGCGGCAAACGTATCCATAATCAGGTTCACCCAAAGCATCTGTGTCACGGTAAGCGGCGACTGCGTCCCCATGAACGCACCGGCAAGCACAATCAGGCATGCCACCACGTTGACAGTCATCTGGAACAGGATGAAACGCCGTATGTTGAGGAACAGCGAGCGTCCCCACATCACAGCACGCCCTATTGAGGAGAAAGAATTGTCGACGATAGTAATATCCGACGCCTCTTTTGCCACAGATGTGCCGTCGCCCATCGACAGCCCCACATGCGCGGCTTTGAGTGCGGGTGCGTCGTTGGTACCGTCGCCCGTAACAGCCACAACCTCATTATTGGACTGCAGCGCCTCAACAAGGCGTTTTTTGTCCATCGGGCGGGCACGGGCTATGATTTTCAGATCACCTACTCTTTCACAGAGCTGACTGTCTGTAAGCTCAGCAAATTCGGTGCCGGTGATTATGTTGCGTTCGCCGTCGGCAGTGTCGTTCCACAAACCGATCTGACGGCCGATCTCTTTTGCAGTACCGGGGGTGTCACCGGTGACAATCTTCACCTTTATACCGGCATCGATCACCTCGCGCACTGCCGCAGGCACATCGGCACGCACCGGATCGGAAATGGCCACAATGCCGAGGAAAGACAGATCTGAAGCAACTACACGGCTGTCCTTTATGAGAGGCTTGTCATCCGTCACCTCCTGCCAAGCGAATCCAAGCGTGCGCATGGCCTGGTTCTGGTACTCCAACAGACGGGCGTCGAGTTCCTCGCGTGTAACTCCGGCTGTATGGCGGCACATACCGAAAACGATTTCAGGCGCCCCCTTCACATATAGGATTTTCTTTCCGGTAGCTGACTTCACTATGGTCGCCATATATTTCCGTTCAGTGGTAAACGGCAACTCCTCCACAAGGGATGTGCCATTGCGCAAGGCCTGATAGTCAGCACCCCGGTCTTTCAGCCATAGCAGAAGCGCGCCCTCGGTAGGATTGCCGAGCACCTGCGGTTTCTCTCCCGACATGTCGAGAAGTGCGGTGGAGTTCACAGCTATACCCTCATACAGCACCTCGTCGGAAGGATGGCCGAAGAAATCGGCCTTATATACCTGCATCTGGTTCTGTGTGAGTGTGCCTGTCTTGTCGGTGCATATTACAGTGGTGGCTCCCATAGTCTCGCATGCATGCATCTTACGCACCAGATTGTTGGTCTTGAGCATACGGCGCATGGAGAAAGCGAGCGACAGGGTCACTGCCATTGGCAACCCCTCCGGCACAGCCACCACAATAAGTGTCACAGCAACCATGAGCGTCTGCAGGAAGTATGCGATGAAACCGATCAAGTCGAAATCCACATTTACGAAATACATTATCACACGCCCGATGATGACTAACGCTCCAATGACATATGATATAATGGAAATCAACTTCCCGAGCCTGTCGAGCTGCTCGTTGAGCGGCGTTTTCACACTGTCGTCGATCTGCGCGGCCTCGAAGACCTTGCCGTTTTCGGTGCTGTCACCCACGGCAAACACTCGCATCAGGCCATGTCCTTCCATTATTTTGGTACCACGCATCACATGGTCGGAAGGGAATGTGGCATCAGGATCAAACTGCGCTTCATCGGTAGTCTTATGGCACACCGGCTCTCCTGTGAGGGTCGACTCATCCACACTGAGCGACACGGCCTCAAGCAGTTCACCGTCGGCAGGGATCTCTTCGCCGGTATTCAGTATCACCAGATCACCAACAACCACATCTTTTTTCGGGATCTGCATGGCATGGCCGGAACGTATCACCTGCACAGGCTCGTCGTCGTTGACCTTGTTGAGAAGCTCGAACTCGCGGTCGGCCTTCAGCTCAAAGACGAATGCCAGACCGGTGGCAAGCAATATTGCCATGAAGATACCTACAGGCTCGAAGAAAACATTTCCGCCAGATCCGAGTCCCCAGTATTCATAACAGGAAATACCGATAGACAGCACACCTGCAATCAGCAATATCAATATCAGGGGATCTTTGAACTTTTCGAGAAAACGTTTGAAAAGCGACTCCTTCGCTGGTGGTGTAAGTATATTGGCGCCATTTCTCAGACGGCTTTCAGCAACTTCGGCCTCCGTAAGACCGGAATGATGAGGATGGGATGTCATACTTTCGTTTACAATCTTTTTTACAGAGTTGCAAAGATACACAGAATTCGCGATTATTTATGCCCACTCTACATTTTATCCAGGGCAACAGCATAAAAACAGATCAGTGTCTAGAGTGTGGTTCGTTATAAGTAATTTCCACGACTTGCTTATCTTGGAATAGAGGCAAACAACTCAAGCAGCGAGTCCACACTTCCTGGTCTGTATCCCTTATGGATATGCATCACCCGGTTGAAGCTGTCTGCGACGACAACTACCGGAAGCGCATCGGCATCCAGTTTTTGCTCAAATTCTTCGGAAAGATCTTTAAGCCACATGTAGCCGGGATTAGTGGTTATCCTGACGTTGTCAGGCAATGATGTCATTCCCGATAACGCAGCGGCATCCTCTTCGTTCGACGCAATGAGCACTACCGGACGCCCCCACTGTTCCATCTGCGCCTTGTTGCCGCGCAATTCATTTATGAAATGGGCAGACGGTTCGTGATTGCATCTCACAAACGCAGCAAGAAATACTCCGCGCCCGGTCAGCGGAAGAAGAGGATCGGCATTGAACGAACCGATGACACTCACTTTGCTCGGCTCATCCGGAATAACCAACGGAATCTCTGCCACAGCATCGTCAGGCCGCACAAGAAATATCTCAAGACGGGATTTCACCGACCCATCTGCAAGACGGCGCCCCGACGTGAGCAGGTATTGCCCAGGCTGCAACTTCACCCCCGAAGCGAACGTGCCGCGCCAGTCGGCATCTTCCGGATAATTCAGCAGCTGTGGCACTCCGTTTTCAATTCTGGAGATCGTAAAATGCCTGTAATATTTGGGATTGGTCAATGTGGTGTCGTTCAAATATGCCAACTTCACGTTTACATCATTTTTCGGCGCTTCAACAGATGCAAAAGCCTTGTAATAATGATCGTCAGCACATTTTCTGGCAAGTACATCAGATGTTACCTGATCTATCACCGCATCAAACCCAAGCCAGCGGCAAAGAGCCACATAGAAAATATCACGTGAATGACTGTCTGCCGTACGCGTATCCCAAACAGAGACAGGATCCATACAGAACTGATTAGGATTGTGTTCGTTATCTATCCGGATATTCGTGTCTACCCATTTTTCGACAACTGCCGGAGACGCCGACAGGCTGTCGCGAAGCGTTCCAGGGATTGATTTATCAAAATCTGAAAGCCAGGTCGTGAGCGCTTCATTGGCAATGCGCGGATTGACCGATTCTGACCGGTTAAGAAAGAAATCTTCCATAACTGGCCAGGAGATATCGCGCCAGTCTTTTTCTCTGAGATTCCCAAGCCATACACGGGCTTCGTGGCGGCGGTCAGGAGTTACCGCACCGATAAACCGTGCCATCACATCATGGTTACCATAGGATTCTGCCAGTACTTTTGCCATAAACGGAGCATCATAATTCCATGATGCCACAACCACAGATGCTTTGTCGATGGAGTAGAATCTTGACATGGTTACGTTTCGCATTGAGTCTTCAGCAGCCTTTTTCGCATCATTGGCAGCAATCTGTTCAGGCGTAACCGACGGCTTCAGTGGCGACGGCTTCGGAGGGTTGAGCATCAGCTCCATAGGTCGCTTCAAAGGCTCCCCGTAAAGCGTCAGGCGCACTGCGCTATCCGACGAAGCATCTACTTCGGCGATACCGAAATGCTTCCCGTCGGGAGATGTGGCCCAGGCCACAAGATCGCCGTAACCGCACTGAAGCTCCGCTTTTCCATCGGCATCGGTACGTGTGGAAAACACGGGATACAATTCTGCATAATTATAAATACGGAAACTTACCGGAGCACCTGCGACAGGACTGCCGGCCGAGTCTACGACCTGCACCGAAGCCGTGCGTATGCGGGCATAGTTGCCGGTTATGTTAATGCGCGTATAGCAACTGTCGCGATACAGCTTTTGCTCCGGACCATCATAATTACCTATTACATTGGTAGCCATGAGCATTCCCTGTGAAGCGGGGTCATTGAACCATCCGAGATCAAGTACCGGTTCAGGTTCGCATGCACCCAGAAAACGCCATTTACCATTGATCCATACCTCCACCCATGCATGATTGTCGTCGGTATGCGCCCATCGCGGTGTATAGATCTGACGGGCAGGTATGCCGACAGACCGCATGGCGGCAACTACAAGTGTGGACTCCTCACCGCAACGCCCGAAAGTTGTCCTGACTGTAGCGAGTGGCGAGGAGGTTCTCTCGTCAGAGGGACGATATGTGGCCTTCTCATGCGCCCAATGGTTCACCTCAAGGGCTGCCTGCTCCATCGACAGGTTTCTGACACGGGGGGCAATCTCCCGATAAAATACCATCCGCGACGAGTCTGGCGTCTCATTGTTTACCCTGGCAGGCAAGACAAAGTGCAGCCATTCACGTGCCGGGACCGTTGGTCCCCACGGCATATCACGCCGTGCCTCCAGAGCAGTCTCTACATTACGCTCCCAGAAAGCTCGCGAGAAGTTTGATTTATCCGCAATATTCATCGAAGAATACAGCCAGTCGGTATATTTTGCAATAGAATCTGGATCTATAGCCTGTGAGAATACCACAGGCACGGTTGTTGCAAGAAACAGGATAATTGTGATCAGCCGCGTTTTCATATATACGACATTTTGGGGTGGATTACTATTCCGATTATTCATTCAGAAGTTGTGCTATTTTTCTGACTTCCGGCAGACTGGCTCCATGATTGCCGCCACAAGATGTGCAGCGGCATGAACTGTGGTATTCCTTGGCGCCGGTTTT
>CATJQX010000103.1 GCA_949742535.1 uncultured Muribaculaceae bacterium | reverse complement strand
GGATTTGGATCCACAATTATTCCGAAACGTCTGATAGCTCGTTCGAACCCCTTATCCTCATATGTTTTTTCCCAAGCGTCTTTTTTAGGATGCATGGGATTGGGACGTTGCAATTGGGGTTGCGATGCGGTTTCTTTATCTGTTTCGAAGTAATCAAGATCATTTTTGATTGCGTCAAAAACGCGTGCTCCCTGTGAGGTATGAATCATCATTAGTGATATACCCTGGTTGTCCTCTATATATTCAGGTTTGATTTTTTCTATACCCCAAAAATCCCCTATTGTGATGTCGGATGTCCTGCTGAACGATGTAAATGGACATTCACTGCACGATCTGCGAAACAGGAGTGGATGATAAAAATTATTTTTCGGAAATATTTTCTGTCCGTTATCGAAAGTTATAGAACTCTGTGACGAATTCCAACCGCAGGCAACTTTGTCGCGGAACCGGAACTGTACGATATCATGCTTGAATTTTTTTCGGATATGTTTAAGATAATCCTGCCAGTATCGGGGGCTGGGCACCCCATAGCATATCAGATCGACAGTAAGCAGGGTAGAGGTGTCAATGTGTTTTTGTTTACAAAGGGATTTTAAACCGGCTATCTGGCAGCCAGTCCCTGTGAAAAGAACCTTTTCATGTTTTCGTAATTTTTGAACGATATCGGCAAAAATTCCGTCAAGATCACTTTGAACATATTTACTACCTCTGAAACGTTCTATTTCATCTTTCGATTTCGCCTTTTCGTGCTTTACATTAAATGCTTTGTCAAAAGAGGCTCCATATACGGTATAATCATTGTCTATAGCCCAATCAGCAATTGCTTTGAATGCTCCTCCACTTTGACTTTTTGCGAGTTCGGAAGCTGTTTTTAATCTGGCTCCATATAAATGAATCGGGGTTTCTGTGTAATGGAATCCAGGCTTGAAAGGACACACTTTCTCGCATATTCCGCAATCCACGCATTTGGCGTTATCTACAACCGGATATTTGAATCCTTGGCTGTCAGCAACCATTTTTATCGCCTTTACGCCGCATGATGTGGCACATGCGGTACATCCGGAGCATTGAGATTTGTCGGTTATTGTAATCATGCTCTTACAAGAATTTTTTTGAATTTTTTGATCTGTCTTGTAATCAACGATTTTTCTCCGGCATCACATCCGACATTGTATACTATTGCCGATGTTGTAACGATGGAAACGAGAATCACACTTACGAATCTAAGCAGATTGTCAGGCATAAACAGATATACCATCATAGGGATCGGAATAGAAAATAGAGTGACAGTGATAACTTTAAGATATACCTCTTTCAGAAATCGCCGCATTGACAGTCCTACCATAGTTCGGAGAAAGTATAGCCTGAGGAACATGCATATCTGTGCGATTGCGATTGCAACTATCATCACAGAGGTAGGTGAGGCACCCAGTTTAAGAATTAAATATGAAATTGGAAGATTAAGAAGTAAGGTTCCTCCCACGCAGATTTGATATATCTTCAGCTTGCCAGTTGCTAATTGTGCTGTTATCAAAGTATTGGATAGAATGTTTACAAGAGATAAAATTATTGCAAGTCGTGCGAATCCGACTGTATATTGTGGGGATTGACCAAGCCAGACCATAAGCACCTTATGCGTTTCCAGCAATATTGGCAGAGATACAATCAGGAAAAGATAGTATGAAAGCTTGGCACCTTTGAACATCAGGGTCTGCATACGGTCCAGTTCGTTCATCGCATAATTTTTAGTGATCTGTGGATTTAATGCAGTCATAAAATTATTGCTGAACTGGGCTAAAATACCGGTTATTTGATTTCCTATGCCACGGGCTGTATTTACAATCGGGCCGAAAAACAGGTTGAGGGTGATATTCACTCCTTGATCGTTTAACAGTGCTGCCGTACATCCGATGAAATTCCATCCTGCGAAATGGAATATTTCGCTATACATCGTCTTGTCTTTTACAAAGGTATACTTGCACTCCTGAAAGTGTACCTTGCAATATATCCAATAGATCAATTGTGATATAAGCCCTTGAAGAAACAGTAATGTCGCAAATATGATTAACTTGTTCCCGTCGATATAAAGCAGTGCTAATACTATCAGAAGTTTGCATGTCGCCTCAAACAATGTCATATAGGCGAAAGCGCTCATTTTTTCATGTGCTACCAATACTGCATTATATGGCATTGAAAGTAGTCCGATGATAAAAGAACCGATAGACAATTGGAATACTACATTTGCTGCGAACATCTTGTCGGCAGGAATAACAAGTTTATGGTTGAGAAACCATAATCCGACCGTTTCTACTCCGATAATAATTATCAGAGCCAGAAACAGCTGAATATTCATGCTTACGCCGAATACCTTTTTGAGATGTTCAAGATCTCCTTTCCCTAATCCGAATGTCAGAAAGCGCGAAATGGATGCCGATAGAGAATTGGAGATCAATGAGAACATGCTTACCAATCCTCCGACTACGCTGTATATACCGTAATTCTCAACTCCGAGAGCTGATAGGGTTATACGGGTTGTGAAGAAACCTATTACCATCATCACCCCCATCCTTACATAAAGGATAAGGGTGTTTTTGGCGATCCGTTTATTGGTTTCTGAATAGTTCTCTGACATTCCGATATTGGTAGGATTCTTTTACTTGTTGCCGTAGTGGTAGCCGTAATGATAGCCGTAGCCGCCACCGTAGCGGTAGCCGTAGCCATAGCCGTTGCGCGACTTCGAGAGGGAAGTGCCGTTGAGCACCAGAGCCATGTTGCGGTATTTGCGTTCCTCGTAGATGCGGTCGAGTTCGGGTAGCATGGAGCGCTCGAGCAGGCCGGTGCGCACCACGAAGATCGTGCGGTCCACGTGTTGGTCAATGATCTGTGCGTCGGCTACAATTTCGATCGGCGGGCAGTCGATGAATATATAGTCGTAGTGCGGACGTAATTCGGCGATCAGAGCCTCAAGTCTCGGCGATTCAAGCAGCTCGGTGGGATTTGGGGGCACAGGTCCTACAGGCAGAATATCCAGTTTCGCGCTTTCCGGATCCTTTATTATGAGAGATGTGGCGTTTGTGTTCTCTGAATTGAGATAGTTGGAGATACCCTTGTCTGGGGATCCCACATATGCCGATGTGGATCCGTGACGCATGTCGCCGTCTATCACCAGCACACGGCGTCCTTTCAGTGCCAGTGTCATGCCAAGGTTCATGGCCACGAACGATTTGCCTGATCCCGGATTAAACGATGTGACGGCTATCACATTTGCCCCCTCCTTGTTGCTGCGCATGAATTCCACATTGGTGCGCACCACTCGGAATGCCTCGTTCACCACATCGCGTTTCCCCTCTTTAACAACAAGCGAATTGATCTCCTTGTGGCCTTTTTTTGCGCTTTGGCGGAAGATATGTAGGCTTAAAGGTATTTCGCCGAGATAGGGGAGTGCCAGATGCTCTATATCTTTGCGGCCGCGTACACGCGTATTTGTGCTCTCTTTGAGGAATGTTACGCCAAAAGGAAGAACCAGACCGATCAGTCCTGCAATAAGCAGTATCTGGGTCTTTGCAGGGGTTGGGGGTACACCGGCAGGTCCCGGTTTGCTTACGATGCGTGTGTTATATGCCGTGAATGCCTGCGAGAGTTCGTTTTCCTCACGTTTCTGGAGCAGAAACAGATACAGCGATTCTTTCACTTTCTGCTGACGTTCTACTGAGAGGAGATACTTTGCCTGCGCCGGATTCGAGGCTATCTTTGAGGTTGTAGCCGATTGTGTGGCCTGCAGCGAGCGCAGCTGTGTGTTGAGTGCCGCGATCTGTGTGTCCACTGTAGCTATTATAGCGTTACGCATGGCCACAAGCTCACGGTCAAGGTTCTGTACAAGCGGATTGCTTTCAGACGACTTCGATACCAGTGAGTTTCTTTCAAGCAGTTTGTCGTTGTATTCGCCCACCTGTGAGGCAATGTCGCCTACCAGACCCGAGTTCGCCGGGAGAAGCTGGTTTTTCGACGCTTCGTTTGTCAGATAGCTCCTTACGAAGCGGGCCATCTGTATCTGGTTGTTGGCCGACATTATTTCGGCTGCTATCTGCTGGTTCTGCGACATATACATCGATGAAGCCGCATCAATGTTTGGTATAAGGTGCTGCGACTTGTAGGATGAAATGTCGTCATCCACATTTCCGAGTTCGCTTTCGATCACCCCAAGGCGCTCTGTGATAAACTGTGAGGTAGACACAGCTATCTGGTTCTTGTCGCGGATCCAGGAGTCCTTATACACGTCGATCAGCGTTGCCAACACCTCGTCGGCGCGCTGTATTGACTGGTCCGATAGTGTCAGGCGGATCACACTGCTGTTGTCTGCGCTCTCGCCTACCTTGAGGGCGGAAGAATAGATGGCTGTAGCTGTGCCGACTGGTATCTTGTTCACTTCCAGATCTACTTCATGTCCGGGGATGTATGTCGTTGTCGGACTTACTATCATTATTCCCGCCTGGGTGGGAATCGAGTCGCCGATGGCACCGGTAAATGTGCCTTCATATTCCTGTCCTCCTACAACGAGGTCGCTTATCGTCACTTTCCCTTTGGGAGACACAGCCAGGGCAAGACGGGCCGAGGCATCGGTGGGGAAGTTCACAATCTCAAGCGATACAGGCAGATCCGTGCCATATGCCACGTCGTTATGGAAACGTCCTTTCCGATAATAGTTTACGTCAAGGTTAAGCCGCTTTACCACCTCTTCCATCAGGTCGGCCGATTTGAGATTCGTTATCTCGTTGGCTACATTGCTTGAGGATATCAGACCGAAATCAGTGAAATCCTCCATGCTCGTCGCCTTGTTTTTGGCGTCATCCTTGATCATTATGGCAGCCGAACGGGTATAGACCGTCGGCGTGCGAAGGATGTATGCCAGTGCCGCTCCCGTGCATACAATCAGCGAAAGCAGGATCCAGGGCCATTTCTTCAAAGTGAGAAACAGAATATCGGTTATGGGCAACGAGTTGTTCGTCGGGGCCTTCCGGCTTTTGGGTGCGGCCGGTTGGTTGAGGTCTAATATTTCTGCCATAGACGGTAAATATGATATTTCATGTGTCGGGAACTGCGGCTATGCCTCGCAGGATATGTGCTGATTATCCGGGAAGTCCCTTTACAGTTTTTGCGGTTGATCTTGGACTGGTAATATTATGTGTTATTTCGTAATGCTGAATACGAGTGTGCCTATAGTAAGAGCGAAAGAAGCCACCGACATCCAGAAAGTCGGGGTGAAAGGTGTCTCTCCGTTCGGTGTTGTGGAGCGTTTCACCTTGTTGTTCGGTTCTACGTATATCACATCGTCCTGTTGCAGGTAATATACGGGCGATGCAGCCAGAGCGTCGATGTCGAGCAGATTCACGCGATATGCTTTCTGCACCCCTTCGGCTTCCTTGCGAAGCACGAGAATGTCCTCGCGGCGTCCGTTCACATTCAGGTCTCCCGCCATGGCGATAGCATCAATTATGGTCAGGTGGTCTTTGTTGAATTCCAGGCGTCCTGCTGAGTTCACTTCGCCTATCACGGTGATACCCGTATTGGCGAATTCCACTGTTACTATGGGGTCTTTTACCAGGTCGCGGTTCACAAGCTCATGTTCTATGTATTCGCCAAGCTCGAAGCGTGTCATGCCTGCCACATGCAGTTTGCCGAGAACCGGGAAATTGATATCTCCTTCCTGGTTGACCGTATAGAGCGACGTCTGTCCGTTGGAGCTGTTCGCGTTTGACCCTTTGGTGCCTGAAGTCGTCTGGGAGAGCCTGTTCTGCACCTGGATCAGGTTGAAAAGCGACGATAAGGCCGGATCAGGAGTGTTCACCATGATCGACAGTTTGTCTTCAGGCTTAACTTTTACATCAAGAGGCTGCAACGCACGCACTATGTCGCCTGCATCGGCGTCCTGAAAATAGGTGATGTCTTTGGGAGTAGAGCAGGATGCGAGAAGCAGGGCGATTGTCATAAGGCTCGCTCCTATTGATTTCTTGCGCATAATAATATTGCTATATGGTCTATTATAATGTGTGGTTTTGGTCATTACGTGTGCGGCACGCATTTGTGTCAGAGGCATCGTGACGTTTCAGCTTCTATCTCATAAGCCATGCGTTCCCATCTGTTGAGACCGGGTGATATTGAAAGGGCATGCAGCAGATTGCTGTCGCAGCTGCGGAACCGGTCTGCCTCCATGTATCCCGGAAACAGTTCATATGCCAGTTCGCGGTAAGCCTTCAGGGTGGCGCAGTCTGTTCCGTCAAAAGTTGCGGGCAATTCTTCAAGACTGCTTTTTGCGAGCGCGGTTTTATACGTTTCCTGCTCGCTTGTGAACTGTTTCAGATCTGCCCGCAATAGCACCGATGCATGCCGAAGTCTCTCATACGCCGGAGCGGTTTTGTTTCCGGTTTCCACAATCCATTGTCCGAGCGTTCTGAAAAACTTGTTTTTTATCTGATAATGCATGTTCTCTCCACTTCGCCACATCTGTTTACCGACGATATACATCACGTCAAGTTGCGATACCTGTGCGTCGTCGCGGAGCCATGATTGCATGTACCGGTCTGTCCAGCGCGCGGTGAAACTTTTTGGCGCTTCCGCGTTGTAGGCAATTCTGTGTATGAGATCAAACATCGACATGGCCTCCGGAAGGTAGCCTATCCCCACATTCCGCATATTGTCTGTCATCCAGTCTGTCCAATCCCGCGCACCTTTCTTTATCCGTGCTGTCTCTCTCCCGTTCCTGTGGCTGGATACGAATCCTCCATTGGCCTGGAATGAAGAGAAAATCAGACGGCCGTAGCCCAGCAGCTCTTCGCCGCTTGCATGATCGGTCTGGTCAAAAGAGATAAACCGGGGAGTTGTCATCTGTCGTGGATGCCTGAAAATCCGTTATTCAGGTGAAATTCATATTCCGCTTTCAGGGCAAGCTGAAATTTTGAGGCTTTTTCGCCTTCCGCTTTCACGAGGTCATACCCTTTTTTGAACGAATCTGATTCCCCAGTCAATGCCTGGAGCAGATAGATCAATGCGAGAGTCCATCGGTTGGTCAGCCCTCCGGCATATTTCTCATATTGTGCCTTGGCCTCTTCGTAACCGGCATTGTTGCCCAATATCTTGTCTGCGGCCATCAGCATTGCCATCAGTTTAGCCTGCATTTTGCTGTTGTCAAGTCTGACTACTTCAAAACGGCGGCAGAATACCGCGAGAGGGGAAATCTCCGCTGCCGAAAGTCTTTCATTGCCGGAATATTTACGGAGAGCATGCAGTAGTTTGGGTACAATGGCGTCGATCTGGTCGTAAGATCTTTTCGAGTTTTTCGCAAACCGTAATATCCTCACATGTTCTGCCTTTATATCATACGCTATAGAGGCGAGAGTCTGTGATACGGATACTATTATATTGCCCTTGGAACTCCCTTTACGGGAAATGAATGTACCTTTCAGACCTGAAAAATTGCCATCAATTACCTCTACTTCATCTCCCTCTTCCAGTTCAATGCATTCTGTCTTATAATAAGGGAGGCGGTTACCGTAGAATTGTGCGATGATTCTGAATGAATTTATATCGCTGTCGGATATTGTGAGATAGCGTTTTTCGCTTGCACGGTCAAGCACAAACGAGAATCCTTCAAACAGATTGCAGAATCGTTTGATATGCTCAATATCAGTCTTGATGAAGACATAATGATAGAGCAGCGGTTTTTCGACAACTTTAAGTTTGTCACCCTCCCGCACCATTTCTATAAACGTAGGTGCGAAGATTTCAACTGATGTGCCGAAAGACGCGTTGAATCTGTCGACAAATTTATTTAGACTGTTGTTGCGGGAGACTACTGGAGCGATGTAGTTGAGCACATACCAGAAGTGTTCACTGTCACTCATAGATGGTCGATGTGTGAAGGGGTGTTTTTTATAGTCGAGACAATTCTCTAACTTGGCGAGGTTTTAGGTACATTCTTGATTATCAATAATTAAGAGCTGTGCCAAAATCTCACTTCCGAAAATTTGAATACCCTTTTCCCGGGCTTTGTTTTGAAGTATCTCTTAGTAAGAGATACAGATTTTGCCATAATGCTGGTTATTAGGGGGGCAATGATTGCCTCATAAATACTTTTTAAATAGAAATAGGATAAATCAACATCTCAGTATCTGCTGTATAGCATCTTTTTATAATCTGGAATTGTGTTAGATTACTAAATATTTTGTACCTTTGCACCAAGTTAAGGTTCTCTTACTAAGAGATGCTGATAATTTGGTTCTGAATTTAAATTTGAGTTGGCGTTCTCCGATTTTTTAGCCGCTCTTCCTGTTTCTTATCATCATAATTTTAATGTGATCGGCGACACACATTATGCCGCATACATTTTTTTATCTGCCGGTTGATATATTCATATCTGTAGTAGACGTATCTTTAGGAGCATTAAATTCTTTAAAATAATTTAGAACTGTTATTATCTCAATGGCATCAATAAGGATAAAGTTTCGCCCATCGGCTGCCGACGGGAGCTATGGGACTATCTATTACCAGATCGTACACAAACGCCATGTAAGGCACCTCTCTACCGATTATCAGATCAATTCCTCCGAATGGAACGGCAATACTCTGAGAGCCACACGAGATTCATCTTCTCTCAGGATTTCATATATATCCTATCTCCGCGAAGCTATTAGGCGCGACATCGACCGGATCAACCGCATTATCGACCGGCTTGAACAGAGGGGAGTGGCTTATACGGCAACGGATGTGGTCGACGGGTTCAATGATTATATGGAGGAAGGCTCTCTGTTCAATTTTATGAAATCCATTGTCATCAAGCAGAGACTGAACGGCAAAATAAGAACCTCAGAAACATACACCTCTGCATTGAACAGTTTCAGTCAGTTCCGCCACGGTGAAGACATTATGCTTGATTGCATCACTTCCGATGTAATGGAGGCATACGAGGCGTTTCTCACAGGAAAAGGACTTACCCCCAACTCCATTTCGTTTTACATGCGCATACTCCGTGCTGCATACAACCGTGCTGTGGAAAATGGCCTTATAACCGGTCACAGCCCCTTCCGGCATGTATATACCGGAGTAGAAAAGACCGTCAAACGTGCTTTGCCGTTGCATGTAGTGAAAAAGATCAAGTCACTTGATCTCGCGTTGATACCGGCTCTCGACTATGCGCGCGATATGTTTATGCTCAGTTTCTATCTGCGCGGGATGAGCTTTGTGGATATGGCATTTCTGCGCAAGGCCAACATGCACAATGGTTATGTAGTATACCGGCGCAGAAAAACCGGACAGCAGCTTACAATAAAATGGACCCGCGAAATGCAGGCGATCCTTGACAAATACCCATCAAATACCACCCAGTACCTCCTGCCGATTATCACACGGCAAAAGGTCAATGAGCGCAACGTTTACCGTAACCGGGGATATGTCATCAACCACAACCTTAAAAAGATCGCGGGCATGATCGGTCTCACGGCACCTCTCACCATGTATGTCGCCCGCCATACGTGGGCATCTGCGGCAAAGTCAAAAGGGATACCCGTAAGTGTGATATGCGAGGGGATGGGGCATGACTCGGAAGCAACCACGCAGATATATCTCGCATCTCTCCAGAACTCTGTTGTTGACCGTGCCAACTCGCTTATCCTCTCTTCTCTTTGATTACAGTGATATAAACCGACAACGGCGGCATGCCGGAATTTACCGTGCATGCCGCCGTTGATCACATATATTATATGTCGTCGGTGACGTCAGATTTTACATCATGCCGCCCATGCCACCCATTCCGGCAGGAGCTGCGGGAGCGGGATTCTCTTCCTTCTTGTCGGCGATTACACATTCTGTGGTGAGGAACATGCCTGCGATAGAAGCGGCGTTCTCAAGAGCCACGCGGGTAACCTTTGCCGGATCGATAACGCCGGCTGCCATAAGGTTCTCATATACGCCGGTGCGGGCATTGTAACCGAAGTCTGCGTTGCCGTCTTTCACACGCTGCACAACTACAGCACCCTCAACGCCGGCGTTTGCCACGATCTGGCGAAGCGGCTCTTCGATGGCGCGGAGCACGATATGTATACCTGTGGTCTCGTCTTCGTTTGCACCCTTGAGGCCTTCGGCATTCTTCATCGCGCGGATGTAAGCCACGCCGCCGCCGGGAACGATACCTTCGGCGATAGCTGCGCGGGTTGCCGACAGGGCGTCGTCCACGCGGTCTTTCTTCTCTTTCATTTCCACTTCAGAGGGAGCGCCGATATGGAGCACTGCCACACCGCCTGCCATCTTGGCCAGACGTTCCTGCAATTTCTCGCGGTCATAGTCGCTCTTTGTGGTCTCGATCTGGGAACGGATCTGGGCTATGCGGGCAGCGATAGCATCCTTGTTGCCGGCACCGTTCACGATGGTGGTTGTCTCCTTGTTTACGGTGATCTTCTCAGCTGTGCCGAGCATGTCGGGGGTAGCGCCCTCCAGTTTCATGCCCTTCTCCTCGCTGATTACAGTGCCGCCGGTGAGGATGGCGATATCCTCGAGCATCTCCTTGCGGCGGTCGCCGAAACCGGGAGCCTTCACAGCGCACACTTTCAGCGAGCCGCGCAGACGGTTCACCACCAGTGTGGCGAGAGCTTCCTGGTCCACATCCTCGGCTATGATAAGCAGGCCGCGGCCGCTCTGTGCGGTAGCTTCGAGGATGGGAAGCATATCCTTGAGATTGGAGATCTTTTTGTCATAAAGCAGGATGAACGGGCTGTCCATTGTGCAGAGCATCTTCTCGGTGTCTGTCACGAAATAGGGTGAGATATAGCCGCGGTCAAACTGCATGCCTTCCACGATATCCACTGTAGTCTCGGTGCCTTTGGCCTCGTCTACAGTGATCACGCCCTCTTTCTTTACTTTCTTCATGGCCTCGGCAATGAGTGAACCGATAGCCTCGTCGTTGTTGGCTGAGATACGGGCCACATCTTCAATTTTCTTGAAGTCATCGCCTACCTCTTCGCTCTGTGCGTGGATACCTTCAACGATAGCAGCAACAGCCTTGTCGATACCACGTTTGATATCCATGGGGTTGGCGCCGGCGGCCACGTTCTTGAGACCGTGGGTTATGATAGCCTGAGCGAGAACAGTAGCGGTAGTTGTGCCGTCACCTGCGTCGTCGCCGGTTTTGGATGCCACCTCTTTCACGAGCTGAGCGCCCATATTCTGGAATGCATCCTCCAGTTCTATCTCGCGTGCCACCGACACACCGTCCTTGGTAATGTGGGGAGCACCGAATTTCTTTTCGATGATTACATTGCGTCCTTTCGGGCCGAGGGTTACTTTCACGGCGTCTGCCAGGGCGTCAACACCTTTTTTAAGCTCTTCGCGAGCCTTGATATCGAATTTTATTTCTTTAGCCATTTCTGTCGTTTTTTAGAATAGATAGTTCAATTGCTGATTATTTCAGAATTGCCAGTATATCGCTCTGACGCATGATGAGATATTTCTCACCCTCGAATTCGATTTCGGTACCGGCATATTTGCCATAAAGCACCTGGTCGTTCTCTTTCACTACCATCTGTTCATCTTTAGTGCCGTCGCCGGTGGCAAGCACTGTGCCGCGGAGGGGTTTTTCCTTGGCTGAATCGGGAATGATAATGCCTGAAAGAGTGGTTTCTTCGGCCGGGGTGGGCTTGATCAGCACACGGTCGGCAAGCGGTTTGATATTCATGATTTCTATGGTATATGTTTTTATGTTGTTTTTTGTTTCTGATCTAAATTCATGCACATTCCGTGCCAAACGGTGTCGGAACCGCAGGAATGCCATATTCCGCCATACATATACTGACAAACTGACACCCGGCGTCATCTGCCCGGTGTCATCTTTGTCATGTTAAGTAACAATTTTATCCCCCCAGTGGTTCACCCTCCCCGTTTGTCCTGTCAGTTCCCGAGCTCGAGTTGGTTTTTCACCAGATTGTAGTACGCTCCCCGGGCGGCGGTGAGCGATTCGTGCGTTCCGGTCTCTGCAACTTTTCCTCCCGACAGCACTATTATCTTGTCGGCCTCGCGCACGGTGCTGAGGCGGTGGGCTACCACCACTACAGTGCGTCCACGGTAAAATTCAGCCAGATTCTCCGTGATCGCCCGCTCGTTTTCCGCGTCAAGCGAGTTGGTGGCTTCGTCGAGGAAGATGAAATCCGGATTGCGGTATACAGCCCGTGCTATGAGTATCCGCTGTTTCTGCCCCTGGCTCAATCCCATCCCGTCGCGGCCTGTCTTGGTGTCATATCGCAGCGGGAGGCTCTCGGCAAAACTGTCGATGCATGCCGTGGCTGCTGCCGCTTTCACTCTCTCCATGTCTGGCTCCCCATCGGCCGCCGCTATGTTGCGCCCTATCGATTCGGAGAAAATCACCCCCTCCTGCATTACGGCGCCGCACCGCGAGCGCCACCACTGCAGGTCATAGCTGCCCAACGGTTTCCCGTCAAGCAGTATCTCCCCCTTTTCCGCCTGATAATACCCCAGCAGAAGTTTCACTATCGTGCTTTTCCCGCTTCCCGATGCACCCACAATGGCTGTCACCTTTCCCCGGGGGATGGTGAGATCCACATTGTCGAGCGTGGGTGTGGGGGAGTGCCGGTCATATCTGAATGTCACTCCTCGCATCTCCAGGCCCTTGTCTCCGTCAGTCAGGGCGCCATATTCTTTTCTGAGTGTTTCCCCATCGGGCGGTGTCTGTTCGTCTGTGCCGCAGTGTATCTGGTTTATGCGCTCGAGCGATATTTTCACATCCTGCATCGAATAAAGGAACCCCATCAGCTGCGATATCGGACTGTTGAGCTGCCCCACGATAAACTGTATCGCAAGCATGGCGCCCAGAGTGATGCCACCGTCTATCACCGCCATTGCCGCGAGCACAGTTATCAGTATGTTTTTCACCTCATTGATAAATACGCTCCCCGCCTCCTGCAACTGTTGCAGTTTCAGCGATTTCATCTGTATCCCGAAAAGTTCCCTTTGCCTCTCCTCCCATTCGTTTCTGCGCCGTTCGCTGCATCCCTGCAGTTTTATCTCCTGCATGCACGTCACGAACTGGTAAGTGACGTTGGAGTTCAGTGCCGAGCACTCGAATATCTCGTAGTCTATCACCTTTCTCTTTTCCAGAAACGATGCTATCCATACCGCATAAGCCACACTTCCGGCCATGAAAACCGCGAATATCAGCCAGTCGTAAACCGCCAGCACCGTGCCGAACACCAGAAAACTCACCATTGTGAACATCATCCCCAGTGTCTGCTGTGTAAGAAAGCTCTCCACCCTCGAGTGGTCGTTCATTCTCTGCAGGAGGTCCCCCGTGAGTTTCGTGTCGAAGAACCCCATCGGCAACCTCAGCAGTTTTATGAAGAAATCGCTCAGCAGCGAGATATTGATATGCATGGAGATATTCAGCAGCAACCTGCGCCTGATAAAGTCGGTGAGCGTGTGCCCCGCCACTATCATCAGTTCCCCGAGCAATATTAGCCAGATTATGTTTATGCTGCGGCGCGCGATGCCCACGTCCACTATCGCCTGTGTGAGAAACGGGAGCGCCAGTTGCAGCACACTCCCTATGCCGAGCCATACCCCTATGCGTAGAAACGATTTCCTGTAGCGCATCACATACCCCCACAGGAACTTCCATGAACGTTTCTCCTTCTCACTGGCCTCGCTGTCTGCCGGCACACGCACGCCAAACTCATCTGTAGCCTCTAGAAACATGGCTATTCCGCGGTGTTTCCCGTCCGGAGAGGTCTCTCCCCAGTGCTGGCGCAGTTCATCGCGGCTGAGGCTCATCAACCCTTTTCCCGGATCGGCGATCCTGTAACGTGTACCGCGGCGGTTCATCCCGTACAGCACCACGAAATGGTTCTGGTTCCAGTGGAGTATGGCCGCTTCCGGAGCCTCTCCGCACGTCCTCGCCTGAGGGCTGAAAATTTCCTGTAGTTGCTCCTCGGCAAGGCGGTATGACCGGCTCTCCAGACCAAGTTCACGCGCCGCGTCAGCAATCCCTTTCATCGATACCCCCTCTTTTGTCGGGTGGCAATACCTTTCCAGAGTGTCAAGGCTGTACGTTACTCCCATCGCCGAGCAGGCCATAGCTAAGGAAGCGACCCCGCATTGCATGGCGTCGCGCTGTCTCACATATTTCAGTCTGCCTGTGTTTCTGCACCATGCCATAGCGTTGCGGGGTCTCTTCTTCGGGGAATATTAATGTATATCTGCAGCCTGTGCCAGGTTCCTTGGTTGTCTTGGGGGCTGTTGCAATATTTGCTGTCGTGAGAAGTGGTTTACAATTTCGTATTCGGGATCTGTTGGAGTCTCTGGAATATGGCGTTTTCCGTTTTTATACGTTCGCGTTTTCCACCCTTGAAAAACCATGCTATTCCTATTTCAATGTTTTCATTATGGGTCTTGTGATAATAGATCCTTTCAGCTTCGGGGGTACGGGTTATGGCCTTGCGTCTAGTCTGGTAGAGGGTTATATCCAGCGTGATTTGCATGGCTCTGTTGAACAGATATTTATAAAACGAGCCATAGAGATAGTTCACCGGCTTGAGGGTGACTTCAGAATATCGGCTTTCACCCTCGTACAGGTATGATATCGCCAGGCCAATGTCATGAGGCAGTCTCATTGTACTTGATAGCGAGAGGCTCCATGCCACATTGCTGCTGAACACACCCCACAGTGTGTGCGTGCGGTCTTTGCTCATACTCACCGATGGCCGCAGTGTCCACCATTCAAACGGGTTTATAATTCCGTCTGCCGAGACTGATACGCCCCATTGTTCCGGACAATTGTATGGGGTGTAAAGAAACATTCCCGGATCGGTGCTTAGGAGTGTCGGCTTGAAATCTATGTTGTCTGTAGAGTATGAAAAACGGGCGCTTATGGAGTATCTGTTGAAAAGCTGTGCCATCAATGTGGCGCCATGCGACCGAGCGGCCTTTAGGTCTGGATTGCCGGTAGTGTATGAGTGGGGACCTGAAAACATGGGGCGGCTCATTATCAGCGTATAAGGGAGCTGATTGAGTGTGTAGTAATACCCCAGTGAAAGCATATGGCCGCGCTCTCTGTCTAATGTGTACATTAGATCTGCTGACGGGCAGATGCCCCATTGGTCACGGTGCGCGGTTTCTGCGCCGGAACAGACATCGGCGATATATCCCTGTGTGCGTGCGCCGATACTGTAACTGAAATTCTTGATATCACCGCTGTATTCCGCGAATACGGCAGGAAAATAGGAATTCATTTCCGTGCGCTGTGTGGCACCCAGATGATGCAGCTCATACCTGTCTGTCACACGGGTATATTGAAAATCGGCCCCGCTGTTCAATCTGCCGCTACCGATCGGCAGACTGATATTGGCTTTTCCTCTGAGCTGATGCTTGAATGTTCTTTCCGATGTCTGGTAATCCTGTTCTGCAGGCGGGGTAGTGGTCATTTTCTGGTTCACCAGTGTCTCATCCATGATATAATCCAGTGCAGCGTTTACCTGTGCGCCGTTTTTCAGAGGCTGTCTCAGTTTCAGTGCGGCCTGCACATTGTTGTTATGGTCAGGGGTCAGAAGTTCCTGTGTGTCAAATGCCGGATTGTCAGGAGTGACATGTTTAGAAATGTCTTTGGCCATATGGGTATAAAAAACGGAACCGCTCAGCATCCCGTTTTCGGGCAACTGATAATTCAGTGTGAACCGGTTCCACACATTGTTGAAGTGCCCACGGTTATGGTCTGTATATGAAATCTCCTTTACATCGGCGATGGAAGCCGCCGGTATGCCGCGGTCTTCTCCCCGATAGACATAACTGTTCATCTCCTCGCTTTTCAATCGCTGATAACCGTAGCCTCCGGTATCGCTGAGGGTCAGTTTCCCTTTTTTCATGCGGAAATCAGGCGAGATGCTTGCCGAATGGAACCCAATGTCATAATATCCTTTGGCAAGTCCGTAGAGGTATCCGCTGTATGATCCGTCCCACAGCTGCTTCAGGGTAATATAGACTATTGATCCCGTACTTGTGCCGCTTTCGCCTACCCCGCCCATATATTTGATCTCCACGCTGCTAATTTCAGTGGCGGGGATTTTGGCGATTTCATCCCACGATGCGGTTTTTATGCCGTCGATATATATGGCTTCCGGCTTCCGGCACAGCACTTCAAGCCCGCGTATTCTGTCATATGATATCCCGGGCAGATACCCGAGAAGTTCGGGCGCATTTTTTCCCATGGCAAGTTTGTTCCCGGCCAGATTTACGGTATATCCACCCGGATTGAACTCTATCCTTTTTTGCACTACTTCAATTTCAGGAAGTGCGGTATGGTCTGTCCGTAAACTGATGGTAAGTTCCCCCTCTGATGCCCGTGGTTTGAGTTCTCCGGAATGATATCCCATACTGTGGACTGTGAGAATGGTATTGCCCTCCGTTTCATCATATTCTGCTCCGGCAATATCGAACCTTCCGTTTTCGTCTGCCACCGTAGCCCGTATGATAACCGTAGAGTCCCCCTCAACTTTCCTCAGCTCGATAGTAGCGCCGGCAATGGCATTCCCTTTTTCATCGCATACCGATCCCGATATGTTCTTTGCCGTAAGTGCCATTACCGATATGGCAGTAAATATAATTACTGCCGATACTCGATATATCCCCGCTAAGAGGAACCTGCCGGCAGGAATCCTGGCGTATGTTTTCTCTTTCCGTATATTGCGCAAATCTGGTTTCATCTGATAATATCGGTGTTATATGTGGCATAAATAAATGCAGGATAGGGAGTCTGCTCAAATTTCTCGAAGTGCGGTCTACCTGATGGTAGTGCCGTTGTTGCCTGAGATGCTTATCGATTGCGAACGGTCTACCTTTTTCCCATACTCGAAACTGTAATTGAAAGTCAATGCCACATATCTGCCTAATGATGCGTCATAATATCTTGAATTGATATCGGCATAGGGATGCCTTGTCTCATTTACAGTTTTGAAATATTTGTTTAGTGGGGTGGAATCAATGCTTACCCCCCAGTTTTTGCCGGTGTATGACGCACGCAGCCACAGGGTGCATTGGGGCCGCTTCTCATAGCTGCCGTTGGGGAAGCTCGCTCTTCCGTCGGTTCCTCCGAAGAGTGCCATCATCATTATATGGTTGTTGGGAGTATAATTTATACTGGCATTTGGAGTTACAATCCAGCGGTCCTGCTCGAAAATTCCTGTCTGATGAAACCTCCGTGCCGTGACCTAGATGCTTGCCGACAGGCTGCTTGTGAAGTTATAGTTTCCTGTAAGATACATGTATAGTTCGTCATTGTTGCCGCTTGTCACCGGAAAACGGTACATGACGTCGTTATAGGGGATGTAACCGTTGACAGTAGCGTCTATCATCCCGCTGTATTTGGCGCAGAATGCCATGGTCAACCGATTTGATGCAAACCAGAAATAGTTGAAATTCAGCATGTAATATTTCTGCCATTTTATATCTGGATTGCCGATGGTTCCGTTGAATGAAGAGCTTTGGGTAAGTACGGAAGTATACATGTTCGGCCCGGGCGACATCGGTTGGTATGTGCCCGTTAGAGAGAAGGAATGTTTCTGGGCCACGCTTCCCGAGAGTGAAAATTTTCCGTTCCACATGTTTTCGTTTATGTCTGCCGCGCCGCTTTGTGTGGTAAGGGAGTGGATATAAGCCATATCCAGTGAAAGACTCCATTCTTTCAGCAACTTAAAGGCATACATCGCTCTCACCGATGTGGTGTTGGTTGAAAAATGCTGGCGAGTGTTCGCGGTACCCCTGTATCGGGTGTTGAATATTGATGCCTCATCTCCCAGATGTACCGACAGTTGGGTGTGGTTCGGGAATACATAATACGCACTGAATGTGCCCCCTGGATGCACAGATTTCTCACGTACTATGTTGTCATAGTGCGTTTCACTGTTTTCCGACAACTCTGCTCTCAGGTCGTTTTTGTCGAAGATGCTTCCCGAAGCATTGCCTGCCAGACTGAAATACAGTTTCTCGGAAGCCATATAATTCATGTTGAATCCCAGAGAGGGCCTTACATTTGAGGAACTGGCGTCAATGGATAGGGTGCCGTTGCTGCCTACCCCCTTTGTCAGATCCGATTGTATGCCTTCCCAGTCGAGGCGGGGCTGCCTGTTCCCGTTCACGCCTGCCGTTATCTGTGCATTGAAATTGTTGGAATTGCTATATCGCCACTGCACACCACCGTTGTAGCTTCCATATCTCCGCCCGGTCATTTTTGAATATCTGTGCCGGTCGAGGATCCAGTCGTTCCCATCGGCATCTTTCATCCTGTAAACGGTATGCGAGTCTGATATATTGCCGGCAGTATTGTCGTAGCCGCCACCCCCGGTGAACTGCCATGTGGAGCGTCCCTTTACAAACTTGCTGTAAAGGGAGTACTCTCCCTCATTCACAATTACTTTTTGTGTGCCGCTCAGAGTGGTATATCCGCCATACTCATATTCTTTTGCCACTATATTCAGCACATACTCTTTCCCGTGATATATCGGGTTTACAGGATTGTGCAGCAGTTCTATGCGCAATATGTCTTTCGGCCTGAGGTTGGCAATCTCCGTCTGGGAAGCCTCCATCCCATTTAGAAAATATTCTATCTTCTGGTCGGTGTTGGTGCTTACCGAGCTATTCATCACATTCACCTTAAGCGTAGGTATATGCATGGCGGCCAGAAGCTGAAATGTGTTCATTGATGCTTTCTTCAGTCGAGCTTTGGGGATGTATGCCTGTCCGTCCTCTATCGGCATTGACATCTGTGCCTCCACCACCACCTCTTTGAACTCTTTTCCCGCTATGGCATCGGTATCATCGGTCTGTCCGTGGCTCTCCATTGGCGCAATTATGGCAGTCGCCATAATAAATACAGATATTGCAGTCTGAGGTAAATTCATGATCAAGGGAGTAATTAATGATTGAATAGGTAACAAATTGTAGCATTATTTGCATCAGATAGTTCGTGCCTGCCAAAACGATCTGATGCAAATATGAGAATATAATTTGTATTATGCAATAGATTTGTGGAATTTATTATAAATGTGAGAGATTAATGTGCGAGATTACTTGTGTTTACAGAATGTCTACATTGTAATTTCGCGAAAAATTTGTATTAGTTTAGTATTGGAAGGGGAACACCGCGCTTATTACCTCCTTTGCGGGTGGGATCTGGAATGACCGGTATGTTGTTTGATGAGCCTGCATAGGAAGGAACTGATGTCCCTATAAACAGAAGTGTGGTTAAGAATAAAGTCAGATGTTTCATATGCTGTTTTATTGACTGGGGGTTCAACAGCAAATTTCCATAGATGTTTTGAGACATACAAATTTTTGACATGAAAAAATCGTATCACACACATGTGTATACGCCTGTAAATCAAAGGGTTATTTGTGATATGTTTTTCAAAATCGTATCATGGTTACAATGGTATGGATATCAATGTGTTATGGCCGATAGATTTGGCTAT
>CATJQX010000102.1 GCA_949742535.1 uncultured Muribaculaceae bacterium | reverse complement strand
TGGTTTTCTGTAGGTGATAATGCTTGTGAGGTGTATGGCAAAGCGCTGTGCGGGAATTCAGGTGTCCTGCACAGCGCTTGTTTTCGTTTTCCGTGATCAGCGTGCCGCCCACATGCTTGCTACAGCGCTTTCGCGGTAGGCCATCAGGCCTTCCTGGCTAAGCTCCACAAGCGAGTATGAGCCATCGGCATTGATCATGTTCACATGGGTGTCATCCACGAATGTCATGAAGGTGACGGTGTGGTCTCCGGCTGTCACGCTCCAGCTCTTCTCATCCTGGTCGAAGTCAAGGCGCACGATAGAGCCGTCGTTTTTCGAAGTGATGGTGTAGCCTTTGCCGTCGCATTCCACGAGGTATTCACCGTCATGGCCTTTGATCACTTTTGTGCCCATGGCAATAGGATTGCTTCCGCTCCAGAACTCCACAGTATTGAGCACCAACAGGTCTGCGACCGAGGTGACTTCATATACGGGAATTACCCAGAATGCGAAGAATACGATTTCGTTAAGAAACTTGTTGCCTATCTGGTTGTTCCAGCTGAGCAGTTTGTTGGTCAGGGCAAAGCTGCCGATGCATGAGGTGAACATCATTGAGCCGGCGAGAGCGGCTACAATTCCCACTGAAAGATATCTTTTTCTCATATCCAATGTTTTGAAACGTTTAATTTGTTTTTGTTGTCGTAAATATTTTATGTCTGGGGAACTTTTTTCTTCAGTTTTTCGTAGAACGACATTACGTTGCGCACATATGCTACAGTCTCTCGTCCTCTGAAATATCCTGCTTTACATACAGGATCGGAATAATACTCCGGATTGGCTTTCATCAGCAGTGCCTGCTCCACATTCCCGCTCCACACCTGAGGGTCTTTACCATATTTTTTAGCAAGTGCGATGGCATCGTAAACATGTGCGATTCCGGAGTTGTATGCAGCCACCACGAATTTCAGGCGTTCCTGCGGGTCGCTGACTTTTTTTGACAATGATTTGTCAAGGTCGGCGAGTATGCGGCCTGCCGCTTCTATGTTGGCTTGGGGATTGGTGATTTTTGAGGAGGGGAGTCCGTAGGCGCGTGCGGTGCGTGGCATGATCTGCATTATGCCGCGCGCTCCTGCCCACGACACTCTTGTGCTGTCGAAATGGCTCTCGTGGTAGCCTTGCGCCGCCATAAGGCGCCAGTCCATCCCCGATTTTTTTGCGGATTCCTTGAAGAAGGAGTCAAAGGGGGAGATGTATCCTTTTGATATGTCGAGTGTGAAAGTACCGTCGTCGTTTTTGGCTCTCTCGAAATAGCGTTTCAGCAGTTCGGCCTGCTTGCGGCGCGGTGTCTCGAGTGCGAAATAGTTGTCGATGCTGTCTGCAAGCCACCGGTTGCCGAGAGCCACCGCCCATTGCGACAGCTGCGGGAAACTCAGCGGGAGCGAGATGTCGAGATCGCGGTGATACGTCTTGTTGATGCGGGCGATGTCGTCGTCAACTACCGTCAGGGGTATCTGGCCGTCAGACACCATGTCGATGAGATCCTCGGTGATGAGGGTGTCTCGGTCTATGACATGGATATGTATTCCTCCTCCGAGTTCCTCGTTCAGATTCTCCAGGCGATACTGGTACTTGGACTCCGCTTCCACATATATATGCTCGCCTACCAGTTCGGTCACGTCGGTTATCAGCCGTCGGTTCTCTTTCTTGGGCTGCACGAGCACCTGGTGCGTGAAATTCTTCGGGCCGCAGGGGAGCACTCTCTTGCGGAACTCGGAAGTGACTGGCACCTCATATGCCAGCAGGTCCACTTCTCCCGAGTCAAGCATCTCTATCATCTTCTGCAGCGAGGGAGCCACTTTCAGATCCACTTCCATCCCCTTGTCGGCAGCCATCTGTTTGAGCAGGGAGTAGTCGTAGCCCATCGGCTCGTCGCGGTAGATGAAATATGATGTCGGGCTGTAGAGGGTGGCTACGCGGATGGTATCGGGCAAGGGGTATTTTTTCTCCTCTTCCGTCGCCTGTGGTTTCTTCCCCTGACACGCGGCTATGCATATGGCGGCAAGGAAGCAGAGCATGACCGGAAGCCATGCCTGATGCCCCGCTGCATGGGGCTCTTGTCTTGTCTTGTCGCTGTTATGGTTCAAGTGGAAAAATCGGTTAGAAAACGACGCGACCCCGCGTCTTCCTTATAACAAACGAAGGCACGGGGTCGGTTCACTATTCGTGCGCCTCAATATGTGAATTCGCCGTATTCGGAAGTGATGGTAAGGCGGTTGCTCTCACAGTTCTCCACACGGCCGATCACTCTCGCGTCGATGTTGAAGCTGCGCGATATTTCAATGACCTGCTGGGCTTTGGATGCGGGGAGATAGATTTCCATGCGGTGTCCCATGTTGAACACCTTGTACATTTCCGCCCAGTCTGTGCCGGATTGCTCGCGTATCAGGCGGAAAAGCGGCGGTATGGGGAACATGTTGTCCTTTATCACATGTTTGTTTTCGACGAAGCGCATCACTTTGGTCTGTGCGCCACCGGTACAGTGCACCATGCCGTGGATTTCAGGACGCATCTCCTCAAGGAGTTTCTTGATCACCGGCGCATAGGTGCGGGTGGGGGAAAGTACGAGTTTTCCGGCGCATACGGGTGCGCCGTCTACACTGTCGGTAAGTTTCTTCGCGCCGCTGTAGATCAGTTCGCGGGGTATGGCGGAGTCGAATGTCTCGGGATATTTCTCGGCAACGGAATGGTCAAACACGTCGTGGCGTGCCGAGGTAAGGCCGTTGCTTCCCATGCCGCCGTTGTATTCGGTCTCATATGTGGCCTGTCCGAAAGATGCCAGACCCACGATCACGTCGCCGTCGGCAATGTCGGCATTGTTAATGACGTCGGCACGGCGCATGCGTGTGGTCACTGTAGAGTCTACGATTATCGTGCGCACGAGGTCGCCTACGTCGGCGGTCTCGCCTCCTGTGCCGTAGATTTCCACGCCATATCCGCGCATGGTCTCGAGCAGTTCCTCGGTGCCGTTGATTATGGCGGCTATTACTTCGCCGGGTATGAGGCGTTTGTTACGTCCGATTGTGGAAGACACGAGCATGCGGTTTGTGGCACCCACGCAGAGGAGGTCGTCCACGTTCATTATCAGGGCATCCTGTGCAATCCCTTTCCACACGCCGAGATCGCCTGTCTCTTTCCAGTATGCATAGGCAAGCGACGATTTGGTGCCGGCGCCGTCGGCGTGCATTATGTTGCACCATTCGGGATCTCCTCCCAGAATGTCGGGAATGATTTTGCAGAAAGCCTTGGGGAAAATGCCCTTGTCGACATTTTTAATGGCTGCATGAACATCTTCTTTGGCAGCGGATACTCCGCGCAGGTCGTAACGTTGTGATGATGCCATCGGGATAAATGTGAATATTTTTTGAATACTTACTTGAATGCTTCTTGAAACAATCTCCTGCACCGGATCATGCAAGCCAGTTGATGGCCAGCAGATACAGGAGCAGCGCCGGTGTGACGAGCAGCAGGGAGTCAATGCGGTCGAGAATGCCTCCATGGCCAGGCAGCAGATTGCCGGAGTCCTTTACGCCGAGGGCGCGTTTGATCATCGACTCCACAAGGTCGCCCCATGTGCCGAACACGCATACCACCGCTCCCATGCCCAGAAGTTGCCACAGGCTCATGCCGCTGAACATTTCAGATCCGTAAAAATAGAAGCCGGCTGAGGCTGCCAGGCAGAAGATGAGGCCGCCGAAAAATCCCTCCCATGATTTCCTGGGGGAGATACGCTCGAAGAGTTTGTGGCGCCCCATGAGCGAACCCACGCAGAAAGCGCCCGTGTCGCTGAGCCAAATGAGAATGAACATGGCCAATATGACATACAGGCCGTATGCCTTGTACATGAAACTCAGTGCCCCGAGCGGCAGGATCACATATATCTGTCCCATAAGGGAATGAGCCAGATGGGTGAGGGGGTTGCCGTCCTGCACATACAGCTGGCAGACGAACCGCAGTATGAAGTATGCGAGATAGAGCGCGAGAAACAGCATCGTGGAGGATGTGCTCGTCATATATGTGACGGGAGCGGGCGACATTGCCGTCAGAAACAGTATGCCTCCGATAAGATCCAGAAGACGGGTTGTGTTTGACACAAAGTTCTTGTTGGATATGCGTATGAACTCATTAAGTCCGAGGATGCCGAACAGTATCGTAAGCCCCCAGAAAAACCATCCCCCCACGAACACCGCGCCTACAATCACGGCTATGTAAAGAATGCCGGTAATGAGGCGGGTAAGTACATTTTTCATATATGCAAATATTTGGATATTAATGCTTTGAAATGTGCTGTGTTTCCATGCCGCGACATTGGCGCAGGATGACATTCCATTTGGAGATAACAAATTTAGGCATTTATTTCCATTCGTGTGCAACTTTGGGTTAAAAATCAGCGCAGGACCACTTTGGCGGAATGTCTCTGTCCGAGGCTGTCGGTGGCAGAAATTATATATACCCCCGCAGGATATCCAGTGCAGTCGGCGGTGGCCTCGGCGCTCCCGGGATGCTGCTCTGAAAGCATCCGCCCGTCGGGAGAGACGATGCTGAATGCAGCGATCTCAGCCGCCGGCAGGCTCATGTAGACAATGTTTCCCCTGACGATTGTCGAAAGTGCCGTTTCGGCGACAGACGGGACGCTTTCCATGCCGGCGAGCCGGCGAGCCATCTCAAGGCCGGCGGCGGCGTCAAGCACTCCGTGTCCCCACTGGGGATTGGCGGCGTCGGTCGCGGGAGATGCGGCGGTAGCGAGCGCTATGTCCCTTATCTCTTTGCCGGTGAGGCCGGGATTGGCCTGGAGCCACAGCGCCGCCACCCCGGCTGCAAACGGGCTTGACATGGATGTGCCCTGCATCGGTCCCCAGCTGTGGGTGGTGCCGTCGTTCTCATGACTGATAGTGGCAAGCGACAGAGGATAGTCGGGATGGCGCTGGCAATAATAGCGTGACAGGGAGGAGACGACCTGGGCGCCGGGAGCACATACGTCGGGCAGCACTTTTCCTGTGGCCAGTGTGCCGTATGAGCTGAAATAGCTTACTCCTCCGATTGTGAGACGCGGGAAGTCGATCGGTGTGCCAGACAGCGATGTGAAATGGTTCTGGCTGTCCATCGAGCCTACGCACAGCGGGCCGTGGCCGGCACAGAAATCATTGACTGTGCGTGCCGGAGTGGTTGCAAGGGAGGCAGCATCCTTGTATTTTGTGAAAAAGATTGCCGGGGTAGAGTAGAATTCTATTGTCGTACCCGGATGTGTAGGTTCGGCTTCGGCGCCGAACAGTATATGCGCCTTATACGGGTCTGTGGTCGTGGTGTCGATATAGGAGCATCTGAGCGACACATTGTAGCGGTGGTTTTCGGGGTTCAGTTCACATGCCACATGTATGTAGCCGTCCATATATTCCGGCATTTCCGCAGAGGGGATGTCTCCACCAAGGCTTTCCTGTATTTTCCTGGAACAGAGGATCCATTCGTTTACGCCTTTTTCGGGATCAAGCGGCACGGGTATGCGCTGTATCTCGCCTGTCTGCATATCCTGTGTGAGCAGGGTGACAGCGAACGGCCTGTCGTTGTCTGACCATATGTCAACCGTGCCGTTGAGCCTAAGTGGCGAGAGGTGGGGGAATTCCCTGAAATATGTGCGCACGGATGGTGTGTCGGACGAGGTGGTTCCCGAGGCGAAGCCAGACCGCTCCCCGTCGTTAGCGGCTGATATGCATACAGTGGCCTCCTCCGTGATGCTCTCCATGTACTGGTTGAAGAGTGTGGTGCCGTCGTGAGGTCCGATGTCGGAGGAGATGGAGATGTTGATCACGGCAGGTTTGTCGTGCATGCGGGCATATCCGATTATCTCCTCGCATCCGGCAAGAATTGATGCGTCGTAGAGCGGTGATGTGGTGGCCACGATCTCTGCGCCGGGAGCCACTCCCTGCATACGGTCGGCGGTATAGCTTCCGGACAGTATTCCGGCTACGTGTGTGGCGTGTGTCTCGTCGTCGGAGTCGGTGGTCCACGCTTTTATATCTTCCGGTGTGTCAAGTATTGTAGGGAGGGGAGAGGCAAGGGTATAGTCCACAAGTTTTCTGACACGCGTATTGCCGTTGCTATCAATGAAATTGAGATGGTTCGGATCGAATCCTATGTCTGCGAATCCAACAACGACACCGGTGCCGTCAAAAGCCGTTGGAAACTGTGTGGCGGCGGAAAGCGCCTCAGGCAGCCGGCAGAACTCACGTGCCGATGCCATCGTAGGCTCGGCCGAACAGTAGGCTTCCAGACGGTGGATGCCTGAGACTGATGCCAGTTCGCCAATTCTGTCCTGCGGTACTGATGCCAGTACGATAGTGCCTCTGCGGTGTAGTTCCGTGGCGAAGTCGGGGAGAGGGGTGCCTTCTGTCTCCACCCTCAGGATAAGCGGGATGTATGTCTGTGTGTTTTCACCGGCTTTTTTTTGCAGATGCCTCGCGGAGTTTTTTCCCGGAAAGTCAAGGTGTCCTGCCGTAGACAGGAATCTTGCCGCAGGGTTCATTGACGCGCTGTTTCCGAGTGCGGCGAGTGTCGCCATCGTGGCCAGTATGATGAGAGATAATATGTGTCGCATATGGTTCAGGTGTATCTATATGGTAAGATGTATGTATCCTGCATGTATTTACAAAGATACGATAAATAAGACGATCTGTCTGCGTGCGGTGGCGGATTAACAATAGATTAACTTACTTTTGACGGTATTTGCCGGCGCCTGTGGCGCGCTCCGCAAGGCAAGTTTTGCCGTTCGTGAAAAATGATGTAACTTTGTAGAGTGAAAGGCGCGCGTTGCCGCGCCTGTTTATGTCCTCTTAAAATCTGCATCGGCCGCATGTTACTGAAAAGGCTTTATAGATTTATGCTCAGGAGTTTCCTGCCACTGTTTCTGATGACATTCTTCATCTGCCTCTTCATTGTGCTCATGCAGTTTTTGTGGAGGTATATCGACGAGCTTGTAGGAAAAGGGCTTGAAGTGCATGTGATTGGCGAGCTGTTCTTTTATGCCGCGCTCACTATGGTGCCTATGGCGTTGCCGCTCGCCATACTTCTCGCCTCACTGATGACTTTCGGCAACCTCGGGGAGAGGTTCGAGCTTACCGCGATAAAGGCTTCCGGCATATCCCTGATGAAAGCGATGCGTCCGCTTATAGTCTTCATATCTCTTGTTGCCATAGGCGCTTTCTTTTTCCAGAATTATGTGCTCCCTGTGGCGCAGGTGAAGATGTGGACGCTGATATATTCCGTAAGGCAGAAATCGCCCGAGCTGGAGATTCCAGAAGGGGTGTTCTACGACCAGATCGCAGGCTATAATTTCTATGTGGAGCATAAGGACCGGGAGACAGGCACGCTGTATGACATGATGATCTACGACGTGTCGCGCGGTTTTGACAATTCCCGCATCATTCTGGCTGATTCGGGCCATCTGAAGCTGGCCGACGACAAGGAGCATCTCTTCCTGCAGCTTTACGACGGCGAACAGTTCGAGAACCTGAAAGAGAATACCAACGGCGCCCCTTCGAGCGGCAACCAGCCTTACAGGCGCGAATCATTCAAGCTGAAAGAGATACTGCTGGCTTTCGACGCCAATTTCAACCGCATGGATGAAAGCGGCATGCGCAACCAGTATGTGGGCAAAAACATAGAGGAGCTGAGGGCCACTATCGACTCCGTGACCGCAAGGGTGGACTCCATCGGAGCGGAATATGCCGCACTTCTCAAGGCCACGCCCTATGTGCGTGTGCCTTTGACGGAGAGGCGTATGGTTGACGGCGAAATGAAAGATGTGCCGTCGCAGCCTGTGGTGCTTGACAAACCGGTGAACATCGACTCCCTGTTCTATATCGTGCGCCCTGAAAAGACACCTACCTATCTTGCCGAGGCGCTGATGAAGACACAGCGCGTAAAACAGGAATATGAGTTCAAAAGCTATGCGATGGAGGATGACCGCAAGACCATACGCCGCCACGACATAGAGATGCAGAAGAAGTTCACTCTCTCCATAGCATGTATCATCTTCTTCTTCATTGGCGCGCCGCTCGGCGCTATCATCCGCAAGGGTGGTCTCGGCGCACCGCTTGTGATCTCCGTGATCCTGTTCATTATCTATTATATAATAGACAACACGGGCTACAAGATGGCCCGCGACGGAAAACTGGAGGTATGGCAGGGCATGTGGCTGAGTTCCGCCATATTGCTGCCTCTCGGCATATTTTTCACTTACAAGGCCGTCAAGGATTCTGCCGTGTTCGACATGGATGCCTACAAGAATATGGTGCGGCGGCTCACGGGATCGCTAAAGCGTGAACTTGAAGTGAAGGAGTTTGTTATGCAGGAGGTGAGTGCCGGGGAAGCCCGGAAACTTCTGGGAGCGCTGTGCGAGGCATGTGAGGAGTTCAGGCGCGCATACGAGAAACTGCCATTCTTTAAAAAGATATATTATTTCTTCAGAAAATTCCCTCAGCGCGAAGGCGCACAGCTTGTGCTGAACGACACGGTGGACTATCTCTCGAATTCCACTGACAAAAGTGTGATAGCGACGGTTAACAAATTCCCCTTCCAGCTTACAACACGCACTGTGGATGTCACTCTGGCTACCGCGCATGAACTGGAGAAACTGCTTGATAAACAAAACTAAAAAAATCAACGATAACAGTGAAACTCGATTCTATAGAAAGTGCCATCGACGATTTCCGCGAGGGCAAAATGGTGATAGTGGTCGATGACGAGGACCGCGAGAATGAGGGTGATATAATCGTGGCTGCGGAGAAAATCACTCCGGAGCAGGTGAATTTCATGCTTAAAAACGCCCGTGGAGTGCTGTGTGCTCCATTGTCGGTGACCCGTTGCAAGGAGTTGTCGCTGGAACCGCAGACCACCGACAATACCTCCATGCTTGGCACGCCGTTCACAATAACTGTCGACAAACTCGAGGGATGCACCACGGGAGTGTCTGCGGAGGACCGTTGCGCTACTATACGTGCCCTTGCCGATCCGGAGTCGAAACCCGAGACTTTCGGTCGCCCCGGACATATCAATCCTCTCTATGCCCAGGATCAGGGAGTGCTGCGGCGCAGTGGCCATACCGAGGCCGCAGTAGATCTGGCACGTCTTGCCGGGCTGTATCCCGCGGCAGCTCTGATGGAAATAATGTCGGATGACGGTTCCATGGCGCGCCTGCCCGAGCTCCGCCGTCTGGCAGACAAATGGGGCATGAAACTGGTGAGCATAGCCGACCTGATCGCATACCGTCTGAAAAAAGAGTCACTGGTTGAGCAGGGCGTGGAGGTAGATCTCCCCACATGTTACGGACATTTCCGCCTGATACCGTTCCGCCAGAAGAGCAACGGCCTGGAGCATGTGGCCATCTTCAAGGGCGATCTTCACACCGACGATCCCGTGCTCGTGAGGGTGCACTCGTCATGCGCTACCGGCGATATATTCGGTTCTATGCGATGCGACTGCGGTGAGCAGCTCCATCAGGCGTTGCGCATGGTAGAAAAAGAGGGACGCGGCGCCGTGATCTATCTCAGCCAGGAGGGGCGCGGAATAGGTCTTATGGACAAAATCCGAGCATACAAGCTCCAGGAAGAGGGAATGGATACAGTGGAGGCAAATCTGCACCTCGGTCATAAGGCCGACGAGCGCGATTACGGCGTGGGTGCACAGATACTTCACGCTCTCGGTATAAAGAAAATGAGACTGATGACCAACAATCCTGTCAAACGTGTGGGACTTGAAGGGTATGGACTCGAAGTGGTGGAAAACGTGCCTATAGAGATTGATCCGAACGACTACGACCGCTTCTATATGTCGACTAAGAAACACCGCATGGGGCACAATCTCAAGAAGGTAGACTGAGGCAATATAACCCGTATATAATAAGAATCAGCCGATGCATCGTTCATCTATGGATATGATGCGTCGGCTGATTCTTTTATGGGGGATTTGCTTAAACGGCAGGTGCTGTGGCTTTCCGGGAGGGAACGGGACGTGCCGAGGCTCCGATGATCCACTTGCTTCCGGGGAGGAAGGAGATCACACGTGCTGTGAGATAGCAGCAGACGAATGTTGTGACCGCAATGGCCGGGATGGCTGCCACGGTGGGAAGCGGATAATCAACCTTGAATACCGAAACCCAGAAACCGAGCCAGAAGATGTGCATCAGATAGATGCCATAGCTGAGCTGTGATGCGCGGGTGACAATGGCGGGAGCTTTCTTCTGTGTGATGCAAGTGAAGAGAAGGAAGGCACCGGTAGTGAGAACCACGCAGTTGATGGTGCAGAATGCCCATCCGATTTCGATGACGGGAGTTTCGAGCAATTGGCCCGGAATAGCCTGTATATAGAACGAGTAGATGGTGGCGGCGGCGCCGGCAAGCAGCATCAGTGTGCCGCTCCAGAGGCGGGTGGCGCGGCTCCATGTGAGGTGCACGCGGATGTAATGCGCGAGTACGAGATATCCGAGATATCCTGAGAAGTACCACAGCAGGTGGTAGCTGTTCCAGAAGCATTCGCCCCATACCTCACCCCACATGCGGTTCATATAGGGCATGCAGGTGGAGATGAGGAAAAGTAGTATGAAGAACCTCTCCTCCTTTGCCGATGCTTTGGCAAGCCAGGGCGATACTATGGGGATGAAAAGATAGATGCTGATGAGGGGATACATGAACCAGAAGTGCCCCGCCGTAGTGGGGAAGTTGAGGAGTATGCGTGAGAGGTCGTTGATGGATGTGGCGCTGTCGATCTGTCCCCAGAGCATCGGGAGAGTGCTGTAGAGCACCATGAAGATGAAGAAGGGGGGAAGAATGTGGGTGAATCTCCTCTTGTAGAACTGGCCGCTTGTCATGCCGGGTGCCATAGGCGCAAGCAGGAATGCCGAGACGATAAAGAACAGAGGTACCGACATGCGTGAGAATCCGTCGTAGACCGATACCCACAGGCGGTCGCTTTCGTTCTGCAACATTGAGACAGGACCGGCCATGTCGGATTCACCTCCGGCGCCATAGAAATTTTCACTGGCATGCACGAGAATCACCAGAAAGCAGGCGAAGATGCGCAGCCAGTCAAGAAATACGATACGATTTTTCATTCGTGAAGTTTGGTTTATGATTCAGGCAAATGGTTAAGTAACTGACGGCTAAACGAAATGATTCTGAACAGTTTCTTTGGGAGTGTCCTGTAGGAAAGAAGGGACACGGTGTGTGGTTGGAACCGTGTCCCCTCTCTATCTCGTTTTTCGGTTGTCAGAGAGCAAGGAGCTCTTCGATCTTGGCTTTGAAAGTCTCGCGTGACTGTGATCCGGCAAGGCGGATTGCGGTTTTTTCTCCGTTTTTGAAGAAAAGGAAGGTCGGGATAGACATAATGCGGTGCTCGGCTGCGAGGTCGCCCTCTTCGTCAACGTTGTATTTTCCGATGACTACGCGCCCTTCATATTCGGCGGCGAGATTATCTACGATGGGGCCCATGGCCATGCAGGGGCCGCACCATGTGGCCCAGAAGTCGATGATAACTGGCTTGCCTGAGGCAATGATTTCTTTCGCATTAGCGTCTGTGATGGTAAGTGCCATTTTTTTCAGTTATTTGTTTTGATGACTATATATTGTTATAAATGATTGCCGGTTGTTGTTCAGTCTGATTCCACTTCCACCATTTCCTCGTTGGCCTCGACGTTCTCTTCGCGGAGATCGTCGTATCTTGTGGCTCCGGTAAACGCCTGGTTGCGTTTGAACTCATACCGGAGGCTATATGAGTCTATGATGTTCATAAGGTTGCGGTTGAGGGGGATGCTCACTCCTGAAACGAGTTTTACGGCCCGGCCTATCTGTGGATCGTAAAGCTGCACATTGAAGAATCCCTTGCCTGAACCGGTGGATTTCTGGTGTTCCTGGAGCACCTTGACCAGTGTGGGTGAGATCTCTGCGGGATCAAGAATCAGTGTCACACCCTCCAGAAGTTGTCCCCTGGCCTCTTCGAGAAGCCGGATATGTTCTACTTCGAAAGAGATTTCCCCGTTGTATCGTGTCTGGAAGCGACCGTTGACCATTATTGGTGTGCCGGGTTTCCCGTATTTTTCGTAGTCGATGTATTTCTGTCCGAAAAGGCGTATGCGTGTGGTTCCGGTATAGTCTTCCAGATATATGGATCCCCAGTATCCGCCACGTTTGGCGGGAGCGGACTCGAATTTGGTGACCATGCCTCCGAAGCATATTTCGGTGCCGTCGGCAGGAACGGTGTCATTGAACTGTTTGATGGTGCGCAGACCGTGGTTAAGCTCCATGTAATACGGGTCGAGCGGGTGAGCAGAGAGGTACATGCCCACAAGCTCACGCTCCTTCTCGAGCTTTACAGCATCCACCCAGGGAACCGCCGATTTGGGCTGCGGACGTCCTGCGGTGCGCAGGTCCACTTCAAGATCGCCGAAAAGCGACGCGCTCTGTTCGCGCTCGGCATTCTGGAACTGCTGGCCGTAGCGCATGAGCTGTTCGGTAAATGTCTCGTCGCGGTTGTTTTTTTCAAAATAGTCCTCACGTTTCAGTTCGGTGTACCAGTCGAAGGCGCCGGAAAGCACAAGATTATCGAAAGTGCGGCGGTTGATAATGCCTGACGGCACACGCTCCACGAAATCGTAGGGGCTTTCGAAGCGCCCGCCCTCGTCGCGTACCTTTATGATGGCGGCCACCACATTGTCGCCGACACCTTTTATGGCGGCAAGACCGAAACGTATGTCTCCTTGTTTGTTTACACCGAATTCGCGGAACGACTCGTTGACGTCGGGCCCCTTCACCGTAATGCGCATGGCCTTGCACTCATCCATGAACGCGGTGAGCTTGGTGATATCCGAGCGGTTACGCGACAGGACGGCCGCCATATATTCGGCGGGATAGTTGGCTTTGAGGTATGCGGTCTGGAAAGCGACCCACGAGTAGCATGTGGCGTGGCTCTTGTTGAATGCGTAGGAGGCGAACTTTTCCCAGTCAGCCCATATTTTTTCGAGCACTTTGGGATCGTGTCCGTTAGCCTGGCCCCCTTCGAGGAACTTGCCTTTGAGGTGGTTCATCTTGTCGATGAGTTTCTTACCCATCGCTTTTCGCAGTGTGTCGCTCTCGCCGCGGGTGAAGTTGGCGAGCAGACGCGACAGAAGCATGACCTGCTCCTGGTAGACGGTGACACCGTAGGTATCCTTGAGATACTGCTCCATCACCGGAATATCGTATACGATCGGAGTCTTGCCATGTTTTCGGGCTATGAACTCCGGGATGTAGTCCATAGGTCCCGGCCTGTAGAGGGCGTTCATGGCTATGAGATCCTCGAATGTGGAGGGCTGGAGCTCGCGGAGGTATTTCTGCATGCCGGCGGACTCGAACTGGAATGTGCCGATGGTTCGCCCGTCGCAATACAGTTTATATGTGGCCGGATCGTCGATGGGTATAGTCTCCATGTCAACATCAATGCCGTGTGTGAGCTTTATGTTTTTCACGGCATCCATTATTATGGAGAGGGTCTTAAGTCCGAGGAAGTCCATTTTGATCAGCCCGGTCTCTTCTATCACACGTCCTTCGTATTGTGTGACGAGGAGTTTTCCCTCAAGTTTGTCGACGGCGGTGCTCACCGGCACCCAGTCGGAGATCTTGTCGCGGCATATGATCACACCGCACGCATGCACTCCGGTGCCGCGCACGTTTCCTTCGAGTTTCTCGGCATATTTGAGTGTCTCCCTCACAAGAGGGTTGGGACTGTTCAGCTCGGTCTTGAAATCGTTGAGGAGGTTGAAGCAGTTGGTGAGGTTCATCTTCGCCTCCTTGCCGTTTACTTCCGGCATATGCCTCGGCAGCAGTTTTACAATGCGGTCGCTTTCGGGAATGGGGAGGCCTTCCACCCTCGCCACATCCTTTAAGGCCATTTTTGTGGCCATAGTGCCGTATGTGATGATGTGCGCCACATTCTCGGCTCCATATTTTTCAGTGACATACTGGAGCACGCGCGCGCGGCCGTCGTCGTCGAAGTCCACGTCGATATCGGGGAGAGATATACGGTCGGGGTTAAGGAAACGTTCGAACAGCAGGTCGTATTTTATGGGGTCGATCTGGGTGATACCGAGGCAGTAGGCCACGCATGAGCCGGCGGCCGAACCTCGGCCGGGGCCGACGCTTACTCCAAGCCTTTCACGCGACACGTTTATGAAATCCTGCACGATAAGGAAGTATCCGGGGAAGCCCATGGTCTTCATAATGTGCAGCTCGAATTTCACACGTTCCCTTATCTCATCGGAGAGGGGGGCGCCGTATCGCCGCTCGGCACCTTCGTAGGCGAGTTTTGCGAGATAGTCGGCCTCGAATTTGATGCGGTACAGTTTGTCGTAGCCGCCGAGCTTCTTGATTTTTTTCTCGGCTTCCTCCTGCGACAGCACCACATTGCCGTTCTCGTCGCGGGTAAATTCGTCGAACAGTTCCTGCTCGGTTATGCGGGAGCGGTATTCCTCTTCCGTGCCGAATTCCTCAGGTATGGCGAAGAATGGCATGATGGGGGCATGGTCAATGTCGTAGAACTCCACCTTGTCGGCGATCTCCAGTGTGTTGGCGAGCGCTTCGGGATGGTCGGCGAACACCTGCGACATCTCTTCGGTGGTCTTCAACCATTCCTGTTTGCTGTAAAGCATGCGGTTCTCGTCTGATATCTTCTTGCCGGTGGAAAGGCATATCAGTCGTTCGTGGGCCTCGGCATCATCTTCGTTGACAAAATGGGTGTCGTTGGTGCATATGACCTTTATGCCGAACTTGTCGGCCATGCGCAGCAGTTCGTTATTCACTTTCTGCTGCAGGGGGTATGTCTCGTGGTTGGCGCGTGTCACAGTGGCTTTGTGGCGCTGCAGTTCCAGGTAATAATCGTCGCCGAAGGTGTCTTTCCACCACTGCACGCGCTTTTCGGCTTCTTCAATCTGGTCCTGGAGTATAAGGCGCGGTATTTCTCCGCCGAGGCATGCCGAGCATACTATCAGCCCCTCCTTGTGTGCCTCTATATCGGCCTTGTCGGTTCGCGGATGGGAGTAGAACCCTTCCGTCCACGCTCTCGACACGATTTTTACAAGGTTGTGGTAGCCTTTTTCGTTTTTTGCGAGAAGTATGAGGTGGCGTCCGGTGTCATGCTTGTCGGTGTGTATGTCAAGAGTCTCGTTGGCCACATACACCTCGCATCCCAGTATGGGTTTGAAGATCTTGCCCCTGAGTTTTTCAGCTTCCGCGCGTTTTTCTTCAGCCAGTGCCGTGTCTCCTGCCGTTTCCGCTTCTTTGGCTGCAGCCTCCGCATCCTTGATAGCTCCCTTGGTCTTGGAGTTTTTCTTGGCCACGTAGTTGTAAAACTCCTTTATGGCGAACATGTTGCCATGGTCGGTGACGGCGATCGCGGGCATTCCGTCGGCCATGGCCTTGTCTACAAGCGCCTGGACGGATGCCTGTCCGTCAAGTATGGAGTATTGTGTATGTACGTGAAGATGAACGAATCTGCTCATGTTTATGTGTATATAATGGGGAAACGAACAGGGCTTTTCCTGGTGCGACATGCTTATGATGAAGCAATGTCAAAGGTAGGCATTTTTTTTGTCATATGCCATACTTTAAAAATAGGAGTATTGTTAACGAGGTCAGTCTCACAACCTTGAAGAAGTGTTAAATTCAACTCCCGCAAAAATTCTCTGTTGCCCGCGGGCGTATGTTTGCCCAAACGAAAATAAATGGCTAACTTTGCAGTCATAAAGTAGATGTCCGTTATCTATCGTTCGCCGGTAATGATACGGAAGTCTATTTGAACAAGCCAGTATTCCATAAAGTTCCTATGCGACAGACACGCCAAGCCGTCCTGATGCTTGAAGACGGCACTACTTTCACAGGGAAATCGTTTGGCTACGAAGCTCCCACAGCCGGGGAGGTGGTGTTCAACACTGCCATGACCGGATATCCAGAAAGCCTTACCGACCCTTCGTATGAAGGTCAGATTCTCGTTACCACATATCCCATTCTGGGTAATTACGGTGTTCCGCCTGAAACGGTAAAAGATGATGTAAGCGAATATCTTGAAAGTTCCCGCATACACTGCCGCGCCATAATCGCGCAGGACTATTCCTGGGAGCCGAGCCACTGGCTCGCCACCCGCTCGCTTCATCAGTGGCTTCAGGATGAGAAAATACCCGGTCTTTACGGCATAGACACCCGCGCGCTTACAAAGCATCTGCGTGAAAAGGGATCCATGCTCGGCAAAATATATTTTACGTCGCCCGACGAGGTGGAGTTCAGCGATCCCAATACCGAGAACCTTATCGCCAAGGTAAGCTGTCCCGAACCCGAGACCCACGGCTCCGGTGAAAAGACTGTGGTTTTGGTGGACTGCGGTACCAAGTTCAACATTATCCGCTGCCTTACCCGCCGCGGCGTAAAGGTGATCAGAGTGCCCTGGAACTATGATTTCAACGGCCTCGAATTCGACGGCCTGTTTATCTCAAACGGTCCGGGCAATCCCGATTTTGCCGAAGAGACAGTGGCCAACATCCGCAAATTCATGGCTACTGGCAAGCCTATCTGCGGCATCTGCATGGGCAACCAGCTCCTCGCGAAAGCTGCGGGCGCCAACACATACAAACTGAAATACGGCCACCGCAGCCACAACCAGCCGGTGAGGATGGCAGGTACGGAGATCTGCTACATTACGTCGCAGAATCATGGGTTCGCTGTGGATGACACTAAGCTGCCGTCGGACTGGGAACCGCTGTTCATAAACATGAACGACGGCACAAACGAGGGCATACGCCACAAGGAAAAGCCCTGGTTCTCGGCACAGTTCCACCCCGAGGCTTCGTCGGGTCCGCGCGATACGGAGTTTATCTTCGATAAATTCATCGAATTGCTCTGAACGGCGGCATCCACTTCATCACATTTTCAGTATAAGACAATATCAATCCATCACATCACATATCGTCCATATTCATCAGGCATGGAAAAGATTAAAAAAGTTCTTCTTCTCGGCAGCGGCGCACTGAAAATCGGTGAGGCCGGCGAATTCGACTACTCCGGCTCCCAGGCTCTGAAAGCCATGAAAGAGGAGGGCATCGAGACCGTGCTCATTAATCCCAATATCGCCACCGTACAGACCTCCGACGGATTTGCAGACAAGATCTATTTCCTGCCGGTCACTCCGTATTTCGTGGAGCGCGTGATCGAGAAAGAGCGTCCCGACGGCATACTTCTGTCGTTCGGCGGCCAGACCGCGCTGAACTGCGGTGTGGAGCTTTGCGAGAGCGGCGTCCTTGACAAATATGACGTAAAAGTGCTCGGTACCCCGGTGCAGGCCATCAAGGACACTGAGGACCGTGAACTGTTCGTCAAAAAACTTGACGAGATAGATGTAAAAACCATCAAGAGCGAGGCTGTAGAGAGCATCGACGAGGCGCTTGCGGCAGCCGAACGTCTCGGCTATCCTGTGATAGTGCGTGCGGCATATGCCCTCGGAGGTCTCGGAAGCGGTTTCTGCGACAATGCCGAGGAGCTGAAAGTGCTCACAGAAAAGGCGTTCTCGTTCTCGCCGCAGGTGCTTGTGGAGAAATCGCTCAAGGGTTGGAAAGAGGTGGAATACGAAGTGGTGAGAGACCGGTACGACAACTGTATCACCGTCTGCAACATGGAGAACTTCGACCCGCTAGGCATACACACCGGCGAGAGTATCGTTGTCGCACCCTCGCAGACACTCTCCAACGACGATTACCACTATCTGCGCGAACTGGCGATAAAGATAATCCGCCACATAGGCATCGTGGGCGAATGCAACGTGCAGTATGCCTATGATCCCGATTCGATGGATTACCGTGTGATCGAGGTGAACGCGCGCCTGAGCCGTTCGTCGGCCCTGGCCTCCAAAGCCACCGGCTATCCTCTGGCTTTCGTTGCAGCGAAACTCGGTCTCGGCTATGGCCTGTTCGAGCTGAAGAATTCTGTGACAAAAGATACGTCGGCTTTCTTCGAGCCGGCTCTCGACTATATCGTTTGCAAGATCCCCCGCTGGGACCTCGGCAAGTTCCACGGCGTGCGCCGCGAGATCGGCTCATCCATGAAATCTGTGGGTGAGGTGATGGCCATCGGACGTACCTTCGAGGAGGTGATCCAGAAAGGTCTCCGCATGATAGGGCAGGGGATGCACGGTTTCGTAGGCAACCGTGATATAAAGATCGACGATATGGACCGCGCCCTGAAAGAACCTACCGACAAACGCATCTTCGTGCTTGCAAAGGCTCTTCACGAGGGATACTCGGTGGAGCGCATACATGAACTTACCAAGATTGACCGGTGGTTCCTCCAGAAACTCAAGCATATAATCGATACTGAAGAGGAGCTCAAGCAGTTCCCTGAGATCGAGGAGATTCCCGAGGAGCTGTTGAGAACTGCAAAACAACAGGGTTTCAGCGACTTCCAGATAGCGCGTGCCATAAAGGGTGAGAAACTCGATGTGACAGGCGCAGACAACGCCAAAGTACGCGCTTACCGCAAGAAACTCGGCATAGTGCCTGTGGTGAAGCAGATAGACACCCTGGCGGCGGAATATCCTGCCATGACCAATTATCTGTATCTCACCTACAACGGCAGTTTCAACGATGTGAATTACCTGCATGACCACAAATCGGTGGTGGTGCTCGGATCTGGAGCCTACCGCATCGGCAGCTCAGTGGAGTTCGACTGGTGCTCGGTGAACGCTCTGCTCACCGTGAAGGAGCAGGGGTGGCGCTCGGTAATGATCAACTATAACCCCGAGACAGTCTCTACCGATTACGATATGTGTGACCGCCTGTATTTCGACGAGCTCACATTCGAGCGTGTGATGGATATCCTGGAGCTTGAGTCGCCCCACGGTGTCATCCTGTCGGTAGGTGGTCAGATACCCAATAACCTTGCCACAAGGCTTGACGATGCGGGAGTGAACATTCTCGGCACATCAGCCACCTCGATCGACAATGCCGAGGACCGCCACAAATTCTCGGCCATGCTTGACCGCCTCGGCATCGACCAGCCCCGTTGGCGCGAGCTTACGAGCTTCGCAGACATAGACGATTTCATCCGCGAGGTGGGTTATCCGGTGCTCGTGCGCCCGAGCTATGTGCTTTCCGGCGCCGCCATGAACGTGTGCAGCAACGAGGAGGAGCTTCACCGCTTCCTTACACTCGCCGCCAATGTGTCGAAGCAGCACCCTGTGGTAGTTACCGAATTTATCCAGAACGCGAAGGAGATAGAGATGGATGCTGTGGCGCAGGACGGTGAGATAAAGCTCTACGCCATCTCGGAACACATAGAGTTCGCCGGCGTGCACTCCGGCGACGCCACCATCCAGTTCCCCCCGCAGAAACTGTATGTGGAGACGATGCGCCGCATAAAGAAGGTGTCGGCGCAGATCGCTAAGGCGCTGAATATCTCGGGTCCGTTCAACATCCAGTTCCTTGCCAAGAACAACGATATCAAGGTGATAGAGTGTAATCTGCGTGCGTCGCGCAGTTTCCCCTTCGTCAGCAAGGTACTCAAGATAAACTTTATCGATGCGGCTACCCGCGTGATGCTCGGCCAGAAGGTGGACAAACCCTCCAAGACACTGTTTGATCTCGACTATGTGGGCATCAAGGCGTCGCAGTTCAGTTTCTCCCGTCTGCAGGGAGCAGATCCGGTGCTCGGTGTGGATATGGCGTCTACCGGCGAGGTAGGTTGCATCGGCGACGATACCAACGAGGCCGTTCTGAAATCTATGCTTTCTGTGGGTCACCGTGTGCCCAAGCGCTCGGTATTGCTCAGTACCGGAACCCCGCGCCAGAAGGCAGACATGCTTGAGGCGGCCAATTTGCTCAACGAGGCAGGTCTGAAGATATATGCCACGGAAGGTACTTACAAATATCTGACCGAGAACGGCATTCCCGCAGTAAGGGCTTACTGGCCAACAGACGGTGACTGCCATCCGCAGGTTCTTGATCTCTTGCACCACAAACTTATAGATATGGTGGTGAACCTTCCCAAAAATCTTTCGAGTACAGAGCTGTCAAACGGCTATAAGGTGCGCCGTGCGGCGATAGACCTCAACATACCGCTGCTTACAAACGCGCGTCTTGCATCTTCGTTTATAAAAGCATTCACATCGCTTGATCTCGACGACATTGAGATCAAGGCCTGGGACGAATATTGATAATAACCGATACAGGAAAGCCACCCGAGGATCGCAGGCAGGTCTGCGGTATGCGGGTGGCTTCTTTTTTATGTGTGTTGCGTCATGGCTGAACATAACAAACTCGGAGAGTGGGGTGAGGAGACTGTTTGCCAGTATCTCGTCAGGGAGGGGTATGCCATCGTGGAACGCAACTGGCGCATGGAGCATCTGGAGATCGACATAATCGCGGAAAAAGAGGGGTGGATCATTTTCGTTGAGGTCAAGACACGCCGCACGGAGGGGGAGCGCCTCTCGGATGTAATGACATCGCGCAAAATGAGCCGGCTCGTGCGTGCCGCTAACGGCTATCTGACATCACGCAGGGTAGAGCTTAAACCGCGGTTCGACGTGGCTTTCGTTTTCGGCACTCCATCTTCATTCAGGATGGAGTATCTTGCGGATGCCTTTATGCCGAAACTGCGCTCTTACAGGTGATCAGCCCATAAGCAGCACTATCACCACGCCCCAGAGAATAAGAAGAGTATTGCCTACGGCATATGTGACCGTGTAGCCCATTGCCGGTATGGAACTTCCGATGGCATCCTGCACGGCGCCGAGTGATGCCGTTGTGGTGCGGCTTCCGGCGCAGCATCCGAGATTTATGGCTGCCGGGAACTTGAATATGCGGCGCCCGATGATCATTCCCAAGACAAGAGGCACTGATGTGGCTATGACTCCCATAAGGAAGAGTACCGGACCCACCTCTTTCAATCCGGTGACGAACGACGGCCCGGATGCAATGCCTACCACGGCGATGAACATGTTCAACCCGAGGTTGTTCATCAGCCAGACGGCAGAACGCGGAAGGCGTCCGAAGGTGGGATGTTTGGATCTCAGCCATCCGAGTACGAGGCCGGCGATCAGTGCTCCGCCGCTAACGCTCAGGCTTACGGGTACTTTGCCGATATGTATGGCAAGCGATCCTATCAGGCCGCCGATGAAGATGCCAAGTCCTACGAACACAAGGTCTGTTTTTGTGGTGCGCCTGTCGGCATAGCCGATCTGTGGAGCGGCTTCGTTTACCTCGCGTTCAAGGCCTACGACAGAGAGCACGTCGCCCCGGCTTATCTTTACCTGTGCCAGAACGGGGACATTCACTCCTCCACGGCTTATAGCTTTGATGGATATGCCATACATGAATTTTTGTTTTCGCAGATCATCGACTGTCATGCCGTCTATTTTCTTTGATGCCACGGTGATATCGAGTTCTTCAGCCATGAAATCAACGAGTTCGGCATCCACAACTTCCGGACCTATCCAGCTTTCGTCGCCGATAATGAATTCTCGTCGGCCGCTGAGCACAATTTCGTCTCCGATAGATATGGTCAGTTCCTGTCCGGGAATTATATCCTTTATTTTTCCGTTGGCGCGCATGCGCTCCACATGTATAGGCTTCCCTTTCTGCCTGAAATAATCCTCAGCTTCGGCAACACTGCGCGGCTGTGCGAAAAAACTGTCTGTCACTTTGTAGGCTCTAAATACCACGGGGCGCAAGGCATTGATGTAGTTGGGATCGGAGTTCGCCGTGCCGGAGTTCATTTTCTTTTCGAGCTCCACGGTCTCGGCTTTCACTTTCTTGATGCCTCCCAGAAGCCAGGGACCGAGGTTGGCAAGAATATAGGCGGATCCGATCGTGCCGAACACGTATGTCACGGCATAACACACAGGTATCATGCCGAGCCATTGCTGTTTGTCGGCCGCCGAGGCCGAAAGCGAGTTGATGGTGTCGGTGCCCACGCCGATTACGGCCGACATGGTCTGTGCGCCGGCAAGAAGTCCCACCGCCTCACCTACGTTATATCCCATGCACACGGCTACTCCCCAGGTGGACAGGAGGCAGAGCACACACACTACAACGGCGAAAAGCACCTGCTTGAGACCGTCGCCTTTCAAAGCACGGAAAAATTGCGGTCCTACGCTGTAGCCGATTGAAAACAGGAACAGCAGGAAAAACACATCCTTCAGCGGGCCGGGCACCGGTATGTCAAGCTGACCTACCACTACGCCGACGAGCAGCACGGAGGTGACCGTGCCGAGCGAGAACGATTTGTATTTAAGCTGGCCGATAAAAAAGCCGATACCAAGAGTAAGGAATACGGCGAGCGACGGATTGTCGCGTAATACATGTTCAATCCACTCCATTATAAGATTTAATAGGGGTTACCTTACTTTAACATAACGCAAGCGATTTTGGTTCCTACAGGGCCGCTAAAAAAGTTTTGCCTTGTTTTTAAAACCTGATCATCAACTTTTTCAAACATAGCGGTGTTATATTTCAGACGACAGGACATATAAGTGGCGTGGTTTAAAGAATCTGCATCTGCTTATTGTTATCTGCCTGAAAAATGATAACACATATAAATTTCTATTTTATGCTCGACCAGAATCTCGACCCCAATTTCCGTAAAGGCGATGCGAAAACCGATGTTTTCGGTTCAGACGCCATGCTTCAGGCTGCTCCAGTAGAGCGCATTCCTGCAGGCCCCACAACACCAGAGATAGCATATCAGATGGTAAAGGATGAAACTTTCGCCCAGACACAGCCGCGGCTAAATCTCGCAACTTTCGTCACCACCTATATGGACGAATATGCCACCCGTCTGATGAACGAGGCTATCAACATCAACTATATCGATGAAACGGAATATCCCCGTATCGCCGTTATGAACGGCAAGTGTATCAATATCATAGCCAATCTGTGGAATTCTCCCGAAACCGCCACATGGAAAACCGGAGCGCTCGCCATCGGTTCTTCCGAAGCCTGTATGCTTGGCGGTATCGCAGCATGGATCCGTTGGCGCGAACGCCGCCAGAAAGAGGGCAAGCCTTTCGACAAGCCTAATTTCGTGATCTCGACAGGATATCAGGTAGTGTGGGAGAAATTCGCACAGCTCTGGCAGATTGAGATGCGTACCGTGCCTCTGACACTTGAGAAAACCACTCTCGATCCTGAGGAAGCGCTGAAAATGTGCGACGAGAACACTATCTGTATCGTTCCTATTCAGGGTGTGACCTGGACCGGACTTAACGATGATGTGGAAGCTCTTGACAAGGCTCTTGACGCATACAATGCCAAGACAGGCTACGACATACCTATCCATGTCGACGCAGCCAGTGGCGGTTTTATCCTGCCGTTCCTTTTCCCAGAGGTAAAATGGGACTTCCGTCTGAAATGGGTGCTCTCCATCAGTACGTCCGGTCATAAGTTCGGACTGGTATATCCCGGTCTCGGATGGGTGGTATGGAAGGACAAGAAATACCTCCCCGACGTAATGTCGTTCAGCGTGAACTATCTCGGTGCTGAAATCAGCCAGGTCGGTCTTAACTTCTCCCGTCCTGCCGCACAGATCCTCGGCCAGTACTATCAGTTTATCCGTCTCGGATTCGAGGGCTACAAGAACATCCAGTTCAACTCCCTGTCTGTAGCGAAATATCTGCACTCGCAGGTAAGCGCCATGCCTGAGTTCCAGCCCTACTCCCAGGATGTGCCTAACCCGATCTTCACATGGCTTATGAAGCCCGATGTACAGAAAACGGCCAAATGGACCCTCTTCGACCTGCAGGACAAACTTGCCCAGAAGGGATGGATGGTACCGGCATACACGCTGCCTGCCAATATCGAGAATATCGTGGTGATGCGCGTGCTCTGCAAGCAGGGGTTCAGCCGCGATATGGCCGATCAGCTTCTCAACGACATACGTTTCGCAGTGAACGAGCTTAACGCTCTGGAATATCCCACTCCCACACGTATCTCTATGGAAAAGAATGTGCCTCTGGTAGCCAAGACATTCAACCATACTGGTAAATAACTTTCTGAAAGGCATTTCTTCGCAGAGGCTTAATCTGCTTCATAACTGCGATGCCGGCCGGTGGCCACCGATAACAACGGACGCCCGCCGGCCGGCATCCGTTTTAAACACACTCTGAAACGTATCAACTATCTTCTCTTCAGATCTATTATGGATATTACACTTACAAGACAACAGATACAGGATGCCGCATCGCAGGCCTACAGCCATGCCTCGAAAATTACAGGAGGCGCCAATGCGAACTATATACCTTATCTGGCAAACATCGACCCGGCTCTCTTTGGCCTGAGCGTGATGCTTCCCGACGGCACCGGGTTCAATTTCGGCGATACGGAATACAAATTCGGTATAGAGTCGGTCTCCAAGGTTCCCACTGCCATTCTGGCCATGCGTCAGCATACCCCCGCAGGTGTGCTCAATGATATTGGCGCCGACGCCACCGGCCTTCCGTTCAACTCCATTTTTGCCATACTGCTCGAAAACGACCATCCGTCGACACCGCTTGTTAATGCGGGAGCCATATCGGCCTGTTCGATGATAGATCCAAAAGGTGACTCTGATGCCAAATGGAAGGCTATCACCGACAATATCACCGAATTGTGCGGATCAGCCCCGGAGCTTATCGACGAGCTTTATAAAAGCGAGAGCGATACCAATTTCAACAACCGTGCCATCACATGGCTGTTGAAAAACTACAACCGCATATATGACGATCCGGATATGAGCCTTGACCTGTACACCCGTCAGTGCTCGCTCGGCATCACTTCAAGCCAGCTTGCCGTAATGGCGGCTACCATAGCTTCCGGAGGTGTGAATCCGGTGACACGCAAAAGGGTCTTTGATCAGGAGATAGCTCCGAAAATCACCACTCTGATAGCTACTGTCGGATTCTACCAGCATTCCGGCGACTGGCTCTATACATCCGGTGTACCCGCAAAAAGCGGCGTGGGAGGCGGTGTGCTCGGTGTGCTCCCCGGTGTGCTGGGGATCGCCGCTTTCGCGCCTCCGTTGGATGAGGCGGGCAATTCGGTAAAGGCGCAGGCTGCAGTGAAGGAATTTATGAGTATTCTGGGACTGGGTGTCATGAATGGTGACCGCGTGACCATTGCCGGATGATAAGCAAGTCATGAAAATCACTACGCATAATTTTCACGACTTACTTATGGGAGAATATGGAATAACAAACAATTAAAAACTTTTCTTATGGCTACAAAATCAAACTCCTCCACCGCGGCTACTGTAAAGTCGGCTGCCAAGTTGGGTGTGGGTACCCTTATGATAATGAACATCGTGGCCGTCGTTTCACTGCGAGGGCTACCGGCCGAGGCTGTCTACGGCATGAGTTCGGCGTTTTACTATCTGTTTGCGGCACTCGTGTTCCTGATCCCTGTATCGCTTGTGGCTGCCGAGCTGGCGTCGCTTTTCCCTTATCAGCAAGGCGGTATGTTCCGTTGGATCGGGGAGGCTTTCGGCAGTAAGCTCGGTTTCCTCGGCATATGGCTCCAGTGGGTGGAAAGTACCATATGGTTCCCCACTGTGCTTACTTTCGGCGCCGTGTCGCTCGCATTCATTGGCATGGATCATGTGGCCGACTCGCATCTGGCTGCTAACAAATTCTATACAATTGCCGTGGTGCTTGCCATCTACTGGCTCGCCACACTCATTTCCATGAAAGGACTGGGATGGGTAGGCAAGATTTCAAAGGTCGGCGGTATGGTCGGCACTATCATTCCCGCCGCACTGCTTGTGGTATGCGGAGTCGTCTATCTCGCATCAGGAGGACATTCGCAGATGAACTTTCACGGCGACTTTTTCCCCGATCTGACCAATTTTGACAACGTTGTGCTTGCGGCTTCGATATTCCTCTTCTATGCAGGTATGGAAATGTCGGGCGTGCATGTGCGCGATATCAAAAATCCTACGGTTAACTACCCGAAGGCTGTGTTCGGGGGAGCGCTCGTGACGGTGCTCATCTTCGTGCTCGGCACCTATGCCCTCGGTGTTATTATTCCGGCCAAGGATATCAACCTTGTGCAGAGCCTTCTGGTGGGATTCGACAATTATTTCAGCACCTTCCACATGAACTGGTTCACGCCTGTAATAGCTATCGCGCTTGCATTCGGTGTGCTCGCCGGTGTGCTTACTTGGGTTGCCGGACCATCTAAAGGTGTCTTTGCCGTAGGACAGGCGGGCTATCTGCCTCCTTTCTTCCAGAAGACCAACAAATCTGGCGTGCAGAAGAATATACTTCTCATTCAGGGTGGTGCGGTAACTCTGCTCTCGCTCCTGTTCGTGGTGATGCCCTCTGTGGAGAGTTTCTACCAGATTCTGTCGCAACTTACAGTGGTACTTTACCTTATAGCGTATCTGCTGATGTTTGCTGCCGTCATCTATCTGCGTTATTCGATGAAGGACGCCAAACGTCCTTTCCGTATCGGCTCAAAAGGCAATCTGCTTCTGTGGATTGTGGCAGGTGTGGGGTTCCTCGGTTCGTTGCTCGCTTTCGTTCTGAGTTTCTTCCCGCCTGACCAGATCGCGATGGGATCGAAAACGGTATGGTTTGCAGTGCTTTTCGGCGGGGTGGCTCTCTTCGTGATACTTCCGTTTGTAATTCTGGCTTTCCGCAAACCGTCATGGGTAGATCCCAAGAGCGATTTCGTACCTTTCCACTGGCAGAAAGACCCGCAGTCGCAGGCACTTCTCAAGGCTGCCGAAGAAGCCTATGAGGCTAAGGAGGCTGCCAGGATTCCTGCCGCCGAGCCGTCTGGCACAGACACCAAGACAAACTGATTGACCTCATGCGCCTCATTCCGTATCAGAATAAATAAGAGGCAATCATGACACATACCGCATCCCGAAAGCCTGTCAAAAGGCTTTCGGGATGCGTTGCATATGTTTTTCACGCCACCTCCGGCGGCTTGAGGGAAACCCGTAGTGTCGATGCTAAAAGGAGAATATCGGAAAAAGGATATTGTCGTTTTTAGCATAGATTGATGTTAAATAATTTAAAAAAAGAATTGCCTGTTGAAGTTGTCAATTTTGTTTCTTATATTTGTCAATAAGAGTTAATCAATCATTATATTCCCATGAGAAAATTTGTATTGTTTTTAAGTTTAGGCTTCCTCTTTCTTTCTTGTACGGAAGATGTTGTTATGCAAGAGGAGCAGAATTGTGCTCAGTCTGTTGATGGATTGACTTCAGTTAGGTCAGTTACTGAGGCAGAAGAAATAGCTCTTTCTACAGCTAAAAGACTGTTGGATGGTGATTTTGAGTCTAGAAGTAGCTCTCGTATAGTTGATCCGAAACAAACAAGGACCATCTATTCCTCCCATGTAAAAAGCAGGAATACTGCAACCCCACTAATGTATGTGGTTAATTTTTCTGATGATGAGGGTTTCGCGATTGTTCCTGCGAATGTTGATGCCCCGCATGCGATTGTTGTAGCTGAGGTAGGTAACTTTGATCCATCATCAACAGAGATTAATCCTGGTTTTGATGCATATATGTCTTCTGCAGAGCGTTATCTTGAACAATTATCAACAGGTGGAACTATTCGTCCGCCTTATCAACCTGGTGGTGAAAAAACGGTAATTGATACATTGATTACAGACAGTGTTGATCCCCAAATTTGTGTTAAATGGTGGCAAAGAGGCGTTTTTGGGGATGAATGTAGCAATGGGGTTGCAGGGTGTACTAATGTTGCAATTGCAATGATGTTGACGGCTTTTCATCAACCATCTAGTATAGAACTTACTTATAAACCTGGTTCTCCAGTGATTTCTTTGAATTGGTCTGAGATAGAACGTCATAATATGCAATTCCTTACGAAAAAGTTTGCGTGTAAATGTCATAATCCGGATGAAAATCATCAGGTAATTGCACAATTGATACGTCAGATTGGCGAATTGGCTGGTTCTATATATTATCCTGGTAGCGAAAGTAATAATCCAACAACACCTACTCCAGTTGACGGAGGAATTAAAGCTATCAGAGCATTAGGGTTAAAAAGTGATATGTTTCAAGTCTGTTATGAGAATATTATCTCGCAGTGTATAGAAAGGAATACTATTCTATTCATGTATGGTGAAGATAATGGTAGAGGAGTTTCTCATAATTGGATATGCGATGGTATGAAAGAATTATCAATAAGGGCATACCGATATATTACAAAAGATAATGGTTTGACTTGGGTTCCTGATGGTGGAGGGGCTACTTGGTCAAAAATAGAAACCTATAATCATTTTTGTTGGGGATATGAAAATGGCGAAAAGGATGGCTATTTTTTAGATATGTCGTTTGCTCCAGGTGGCAATGTTGACTATGGTTATTGGACGGATTTTTACCGAATAATTGTTCCATGATCCAACAGAGATATAAAAGATTCATTAAGTAACGATTCAAAATTATTTTATTTACCGGTCAGATTATTTCAATGTTTTTCGGCAAAATTTTGGATTCTTTTCCTTTCCTCATCAGTAGTGTATCCCGCTAAACCCCTTTTTCGTCAAGAAAAATCTTCACAAAATTATTCTCGAACAAACATTAAAATAATTTTGACCAGTTACTTAGCTAATTTTTTTATTAGAGTGATATGAGATTTAGAAATGTGATAATAGGGGCGGTATCTTTGGGACTGGTGACGTCGTGTGCATCTGAAGATCAGGTTTCCGATGGTGGTGCCGGTATCTCCGACGTTGTTACGGATTATACCGATGTGGAGAAATCCGTTGTCGGTGAGACGAGAAGTTTCGATTTCTCTTTTTTCAAGTCGGCATGTGAGGGAGAAAACGGAAATGTGATAGTGTCTCCGCTGAGTATGCAAATGCTTCTGGGTGCAACTGCTCTTGCGGCTGACGAGGCTTCTGCCGAGGAGATAGCGTGTGCCATGGGGTGCAGCGATCTGGCCACTCTTGGCGATTTCCACGGGAAGGTAGTAAGGCGGTATCCGCAGGATGGCAAAGGTGTGGATATATCGCTTGCAAATGCTGTATGGTATGCGGAAGGGTTGTCTCCCGAGATAAATTTCAGCCGCAATTTCGCCGAAATATATGACGGGGAGATGTTTCAGCTTAATAGAAACTCACTTCAGTATGTGGAACAGCTCAACAAGTGGTGTAGTGAAAAGACCAACGGTCTTATCCCTTCGATGTTGCATTCTTTCCCGGCAGATGTGGAACTCGTGATGGCCAACGCTATGTATTTCAATGGAAAATGGGACAATCCTTTCTTGGCGGAAGAGACATCCAAAAGGATTTTCCACGGATCTGAGGGCGACTGTCAGGTGGATATGATGCACCATGATGGGCTGCAGAACTACTGGGTCGCTGACGGATACAAGGCAGTGATGATGGATATGGGGGCCGGAGAGTACACAGCTACTTTTGTACTTCCTGATGATGGGAAGGATCTTGGCGCCCTGATAAAGGAACTTGATTATACGGCTCTTGTGGACGCCCCGCGTATGGCGCGTAAAGTCAAACTGTATTTGCCAAAATGCAAGTTGCAGCCGGAAGGTGGCAATCTGTCGCATGCACTGAAGGCGCTCGGAATAGAGCGTATTTTTGACGGCGGATACCTTAGCAGCTTCAATTATGTGGCCGACGGGGTGCAGTTTTTCCAGAAGGTGGCAGTTGAGTTCAATGAGAAGGGGAGCGAGGGCGCATCTGTGTCGTGGAATTTCTGGCCTACAGACAGTGGTGATGATAATGATGCAGCTACTGTTCCTGTGATTGAGTTCAACAGACCTTATCTCTTCTTTATAAACGAACGCGAAACTGGGGTTTGCCTCCTTTGCGGACGCATTGAAAATCTCTGAGAACAGAGCGCCGCAGTCATTTGCGGCTGAATGAAAAAATATCAGATAAATAACAATGAAACAGCGCCACGGGCAGTGATCCGTGGCGCTGTGGGTGTTTTACAACCTAACTTAACACACTAAAAATCTTGATGAATTATGATCGCATGCACTGCCCCGCGGCATTGCGATGCAATTTTCCTTGAACAGATTGTAGAAATTATTCTCTTCCTGATTATAGAAATTGTCAGATAAGTTTTCATCGTCTCCGGAATGCGGAGGCATGTAGGTTTGGGAAATATTATTTCTGTGAACGTTTCTGCTTACGGTCGGGACGCTGGCCTTTTTTGGTGCCTTTGTCGTCGCCGGGACGGCGGTTTTTCTGCATCATGCGGTCGAACATTCTTTTCTCAAGTTCGTTGGCACGCAGTATCTGCTTCTGTGTAAGGAACATGCTGTATTTTTCGTAATACTCGCTGCGGATGTCGAGCACTTTACGCTGGTGGTCGAGACGCGCTTTGTTTTCGTCTTTTGCCTGTTCCTCGGTCATGTCCTCGAATTTAGGACGTTTGTTGAAACCGATGCGTCCTACAGCCCACATCTGTTTCTGGTATTCGAGGTATGTGTCGGTGAATTTTTTTGTGAGCTCTTCGTTGAGGTCGAGTTTTTTTGCGATTTCTGTAGCCTGTGCTTTGGCGAAGGCTTCGCGCTTTTCGGGATCGGGTTGTTTTCTGCCCTGTGCTACAGTGGTTGCGGGGATGATAGCGAGCATCGCTATGACAAACAGTTTTACTAATGTCTTCATATGATTATGTGTTTTAGAAATTATTTTCAATATAGGTATGCTTCGAGCATGCGGTCGTTGTCGTAGCAGTCGAGCAGGTAGTCCTGATCGGTGGATGAAAGCTCGGCAAACGCCTGGTCGGTGGTCAGTTGCTCGGTCGGTGCGGTGTTGTACACTCCTATTCCTATGGCTGCCGCCACTGCTATTGCCGCTGCGGCGGAGAGGCCGACACGTATGAAGCGGGGCAATGCTCTGAGCTTGCGCTGCTTTGCCGGCTGTGATGGCGCATCGCATGTTCTGGCAAGTATTTCTTTCTCGAGGCTTTCGAAAAAACCTTCGGGAACCTGGTATGGGGTCTGTCGTGTGGCTTTGTCTAAGTCGAAATTAGTCATACTCTTTAGATATTATAGTTTTTGTTGTTTCGGTTACATGGGGGAGGACATTGCTGTCAGTCTTCCCGGTTCATATAATCTATGATTTTCTGTTTTGCAATGTTGTAGTTGACTTTTACACTTTGAGGCGATGATCCGAGTATGTCGGCGATCTCATCATAGTTGAGATCATCGTAGTATCTGAGGTTGAAGGCCGCCTGCTGCTTGGGAGGCAGTGTATGTATGGCCTTCTGGAGTTTTACCGCCTCGAGATCTGAATAATCGAAGTATTCGTCAGCTGCCAGGGATTGCATTTCGGCGTTCTCGGCGTCGTCTATCGGAAGATGATGTTCTCTGTTGCGCTGCATGAATCGGAGCGCTTCGTTGGTGGCGATGCGCTTGAGCCAGGAGGGAAGTGATTTGTATTCGCGCAGACTTTCTATTGAGCGGTACGCCTTTACGAAAGTTTCCTGGGTTATGTCCTGGGCATCTGCATGATTCTCAACCAGACGGCGCACATGATGATATACCGGTTCCATGAAAGAATTGACGAGCATGCGGAAGCCTTCATCTGGATTCTTCCCGAGTGTGTCGGATATTTCTTTTATGCTGTATTTCATTGTTTGTTGCGTCGTACACTATTAAGACCCCGAAATCGGCTTCAGGTAAAATTTTGAAGAAAAAGATTCGCATGTCCCCCCTCTTTTTCATACCGGTTTCAGACAGATTGCCGTAATGTGTTGGCAATAAGCATACTTTGCACGCAGAGTAGCGGCATATACGGCCTTTTTGCCTTTGGGTGAAAACGAAATGTGATTGCAAATTGTTGTTAATTCATAGGAATAGCGGTAACTTTGTGCCGTTTTTATGTGGTGATATGTTTTATCCTTTAATATAACAGTGTCGTATGTCAGGTGGCATAAAAACAGACGGACTATCGGGTGCGGACCGAGAGGTGGTGAGGAGTGCAAGGCGTGTGACGTGGCTTGGTTTCTGGATCAACGCGGCGCTCGGAGCGGGGAAAGTTGCCGCAGGTATCTTCGGCCGGTCATCTGCCATGCTTGCTGACGGCATACACTCCTTTTCCGATTTTATCACTGATATAATTGTGATCGTTTTTGTCGGGGTTGCCAGGCGCAAGGCCAATGACCGCTATCAGTACGGACACGGGAAATACGAAACTTTCGCCACTATGCTTGTGGCGCTGATCCTCGGTATTGTGGGGGTTTTGTTTCTTGTGGACGGTGCTGAGAAAACTTTGGCGTCTTTCCACGGGCACCATCTTGAGAGCCCTACATGGCTGGCGCTGATTATGGCGGTAGTCTCTATAATATCCAAAGAATGGCTTTACCGGTACACCCGGCGTGTGGGTGAGAGGATACAGTCGGCTGTGGTGGTGGCGAATGCATGGCATCACCGCAGCGATGCACTGTCGTCGCTCGCCACGCTTGCCGGTATAGGCGGAGCCATGTTTATGGGGCCTGCATGGAGGGTGCTCGATCCAATTGCGGCTATGGTGGTGAGCGTGTTTATTATTATAGTGGCGTTCCAGATAGGCACTCCTGCCGTTAAGGAGCTGCTGGAGGAGTCGCTTCCGGGTGACATAGTGGAAGGGATGTATGAGGTGATAGGCAATACGCCAGGTGTAAAAGCGTTTCACCGTTTTGCGTCGCGGAGAAACGGCGACCGCATGATACTTGATTTTCACATAAAGGTTGATCCGGATATCACGGTGGCAAGCGGCCACCACATAGCTTCGGAAGTGGAGAAAAGGCTCAGGGATGCTTATGGAAACGGTATGATGGTGAACATACATGTGGAGCCGTATCTCGGACAGCCTGTGGGACGGAACAATATGTGTGAATGAATGTTATACTTATGTCGGCTGTATGGATTGATTTTCCGGCATATTGTTAACAAAGAACTTACTTATGATACATGATTTTGGTTTTGCAGGATGTATCAGGAACGCCGTGCGGGCGGGGGCACGTATGGTTTTTCTGGCGATGGCGGTTGTGGCAGTGATATCCCAGTCGTGTGCCGACAGACATACCCCGATGGAATCGCTGGTAAGACTTGTGCCCGATGATGCGGTGGTTGTAAGGACTGTCAATCTGAGCCGGCTCATGACTGAAGCCGGATGCCCGTCTCCGGTAAGTGGCGGAAAGTTGCTGTCCGACGCGGCGAAAGTGCTTTCGCTTATGGCGGAGCCTGATTACCGCGGTGCCTTGGTGGCGCTTCTTGCCGCCGGCAATGCGGTGGACTTTTCAAAGATGGTCAATTATACGACAGCCGACGGACGCGATATGATCCTGCTTGATGTACTCGACGGAAAGAAACTGGAAGAGGCGCTCGGGAACGTTTCAGACACGGGCCGTCTGGAGGAGAATGCCGAAGGGGTGACCTTCTGCAATATAGGTGGGGTAGTGGCTGTAGTGGATGATGACGGACGGCATTGCATTCTCGGTCCTGATCTTATGACAGTGCTTGCGTCTGGAGCCAAAGCGCACAACAGTCATTTCGGCACTTTGATCGGGATCGATGAATTTCTCGAACGCCCCTATGCCTCGAATCTGGCTATCAACTGCGGCAACTCCATGCTCAGTTATCTTGGCGGTAAATCGAAATGGCTTTGTGTATCGTTCAATGTGACACGTCAGTCGGTGTCGGTGATCGGGGAAGTGATGGATCGCGACGGGAAGACAGACAGTATCGGCGCCAACTTCGATGAGATAAATACTGATTTCCTTCGGTACACTCCCGAGGGAGCGTCTGTGGTGCTGGCTTTCGGGCGGTTTCACGGCAATGTGCGCGGCCTGAGTATGCTGTTGGGACGTTTCGCGCCTCTGTATCTCTCTCAGGCCGATGGCACTACATCGCTGTGTGCCATGCCGGTGTCGGGCAATCCGGAGGCCGTAAGGGAGCAGACGCCGGGTTCATGGGCTGTGGAGACTATGGTGCATGTACCCCAGGACCAGATTGCGATAGGACTTGACCAGTACATGGAGAAGGCCGGCAGCCGGCTGGAAAAAATCTCAGATACCCAGTGGGAATATTTCACAGATACGGACAATTATTATTTCGGCACATATGACGGATGTCTGCTGTTCTCTTCGAACCGCGAGATCTCCGGAAATTATAACAACGGTTTTACGGATGATTTTACCGGCAGACGCGCTGCAATGGTTGTGGATATTCCCAGCGGCAGTGTGCTCTCCAAAGCGTGGGGACTGGATTGCGGCCTTACGTTCAAGGTGTTTGTGGAGACGATGGTATGGAATGCGCGGATATCGTTCAACGGTACCGGTATGCCGGCTCTGAAAGCGCTCCTGAATATGCCGCAGCTCCCTGATCTTCATGCGCGCTACAACCGTATGGCCGGCCTGTAAACGGCTATGAGTTGTGGGGACAGGTGTATAATGCTGTGCCGTGAATTTGTTATAATGAGTGATCTGCATTAATTTTGCACTCAGAAAACGGGTTTTCAATTTTCTGATGGTAAAACGTATTGTTCTTTTTATTGGTGCGGGAATAACAGCTGCCTGGATGGTCGCGCGTGCCGGTGAGCCACCGCGTGAAGTGCATGTCATGGACAGTATCGCCGACCAGTCGCTCGGGGAAGTGGTGGTGACGGGCCGTTCTGCCCGCGATCGTGTGTCGGCGGTGCAGATCGGGGCTGAGCGGCTTGAACTTTCACGCCTTGCCTCCACGCCGGCATTGTTCGGGGAAAACGATATCATAAAGTCGATCTCCCTTATGCCTGGAGTGCACTCCGAAGGGGAGGGTGCAGGAGGATTTGAGGTGAGAGGTGGCACTTCGGCACAGAATCTTGTCACTCTCGACGGCGCCACGCTGTATAATCCTACCCATGTGATGGGCATATTCTCCTCTTTCAATGACAATGCCATTGGTAGGGCCACACTTTTCAAGGGGCCTTTTCCCGCGTCGTATGGAGACGCGACGGCTGCCGTGCTCGAGACATCGCTGGCACCGGGCGATATGGAGTCTTTCCATGGGGTGGGAACGGTGGGGATACTTGCCGCCAAAATCAAGGCCGAGGGGCCGGTAGTGAGTGACCGGTTGTCTTTTGCCGTAACGGCAAGGCGGTCGTATGTGGATATGTTTCTTAAGATGGTACCCCAGTACCGCGATACGGAGATGAATTTCTATGACATTACGGCAAAGTTGCGTTGGATGCCGCGAAACGGAGAAATTGTGGATGTGGCTTTCATTGGCGGGCGTGACAATATGGGTATCACCGATCTGATGGATATGAGGTGGGGGAATGTGGCCGGCTCGGTGACATGGCATGTGTCACGCGGCGATCGCTGGAGATTTTCGACGGTGGCATCTGCTACGAATTATACTACGAAGATGGGGATGGATCTGATGGATATGAGCCAGTCGCTGCGTGAGTATATACGCGATTTCTCTGTTTCTGAGAAGGTTGTCTGTCATATTTCTGATCTGCATGGGGTGGAATTCGGTGCGCGGTCGGAGCTTTTCAGGGTGCAGTCAGGTGAGTTTGAGATGTATGGCATGCGAAGCCGCGATGTGCGTTCGCTGTGGGAAAATGCCTTGTGGGGGGCTTACAAGGGGGAGTGCGGGCGGTTCTTTATGGAGGGTGGAGTGCGTGCAGTTGCGGCCTCTGCGTTGTCTGGTAAAGGGTTTCACACGTTTGAGGATGCGGTGGAGCCGGTGCCGGATTTCTCAGGAAAGACCTATTTCAATATCGAGCCTCGCGTAAGTGTGAAATATGATATTTCCGGGAATCATGCTGTAAAGGCTGGCGCCGGGGTGTCGTCGCAGAACATTCACGCGGTACGCTCAAGTGCCACGAGCTTTCCGTTTGACAGATATGCCCTGGTGTCGGCATCCGTAAGGCCGTCGCGCGCGGTGCAGTATGGGCTGTCTTATGCCGGAATGGCCGGCAGCGGTGCTCTGGAATGGTCGGCCGAAATATATTATAAGGATATACACCATGTTTACGATTACAAGGATGGCTGCACGATGTTTTCCAGGATAAACCTCGAAAGCCTGATATCTGGCGGGAAGGGGAGAAGCTATGGCCTCGAGCTGATGATGAGAAAAAATACAGGGCGCCTTACGGGTTGGGTGTCTTACACCCTGTCGCGTACCCTTACGAAAATCGACGGCATAAACGGGGGAGAGTGGTACGACGCGACTAATGACAGGAGGCATGTGGCGTCTGTAGTGGGGATCTTCGCATTGGATAGCCGTTGGCAGTTTTCCGGTTCGTGGACATTCTCTTCCGGCAATCCGCTTACGGCGCCCGATATGAAATATGAACTTGATGGTTCCACATGCTATTATTACTCCCGCCGCAACGGTTACCGCAC
>CATJQX010000101.1 GCA_949742535.1 uncultured Muribaculaceae bacterium | reverse complement strand
CAGCACAGGGTCGGGAGACTGGAGGATCTTGTAAGAACCGAGTTTCTCGCTTCTGAAGTTAAGCTCGGGGTTCTCGCTCGCGTTCACATAAAGCTGAACAGTACCGCTTGCCACTACGTCTTCACCCGGTTCGAAGTCGGGATCGGGAGTGAAGTGGGCGTAGATACGGAAGTTTTTACGCAGGAGGCTGGTCTCCTTGTTGGTACCGGCGTAGAAGAATACGTCGTACTGGCCGCATGCATAAGTCTGCACATTGATCATACCGGCTGTTTCACCGTCGCCGTTCTCGTCGGTGATGCAATAAAGCATGTTGGTAGCCGAGAATATGCCGGAGAAATCGGTATAGGGGAGGATGTGCAGCATGGCAGTGGCGTAGTTCTTACGCGGATGGCGCTCGTAGCCGGCACCCGGAGCTATGCGCAGGGGGAGCACATAGCGGTCGATGAGGTCGAAACCGCCATTCTTTGTAAAGTCAAGGTTGATGTCGAGCAGTGCAGTATTCTGTCCCTCGGGTATTGTGACTGTAGGGGAATACTCGGCGAAATCCGACATATCCTTGTAGTAAATCTCCTCGCGGTGGCCGAAACGCTCCACATTCAGGATGTCGAGAGTATCGGAATGCTCGATGTTCACAGTCACAGTCTTCGGATTGTTATTCGAGCCTGCCACGATCAGGGGGAGCTTGTAGTTTGACACACCTTCACGGCCAAACATCGGGGTCATATCCGAGTTGAGGCGGGTATAAGGCACATACACGGTGGTCACACCCGAAGTAAGACCTCCCTCGGCATCAAGGGGAGCCTTGAAGCTGATATAGTTTGCGTATTGCTCCTCCTTCCAGTCATCGTTGCACGAGGTCATCATCGACCCTGCACCCACTGCCAGAAGCCCGAGAGCAAATAAGTTTTTTATCTTAAGCATGATATAAAGATTAAGCTGTTCTGTATATTGTTTCTGTATGGCGATGTGCCCAGTCTTGCGGCACATCGCCATTTTTGAATCTTTGATCCGGTGAGCACCGGTTCAGGGGTTATCAGTCGTTATATTTCCAACCGGGGTTCTGCACAAGATTCTGGTTTCTCTTCAGCTCGTTTGTGGGGATAGGCCAGAGGTACATCTTGATGTTGAACACAGTGGGGAGGCTGTAGATAGGCACTACCTGCTGGAAGTCATCGCGACGGTTCTCCGGCATGTTTGTGTTGCAGCCGTAAACGGGGATTGACTCTTCCACAGGCGCGTCCATCCAGCGGCGCAGGTCATAGTAGCGCTTGCCCTCACCGATAAGCTCGATGAAACGCTCGCGCTTGATCTTCTTGCGCATTGCAGTCTGGTCGGCATAAACGCTTGCCTCGAAGTCGGGCACACCGGCGCGGCAGCGCACGGGGCGGATACCTCTCTTCATCTCATTGATGTCGCGTCTTACGGTATAAACCTGGGAGCCGTCCCATGAGGGGATATCATAGCTTGCGTTAAGCTCGTTGACAGCCTCGGCATAGAGCAGGAGGATATCGGCATAACGGAGGGCGGGTTCCCATTTGCGCACCACATTGTTGTAGTTCATCTGCGAAGTACAGTAATCGGCAGGATTGATATACTTCTTGAAAGCGATACCGGTACGCTGCCAGAAGGCGTTCGCGTTAGACATACCGTCTTTGTTGCCACGGTAATATTTGATCTGCGGATACTTGTCGGTAGCCTGGTCATAGGCGTTCCACCACTTGGAACCGTTGAAGCCTACTGAAGCGTAGAAGCGCGGCTCACGCTGCACATACTGCAGTGACACACCGTTTACGTTACCTATACCCTTGTCGTTTGTGCCGAGTTCGGGATAGTTTGAGGCAGCAAACTCATTGCGGTTGGGGTTGGCGCGCGAAGCTGTCCAGCCTGTCACACGGGGACGCGGGTCGGCATCTTCACCACCCCACTCGCTGTTGCGGCCGGGGCAGTCGGTACCGTCGTTCATATAGAATGCGTCGACCATTTTCTGTGTCACACCGTGGCAGTTCCAGCCGCCGAGCGACGAGGGAAGGGCATGGAGTACCATAGCGTCGAGGCTGCCATGTCGGTCATCGGAGTTGGCAGTGTTGTAGCCGCGGCTGAAGATGATCTCGCGGTTGTCAAGCGTTGCCACACCGTTGAAGTAGTCGCGATACGACAGATAGGGGTCGATATCGGCATAACCTTCGGGCCAGTTCTTCTCGGAGAAGTCTCCGTCCTGATAGGGAGGAAGAGTGAGGGGATAACCCGTAGTGGGACGTGAAGACTCGTTTTTGCTGACAGTAAACAGCTCGTAGTTTGCGGGGCACTCCATCACGTCGCGGAGAGCGGCAGCTGCGCGGGCCCATTTACGCTCGTCGTAGTTGAGGCTGAGAAGCTGCTTGCCATCCTTGTTTACAAGCGCTTTGGCGAAATCGTCTGTAACAAGCGGACTGTGTACGCCGTTGGCAAGCTGGCCGTTGGCAAGCGGAGATGCCGCATACATCAGGGCAAGCGCGCGGGTAGCGAGGGCGGCACCCTTTGTGGGGCGCACCACATTCTCGGTACTGGTGTTGCCAGTCATACGGCTCCAGCTTGAAAGCTCGCCGCAAGCCTTGAGCATCTCGTCGGAGATATGCTCGGCAACCTCCTCATATGAAGCACGGGGGAAAGAAAGCGCCTGGTAATCCTGGGTGTAGTCTGCACCTTCATCGGGCATGATGGGCACAGGACCATACTTGCGCAGAAGCAGCCAGTAGAAGTAAGCGCGCACGAAGCGAGCCTGTCCTTTCATGTCGGTGCGCTCACGCTCTGTGAGCTTGTTATTCTTGTCGATATTGTGGATGAATATCGAAGCCTGGTAGATGCCGCGGTAGGCGTTGATCCAGAAATCCTGGTTGAAATTCTCGTCGTAGTCACCCTGCTTGAAAGAGGAGTACTTGCCGGTGTAGTGGAAGTCGTTGCCGAACTCGTTGTCGCGGTCACCCCAGAGGATGTCGTCGGCGAACACATGGTAGTTACGACCGTTTGCCTCCTTGTTGCTCACGTCGCAGAGATCATACTTGAGAAAGCTGAAAGCGCGTGTGAGCCAAGCATTTGTCTGGTTGATATCGGTGAATACCGACTCAAGTGTCATGCGGTCGTCGAAATATTTGTCGGCATCAAGAGTGTCCTCGCACGACGAGAACATTGCCGACGCGCATCCGATAAGCGCAGCCAGTGATATGGATTTTACAAAATATTTTTTCATGATTGTAGTATTCGGTTAGATGTTGATTTGGAAACCGGCAGTGATCGATTTTGAAAGAGGATAAGCCTCGCCGTTGTTGCTGCCCATTTCAGGATCCCAGAGCTTGAAGCCGGACCATGTCAGCAGGTTGGCACCCTGCACGAAGAGACGGATGTTCTCGAAGCGGATGGCATTTACCCAGCTCTTGGGGAAGTTGTAGCCAACCTCGAGGTTTTTCAGGCGCACGTAGCTGATGTCGCGCAGCCAGAAGGTAGAGGCGCGGTAGTTGTTGCCACGGCCGAGAGTACCGTCGGAGTCCGGCATACGGGGATATGCGGCGTTGGGGTTCTCGTTTGCAGCGATGCCGAGCTTGGCAGCTGTCTCTGAGTCAACCCAGCGGTCCTCCACGAGGTCTGTGAGGATCTGGCCCCAGCGGCCCTCGGAGAATGCCCATACGGTTTTACCCTGGATGATAGTAGAAGCCTTGCCGGCGCCCTGGAAGTGCACGTTGAAGTCGAAACCTCTCCACGCGAGCGACACACCTACACCATACACGAGGTTGGGGCGGGTAGTTGCACCGATAGCGCAGATGTCACCGTCGTCGACAACGCCGTCACCGTTCACGTCCTTGTACTTGATATCACCGGGCTGCACATCACCGAATTTCTGTTTCGGGTGGTTGCGGATCTCCTCGTAGCTTGTGAAGAGGCCTTCAGCTACAAGACCGCGGATCTGGTCCACACGGTGGCCGAGCCAGTTCTGATAGCCATATACGTTGTTCTCTACGTCGTAGTTGTCAATCGTATTCTTGGAATAAGTCATGTTGCCGCGCACAGTAAGAGCGACTTCACCGAATGTCTTCTCGAAGCGGAAGTGTCCGTCAACACCTTTCGATGTCACCTTACCTACGTTTGCGCTCGGAGACTGCTCCAGACCCAACGAATAGGGGAGGAAGTTACGTGCCATGAAGATACCTTCACGTTTTTCATGGAAGTAGTCCACTGTAAGCGAGAAGCTGTTGTTGAAGAGCGCGATGTCAAGACCAACGTCCTGCTTAGTAGCCTCTTCCCAAGTCACGTTGTTTGATGCCAGCGATGTGAAGTGCATCATCTTGCGGTATTCCTCACGGGTCGGATCATTCAGGGTACCGAAGTTGTATCCTCCGGTATCATGTACTTTAGTACCATTGTCATCTCTCCAGATGTAGTCGAGAGTATAGAGATAGGGGAAACGGATCCTGTCATTTCCAATATAGAGGTTGTCGTTACCTACCTTACCGTAAGAGTAGCGGATCTTGAACATGTCAAGCCATTTCACATCCTTCATGAAATCTTCGCGGGTAAGGTTCCATGCAGCTGATGCAGCGGGGAAGAAACCGAAACGGTGGCCGTCGGCGAAGTTCTCAGAACCGTTGTAACCGAAGTTCACGTCAATGAAGTAACGGTATTTCCAGTTGTAAGAAACCTGTCCGGCAAGAGCCATGTTCTTGTGAGCCACAGAGTTCTTGATATCTGAACCGATATTCTGGGTCGAGATATTGTCGTCGTAGGTGAATTTCAGGTTGGCACCTACGTTGTGCTCGCCGAAGGAGCGGTTGTAGCTGAGGAGGAGGTCGGCGAAGATGCGGCGTGAACCGTTGTTGTCAGAGCTCTGCGCCATATCCTTGCGGTCATGGGTCTTGTCGAAGATGATCTCGCCGGTATCCTTGTCACGTCCCTGGTGGTAATATGATTCGGGGGTCTGGAAGTGGTTGATACGGTTGAAGTTGTATGTATCGTAACCGAAACGTCCGGTGAAACGGAGACCCGGTGTCACAAAGCGGAGATCCTGCTCGAGGGTCACGTTGTTCTGGAGGTTGTTGTTCCATTCCTGATAGTAACCGGTCTGTGTGGCCTGTACCCAGGGGTTGAGGTCGCGGTCATCGCCACGCTTGAGGTTGGTCTTGGGCACATAACCGTTGGAGTAGAGCACAGGACAGGTAATCGCGTTGTAAGCGAAGAGCGAGTTCCATGTGCGGTTGTCGTCGATACCGGGGGAGTTGCGTGTGGAGAGGTCACCTGATGTACCGAGACGGAGCACGGTGGTGGGTGTCAGGTCGATATCGAGGTTAAGACGATAGTTCCAGCGGCTGTAGTTGGCGTTGGTGTTGTACTTGTTGCGCAGTGTCTCGTCGGTCTTGTACATACCCTCGTCGTTCACATAGGAGATAGACGCATAGTAGCGGGCTGTGCTGCCACCACCGCTGATATTAGCCATCGCACGGTAGCTCATGGCGCCATCCTTGAGGATGAGGTCTTTCCAGTTCACGTTAGGGTAGATATCCGGGTCGAGGCCGTTCTGGATAAGAGCCAGCTCCTGCGGATTGAAGTACTCACCCTTGCTTCGTGTGATGTTACCCTCGTTGAGCATGCGGGCGTATGTAAGACCGTCCACGAACTCGGGGGTCTTTGTGCGGGTGTTGTAAGAGGTCTCGAATTTTGCGTTCACCTTTACGGCACCTGCCTTACCGTGCTTGGTTGTGATAAGCACAACGCCGTTCGCACCCTTAGAACCGTAGATGGCGGTTGCGGAGGCGTCCTTGAGCACGGTGAAGGTCTCGATATCCTCGATGTTGAGGTCGTCGATGTTCTCACGCTCGAAACCGTCGACAAGGATATAAGCCGATGCACCTGCACCGAAAGTGGAGATACCGCGGATCCAGAACTCCGACTTGTTGCGGCCGGGCTGGCCTGAAGTCTGGCGGGCGAACACACCCGGCACGTTACCTGCGAGGGTGTTGGAGAGGTTGGAGGTGCTGAAGTGCTTCATGTCGTCGACATTGACGTTGGTCACAGCACCGGTCACCGTAATTTTCTTACGGGCACCCATACCGGTAACCACCACCTCGTTGAGGGCGGTCTTTGTCTCTTCGAGACGGAACTCGTTGCCCTGTTTCTTGAGGTTGCGCACCGACACTTCCATCGGCTCCATACCCACGTAGCGCACGACGAGCGTCTTGGCGTTGTCAGGCACATCGATGGAGAATTCACCGTCGACGTCGGTAGAAACACCGACACCGGTGCCTTTCACAGCCACAGTAGCGCCGATCAGCGGTTCATTATCAGCTGAACTGTAGACGGTACCTGTAAATACCTTTGCAGTGGCAAGGCCTGTGGTAAGCGTCGTCGCAGCCAGCAGTGTTATCAATTGTTGTCTCATCTTATTCTGAAGTTATTAGATTCAAGTGATATATACTGAATTTATTCCTCGGTTTCCTCACCTCCCTCTTCGGGCTGATCGGGAACATTTGTCTCAGGCTCGTCATCATCTGTCTCGAGACCGATGGTGCGGATACGGCGGTTTACGTCATCAAGCACATAGAAGATGTCCTTGCCCTCGTCGTAAGCGATGCCGCTGACGTCGCGGAAACGGGCCTGTGTGCGGAGGTCACCTTCCTCGATACCCCACCAGTTGTTGTCGGTGTTGTGGGAGTGGCCGGCGTATGTACGCACGATTCCGTCGGGAGTGATGGTGCGCACGCAGAAGTTCGAACGGTCGCAGACATAGTAGTCATACTCGTCGGAGCGGCCTGCATAAGAGGGATTCTTCACGAATATACCCTGATAAGGACGTTCGAAACGGGCATCACCTCCAACGGCATCGGCATATCCGGCGTTACCGCTACGGCCTGCGATAAGGTAAGGCTGGGTAAATTTCTTGGCCTTCCAGTCGTAGTCTGTACGGAGGATATAGTGGCGGTTGATCACGTCAATGTAAGCATAGTTGCCTGTAGGATGGATAGTGATGTTGAACTCCCACTGGTTCTCATAGATCTGGAAGAGCTCGTCGAAGCAACCGTCCTCAAAATATCCGGTCCAGGTTTCGGGCAGTGAACCCTCCTCGCTGCCGGCACCGCTGAGTACGTCGAAGTACTTGTTGATGTCAAGACGGAAGAACTGACCCTTCTCGTATGAGTTGAAATAAACCTCGCCGTTTACAGGATGCACAGCCACACCGTTGCACTGCTTGTAGGCAGCAAGCACTGAGGTGCTCGAGCGGTCGCTGAATGTGCCGTCGGAGTTACGTCTTACAATCCAGAGGCTGGTGGAGTGTGTGCCGTTCTCATCGCGGTCGGTAGAAACGATCATGTACTGGCCGTCTTTGGTGAAGGCACAGTTACGCAGACGTCTGTCCTGGAACTTCGATCCGGACATAAGCAGGTTGTGTGTCTTGGCCTCGAGGTCAAGTTCCACGATCTTGTTCATACCGTCGTAAACGATATAAAGTCGGTTGGGATAGAGGGGGTCGAAAGCCATACAGCCGGCAGAACGGAAACCGCATGCGTTGAGTTCCTGGTCGCCGCTGGGATCATGGAAGGCGCCGAAACGCTCTCCCTGTGAGTCCTGCTCGTTACGGTAGCCTACGAGAGTACCTACCACACGTTTGCGGAAATATGTGAATTCCATATCCGCAGAAGATACACCACGGTTGATCTCCTCGCCGTTCTCGTCGAGAAGAACCACCTCAATAGAAGTGCCCTGCACCCCTTTGGGGATATAGGCATAGATGGTGGTGTTGTTCATTGTCACGATTACGGCCTCTTTGCCGCCAACCAAGAGCTTCACGCGGCTCTTGTCATTGCCGAAGTTGGTACCGTAAACAAGCAACTGCTCCTGGTAACCGCCGGTCTTCGGCGCGAAATCAGTCACTGTGACAGGCGCGTTGGGATCAAAGGCAACGTTTGCAACCGTCTCCTTGTCATCAGAACAAGAAGCGAACATCGCTGCCAACACCAGACCCGCACCCATCATGAGTTTCTGAAGGTTTTTGGTAATGTTTTTTAAATTCATGGCAATTGGTTAAGTGTTTGTTAAAGATAAATTCATTACTATATAGCGGTCATAGAAAGCGCGCATGTAAGGTGCCATTCCTCAAGTCCGGAATATTTCCGGATACAAACGCGATACAATCCTGACCTCCGCCGGCAGACGGCTCATCCGCAAGGATTGCCGTCTGCCTGTGGTCTTTTCTGAGGTTAGGACCCGTGGGAGCCGGCTTAGCGTGCGAGCTTGGCGGCAAGAACGGGCATCCAGTGTCCTGCGATTACCGAGCGGGCCATGAAGCCGGTCTTGCGTCCGGTCTTGGTGTCGTACCAGTCGCTGATAGGCACGCGGGTCTCTGTCTCGTTGATGTAATCGTAAAGAGGATTGATGAATTTCACAAGTGTCTTCTGGTCGGGCGACATGGCAGCTGTCCACATTACCCAGTCGCTCTTGGTGTAGTCCTTGCGGCTGTCAAGGGGAAGACCATACTTGTTCTGTTTCTTGAGGTAGTAGTTGATCTCGGTGGGCATGGCCTCGGCGGGGAAGATTTCGGTGCCCCAGAGTTTGTCCCATACCATGTTGTATTTCTGGCTCCAGGTGTTGTCGCGGTCGAAAGCGAGACGGTAATGGGCGTCGCTGCCTTTACCCTCGCGTGCATCCGCTACCCATTTGGCAGCCATCTCCTTGGCACGGTCGTTGTATTTCTTGTATGTGGCCATGTCGCCCTTCATCTTGGCAAGCTCGGCGAATCCGGCCACACCCATGATAGCCTTGATGGAGAGGTTGGCGTTGTGTGCCCAGTGGCCGGCGAAGTCGTCGGTGCAGAGCTGGTTCTCGGGATCCTGTCCGTTTTCCGAGAGGTAGTCGGTCCATGTCTGGAGGATGTTCCAGTAGGGATCGGCGTAGTTGGTGTTGCCGTCGAGCTTGCAGCACATAGCAATGAGTGTGAGCATGTTACCGGCTTCTTCAAGAGGCATGTCGCCACCGTATACCTGGCCGTTTGCGATAGGATATGTGCCGAGGTCGTGTGCGGCGAAAGGCTTGGTCCATCGTCCGGAAGCGCTGTAGTCGAGGATAGAGGTCATCATGGCCTTCTGGAGCTCGGGATTGTAGATAAGGAAGAGAGGAGCTTCAGGATAGGTGAGGTCGACGGTGTTGACGCAACCGTTGGAGTCGTTCTCCTTGGAGAAGAAGAGGAGTGTGCCCTCGTCGTCCTGGAAAAGTTTGTGGGCTGCGATCACATGGCGGTAGCTTCCTGCGAGGATCTCGGCATATTTTTTGCCGCCTACTGCAAGAGCGTCGTCGTAGATCTTTTTGTCGAGCTCGCGGCAACGGTTCATGATTGAAGCGTATGAGCTGTTGAGGTTGTTGAACATGTCGAAGATGCTGACCTCGCCGTTGTGTGCCCAGTAGCCTTTGTAACGCTTGAAGAAATACTCTATGTCGTAGATTTCATCGTAACCGATGAGAGTGTAGCTTGAAGCGTCTTTCACGCGGCCGAAATTGTGCTCGTAAGCGAGCAGGGGGCGCTCGCCACCCTTGCTGGCAACGATTTCAGCGGCGGAAGCGGGAAGTTTGCCGGTGTTGATGAAGCTGTTCTTGATGTCTTTGTCGGATCCGAGGCAAACCTCACCGTTGATGGCGGGCATGTAGAGGTAACCCCAGTCGATGCAGATGTGGTCACCCTTCTTGGCGAGGATGGGCTGCTCAACGGTACCGGTCTTGACATATTTCACGCCATTGTGTTCCTCTGTGGTGGAACGGGTGGGCTGAGTGGCCTTGTTGACAGCAATCAGGGGCGATGCGGTGAGCAGGAGCTGCACGTCGTGCTCCCTGTTGTCGGTGGAGCGCACCCGATATGAGATGTAGTTGATCGGCGATGAAAGCAGATCGTAGTTGTCGATGAGCATCGGTGCGGTGAACACGAGGTCGAGTTCCACGGGGCCGCACTCAAATGTATAATAGGTGGAGGTGGCCATCACATCCACGTTTTTCTGTGTGGCCAGCTCGGTGTTTCCGTTCTCGGCGCCTACATTGCGGTAAAGGCCGAAGTCGGTGTAAGCACCGCCGGTGGTGTTGTGGCAGTGAGCCGCGATAACGTTCTTGCCGGGGTGAAGGAGCTGCTTGAGTTCTTCGGTGAGTTCCTGCTTCACACCTTCGCGCCATGTCTCGCCGGTCTTGGCGACGAGTGCGCCATTAATATAGATTTCAAAAACGTCGTCGTGTGAGAATACGAGGAAAAGGTCTCCGGCAAGGTCAGCGGGAGCAAGCTCCACCTCGCGGCGCACGTAAAGGTCGCTGTTCTCCTTGTCCCAACGTGTGCGCACGTTGCTGAGGCCGCGTGAACCGAAAGCGCCTTCAGCGCGTTTCCATTTGGAGTCATCGAAGTCGGGACGTTCCCAACCGCTTGCGGGCTTCTCATTAGTCATGGCACCTGTCCAGGCTACCTCATCGGCCATGGGCACGATGGTCTCGAGGACGGTGTTCTTCACACCCATGAAACGGTATGTCTTTCCGTCGACGCGGAGAAGACCTTCAAGAGGTTTTTCGTCGTTTGTCCAGTGGCGTGGTGAACCATCTGTAAGCTGGTCATAGGGTGACCAGATCGAGAAATAAGGGTCGGAAACCACCAGCGGCACCGACGGAAGTCTTAAATCAGTGTTTTGGTAAGGCTGAAAAAGCTCGGCGGTCTGCCCATTCATGGCAAACACGGTGCACAGCGCCGCCGCGTATTTTATCAGTGTCTTCATGTGAAATATGTTTGGTTATAAGTAGGCGTTTGTTAATAATAACGGTCAGTATACAAACGGGTGTCCCCCGTAAAAGATTCGTGCCACAAAATAACCTCATATTTGTAAAAAAAAGCGAAAAAATCTGTTCAAACATCAAAAAAAACTGCTCACAGCGCCCTCGTGCGGTGCTTATTAACATACCAGGTGTGTTCACAGGCGACATAACGGTGGCATTTCCGGCATATACACGGGAAGTGGTATAAAACCCCTTTTTCCGGCACGGAAAAATCAGCAGATATGCTAAAATTCTAAACAGGAGTGCTGACCGGCGGACCGACAGCACACTCGCCATCCGGATAGAAGCAAGGCGGTGCACCGGAATTTGACATTCCGATACACCGCCACGGTATCATCAGGTATACCGGGAGGAGGCACGCCGGACGGAATGCACGAACAGCCTGCCGGCGCGCCACTCCCCCGCTATCAGTTCTTGATCAGTTTCATCACATGGGTCTTGCCGGCGGCATCCTTGACTGTAAGGAGATAGAGCGCCGGAGCGCAAGACGACACATTAAGCACCGACGAACCTTTGACAGAAGCCACAAGCGCACCGGCGAGGGAACGGAGTTCCATGCTCTCCACGTCCTCTATGCCTTCCACAGTCACAGTTTCAGTGGCAGGGTTGGGATAGATGCGGATATTTCCGTCTGCCTCAACCTTCTCCACACCTGCGGCAATGCCGCCCGAGAAGCTGTAAGAGCCTGAGCCAAGGGTCATTGTCACAAAAGTGCCGTCGTCGGCGTAATCAGCGATGCCCTCTGCCGAGGAAGCGGGCTTGCCGTTCTCGCATACCACAGCTCCGTCGGGCGACGAGGGGAGGACGAGAGTGGCGGTGGTGTTGGCGGGCACAGTCACATTGTAGACATACTGACCGTCATCGGAAGTCTTCCATGCGGCGTCGATCGGGCCGTAGTTGGAGGCGAAAGTAGCGTCTACGTCGGAAATGCGGCGCTCGGCATCAAACGAAGGTTTCAGGATGATGTGGGAGAAACCGGGTGCGTCGTAGTCGGGTGCGATACCGGCCATGTAGCGGTACATCCACTCACCTACAGCTCCATATGCGTAGTGGTTGAAGGAGTTCATCTCGATGCTCTTGCTGAAGCCACCCTCGCGGGTATAGCTGTTCCAGCGCTCCCACATGGTGGTGGCACCCTGGTCCACAGGGTAGAGCCATGAGGGGCACTCGCGCTGCAGAAGCAGTGCGTATGCGAGATCGTCCATGCCGAACTGGCTGAGTGTCTGGTTGAGCACGGCAGTGCCGAGGAAGCCGGTGGAGAGCTTGTTGCCGTTCTTCTCGATCTTGGAGCGCAGTTTGGCGCGTGTATCCTCCACAGCGTCCTCGTCGTGGAGCAAGTCGTAGCGGAGGGCGAGCAGCAAGGCGCACTGCGATTTCTGGCGCAGGCCGGGGAGACGTCCGGCAGCCCAGTAACGGGTCTTGAACTCACTCTTGATATCGGCGAAAAGTTGCGCGTATTTCGCTGCCTTGAGGTCGAACTCGTCACCCTCTGTCCGGCTCAACGCCTTGGACATGCGGCTCATGAGGTCGGCCATGTATCCGTAATATGCCACGGAAACGAAACGCTTGTCGGTATCCTCGAATGCCAGCCAGTCGCCATAGCGTGTATCGGAACCTACATACTGGTACTGACCCTCTTTCTGGGTGGCGAGCCAGTCCATGTAGCGTTCCATAGAAGCGTAGTTCTCTTCGATGATGGCCTTGTCGCCATACATCACATATACATTCCAGGGGAGGATAATGCCTGCGTCGGCCCATGCGCTCGATCCGTGTTCAACCCAGTTGAAGGGAGCCACGTTGGGATATGCACCGTTATCAAGCTGACCGTCGCGCATGTCGCGCATCCACTTGTGGTAGAAGCCTTGAACCTGAGCGTTGTACATGGCGGCCATGGAGAACACCTGGGTATCGGCAGTCCAGCCGAGGCGCTCGTCGCGCTGCGGGCAGTCGGTGGGCACACTCACGAAGTTGCTCCACTGGCCCCAGAGGATATTGCTGTAAAGCTGGTTGACAGCAGGATCGTTCACCTTGAGCGAGGAGCCCATCTCAGCCTCTGTGCTGATGGTCTCGGCTGTGATCCACTCAATCTCCACATCCTGCGATACGGTGATGTCGCAATAGCGGAAACCGTAGAAAGTGGTGGTAGGACGGTAGATCTCACCCTCGGGATCGCCGGAAAGGATATACTGGCCTGCAGCCTTGGCCGAACGGAGAGCGATGGTGTAGAGAGCGCCCTTGGCTGCGTCGTTGCCACGCTCGGTATCACCGGAATCGTTGATCATCTCGGCGAAACGGAGATTTACCTTGGCACCGGAGGCACCTTTGACTTTGAATTTGGCCCATCCGGAAGCGTTCTGACCGAAGTCAACCACCATTGTCTGTCCCTTCTTCAGGACAACTGACGCGTCACCCGCATGTGTGGCCACGGTGTTTATCTCGCCGTATTTGGTGCCGTTGTCCTTCGTACCCTCGTAAACGGTGAGCGAGAGAGGCTTACGCTCAAGCGACGGGATCACTTTCACAGTAGGACCTTCATGCGCGATAAGCTCGCCATGGCTCTGGCGGTCGAGTGAAACGCCGTTCCATGCAGAGACATCATAGCCGGGAGTGCTCCAGTCGTCGGCCAGACGTGCGTCGTAGATCTCGCCGTGGTAAATCTCACCACCCTTTATGGCGCTGCGGCGCGATGTAAGCCATGACTGGTCGGTGACGAGCGTCACCACTTCCCCGTTTTCAAGCTCAACAACGAGCTTGCCGATGAATGCCACGTCGGAAGAGCCGTAGATGCCGTGGGAAACCTGGCCGTTCCACCATCCGTTGCTGACAACGGCGCCGAGTGCGTTCTCGCCCGCTTTCAGCAGTGATGTGACATCGTGTGTGAGGTAGAACACAGTGCTGCGGTAGTCGCTCCACCCGGGCATAAGCTCGTCGAAGATCATGCTGCCGTCGTTCTGCTCATGTCCTACACGCTGGCCGTTGATATATACGTTGTATACACCCAGTGCAGATGTGTAGAGTTTGGCGCTCTTCACATTTCCATCGAGAGTGAACTGTTTGCGGAAGAGAGGTGAAGCCGTTGCGGCATCCTGCATTATCTTTGTCTCCTGTGCGGGTGAATAGCAGTAGAGCTTGCGGTTGCCGTTCACATCCACCACCTCGCCGGAAGAGAATTCATATGAGTCGCCCTCGAAATCTTCCGAGAGAGTCACGCGCTTGGTGTTGCCCTTGTATTCGGTGACCTTCACGTTGTCCCAGTAAGCCTGTTCGTTGACAGTTTCATGGAACACGCGGAAGCCGATGAGGCCGTTGACAAGCAGGCCGGATGTATCAGTGTATGTATCAACGAGCTTGTCGTCAATGAATGTGCGCACCTCGCTGCCATCTATCTCAAGACGCAGGTGGCGCTCCACACCGAGGATATCGTCGTTGGTGAATCCCTCCATGCGGGTGTCGGAGAACTGCGGATTCGTGCTATTGGCATACAGATGGCGACGCACCAGGGGATATCCGTGGTCGTTGCAGTTGATGGCCCACATGAAATAGCAGTTTGATTTTGTCTGGCTGAAAATCAGCGAGGCGGCATCGTTGATAAGCGTTATGTCGGCGTCGATGTCGTAGCGGAGTTTGGTATCTCCCTCGCTCTCGCTCTTTGCCCAAGGATAGGTCTCCACATCAGAACCTACGAGCAGACGGCCGTCGACAATGGTACCTCCGGCTATGGAGCAGTCATCGGCATTTTCAAAATCCTCTTCGAAAAGGATGTTGTCCTCGCTGTCGCGCACTGTAAGGTTGTCGAAGTATGCGCGCTCGAAAATCTCCCATTCCTTCTCGCTGCGGGAATGACGGAAACCGACCTTGTCGTAGACGAACTGGCCAGTGCGGCTGTCGATCTCTATGCCGTCGAGATATGTTGTGGCACGTGTGCCGTTGTCGCTCACCACAATCTTGAAAGTGTGGGGTGTATACGCATCGAGCGATACCTTGCCGGTAAGGTCGATCTCGGCGAGGCACGCCGGATTGTTGTTGGCCCAGCGGTGCGGACGGAAACGAGGGAAGCCGTTTTCGATGTTGAACTGCCACATATAGAAGTTCTGGGCGTCTTTGGCGGCGAAAGCGATGCCGGCACAGAACTGCTCGATGGTGAACCTGCCCTCGAATGTATAGTCCTTGACAGAGGCGTCGGGAGTGAAATTATTCTGGAACACAAGTGTTTCCGGTCCGGAAACATGAAGCTGTCCGTTGGTCACCTCGCCGATACCGAAATTTTCGTTGGTGTCGAATGTATCGTCGAAAAGCACGCGGCCGTCGGCAGCTGTCACCTTGAAGTAATCATAGAATGCGGTTTCGGGCTTGTGTCCGCGGCCGTCGATATTTGAGGAACGCATGCCCACCTGGCCGTAGGGGTAGACACCCTTGCGTTCGTCGATGAGTATGCCGTCGAGATATGTGCGCGCCATGGTGCCACCGTCGGTCACCTCGATGCGCATATGGTGTGTTTCCCAGTTTCTCAAAGGTATTCCGAGATTGATCTCGGCCATGCACTGCGGATTGCCGTTGTTCCATACGTGTGGGCGGAAGCGTGGCACCTCGCCTTTTGTGCTGATCTGCCACATGTAGAAGTTATTGCGGTCTGTGGCGCCCCAGATAAGTCCGGCTGCTGCACGATCCACCTCGAAGTCTGTCTCCACCACGTAGTCTTTGATCAGATCTGCTCCAGGCTCGGACGTCTGCGGTGCGCCGCTGCCTGATGCGATCCACTGCGCGCCGCTCCATCCCGATCCGAGCAGGCCGGTCTCGAAATAAGCTCCCGGCTGAGAAACAGCGGTTTCGCCGTGATTGTCGGTCACGGTAACACGCCAGTAATAGCGTGTGGAAGGCTGCAACTGCAGCCCCTCGAGCTGCACGTTCACAGAGCTGTTAGATTCTACTGTGCCTGAGTCGAAAATGATCCCCGACATGTTCCTGTCGGTGCCTATCTCTACCTGATAGGATTTCTGCACCGTAGACCTCTGTTCTGACCGGAGCTGCCAGCTGAACATAGGGCTCTCCTTGTCAATGCCCACAGGATTTGCCTGATACTGAGTGCGGAGCGTCTCCACTGTCAGCGCCTGCGAGGCAATACACGTCATGGCTGCGAATGTTGCCATGAGCGTTTTTTTGTTATTAAACATAAGGTTACAAGAATTAATTAGAAAATATAACTTGAATATATAGTTAATCGTTTTTCAGCTGTTATCATGGTTACAAATCGGGCGGCATCTTCCCACCTTTCGAAGCCACGTATTCCTTAGGTATCATTCCGAATTTCGCCTTGAAACATTTTGCGAAATATGACGACGAAGTGAACCCCGACATGGCAGCCACCTCTGTGACACGCACCCCGTCAAGCAGCAACTGCGCCGAATAATCAAGGCGGTAGTTTTTCAGGTAATCGACCGGCGTCATTGATGTGACCGACTTGAGTTTACGGTAGAAGCTGGAGCGGCTCATATTCATCTGCTTTGCCATGACATCAATCGAGAACTCCTCTTCCGAAATGTTGTCTCTTATGTAATCGTCAAGCGTCTTGAGGAATTCGGCATCGACCCTGTTGAGCGATGGCTCATCGTCATCTGCCGCGAGGGGCACACCCGTGACAGCACTCCCGGTGGCCGCCGACGCCACACGCGCCATATTCTGCTCCCGGGTGTTGATTATATTGGCAATCTGCAAGGTAAGCTGTCTGATGGCAAACGGCTTTTCAATATACACATCTGCCCCGCATGCCATGCCTTCCACTTTGGCTTCCGTATCGGTTTTTGCGGTGAGTATTATAAACGGAATATGTCCGAACCGCTGGTCGTCCTTGACCTTCCGGCACAACTCTGCACCGCTCATTCCCGGCATCATGAAATCGCTTATGATAACGTCTATGTTATCTTTCAGTTCAAGCATCTCAATCGCCTCTGCCGCATTTGCAGCCGTATATACGGTGTAAGACTTCCTGAGCGCGTCAGAAACGGTGGCGAGCAGCTCGCTGTTGTCATCAACCAGAAGCACGCTTATTTCTCTGGAGTGCAACGGTGCGGCAGCCTGTGCAGCCGCACCGGCGGACACACTGTGTCCGTCGCCTGAAACGTATTTTGCAGGGAATGTCAGCGTAAATGTAGCGCCTCCATACTCGTTGTTGTCCACTGTTATGTCTCCGCCATGCGCGCAAGCTATGAGTTTGGCATAAGTCAGGCCAAGCCCGGTGCCGAGACTTGCAGCCAGGTTGTCGTTACCGATCTGGTAGTATGTGTCAAATATATGCTCACGTTCGTGGGGCGCAATGCCGGGGCCGTCGTCAGCCACAAGAATCCTCACCGTCCCATCCTTAGGTTCGGCAAGTGTCACATCCACACGGCTGCGCGAATATTTCACAGCGTTTCCAATAAGGTTCATTATGACACGGTCGGTCTTGTCCACATCGAACACAGCCATAACTTCCTGCTGTGGCATTATCAGCGATATATGTTTCCCGATAGTATCCATCGGATGCTCGAAACGCCGGCAAATCTCGGTCAGGCGCGACTTGACATCGTGGCACGAAGTTGCCAGACGCACCTCTTTCCCGTCTTGTGCCTTGCGGAAATCAAGCAGCTGATTTATGATGCCGAGCAGATAATTGACATTGCGCTGCATAGAGGCGATATGCCGCTTGTTTTCTTCCCCCTTGATAGTGCCGTTCTCGGCGCTTTCAGCCATCTGCTCCAGGGGTATGCTTATCAGAGTGAGCGGTGTGCGTATCTCATGCACAAGATTCACGAAAAAGCGCATTTTCGCCTCAAAAGTCTCATGCTCTTTCTCAACGCAGAGCGTGTCCATGCGTCGCTGATAGTCGCGATGCAGACGCCTCGAAAGCAGAACTACAACGCATACCGCTATCAGCAACAACAAAATACAAATGCCGCATATAAGCCATGTATGATCGGAAAAATTCACATTATTCTGCATGTCACGGCGAGCTCCGTTTTATTATTTGTCACTTGATATACTTGATATTTCAGCCGATAGAGCCAAAAAACAGGCAAATATACAAATTATCCGACACTTTGACAAAATAAGATGAAAATTATGCCTATAGCGGAACATGACCGGAATTTCAAGGGGAT